>NZ_JBYSZP010000008.1:18380-292629 GCF_058787295.1 Pseudomonas sp. FW305-3-2-15-E-TSA4 | reverse complement strand
GGAATAGCTCAGTTGGTAGAGCACGACCTTGCCAAGGTCGGGGTCGCGAGTTCGAGTCTCGTTTCCCGCTCCAATTTCACAAAAACGCCGATCAGTGATGATCGGCGTTTTTGTTTGTGCAGCGTTTTGTACGCAACAAAAAAGGACCTTCGGGTCCTTTTTTGTTTTCACGTCAGGCCCGCTGAATCACGGGCCCATGCCTTATCAGAGCTTCGGTAGCTGGCCGACACGGCCCATCATCTCAGTAACGATCTGCAGATCCAGCAGGAACTGGTCAACCGTCTTGAACTCGCCATCGGTATGTCCGGTGTATTTCACTTCAGGCCGGGCCAGGCCGAATTGCACGCCGTTCGGCAGTTCATGCACCGAGGTCGCGCCGGCAGACGTGCCGAACTCGTGCTTCATGCCGAGGTTTTCAGTGGCCACCGCCAGCAGTGCCTTGACCCATTCGCCTTCCGGATTGCGGTACATCGGTTCGGCGATCGAGTAAGTGAAGTCCACGGCAACGTGGGATTTCTTGCTCCAGGCCGCCAGTTTGTCAGCGATTTCCTTCTTCAGTACCTCCGGTGATTTACCCTTCGGCACGCGCAGGTTAACTGCCAGTTTGAAGGCTTTGTCGTCCACGCCGACGTAGGTCAGCGAGGTGGTCAGCGGACCCATGAACGAATCGGAGAAGCCCACGCCGAGTTTTTTACCCAGATAATCCAGGCCCCAGTTGGTGGACGCATAGCGTGCAGCGTCGGTGATCTGGTTGTGCTTGAGCGCCACCTTGCCGTCGAGGCTGTTGATGAAGTCGAGCATCCGCGCGACCGGGTTGACGCCGGACTCGGGTTCGGAGGAGTGCGCTGACACACCGGTGACACTCAGCTTGACGTCTTTGCCGTCAACCTTGGCCGCGACTTCGAAGTCACCACCGTGTTTTTTCGCGTATTCGCTGCCGGCTTTCTGCAGACTCGCAGCCAGTTGCTCAGGCTTGTCGGTGACGAGTGTCGCCACCGAAACCGATGGAATCTGGTTGGTTGCCAGGCCGCCGGTCATCGAGATGATTTCTGCGCCGCTGCCTTCAGCCTTGCGCAGCGGGAAGTTGGCCATGACCGTGCCGTAGCCTTTCTCGGCGATAACCACCGGGTAGCCACCGTCCAGCGCCATGTTGTAGTTCGGTGTCGGGTTGTGTTCGAAGTAATACGGGATCGCGTCGCCGGTGGTTTCTTCAGTGGTGTCCACCAGCAGTTTGAAGTTGCGTGCCAGCGGCAGCTTTTCTTCCTTGATCACTTTCATCGCGTACATCGCGACGACGATGCCGTTCTTGTCGTCCTCGGTGCCGCGACCGTACATGCGGTCGCCGATCAGCGTGACTTTGAACGGGTCGAGTTTGGTGCCGTCCTTCAGCACCCAGTTTTCCGGGGTGACCGGCACCACGTCGGCGTGCGCGTGAATGCCCACGACTTCGTCGCCGCTGCCGTCGAGGGAGATTTCATAGACGCGGTTGTCGACGTTGCGGAACTTCAGGTTGAACGATTCGGCCAGGTTCTTGATCTTTTCGGCGATCTTGATGAACTCAGGATTGTCGTGCTGGGCCACGCCTTCTTTCTGGAAGGTCGGGATTTCCACCAGTTCGCGCAGGGTCTCCAGGGCGGCTTTGCCGTACTTGGCGCGGGTGTAGATGCCCAGCAGGCGATTGATCTCGTTCTGTTGCTCGGCGGTCAGGGTCTTGTTGTCGAGAAAACCATTGATCGCCGGGGCGAGGTTGTCGGTCTTGCTCAGATCGCTTTTCGCTACGGCACCGAGAAACTGACGAAAATCGCTGGCCGTCGTATCGCTGAAGGTCTTAAGGATCGCAGCACTTTGCTCAGGGGTGATGTTGGCCTGGGCAGGCAGGGTGAACGACGAAAGACTGGCCAGAGCCAGGCTGGCAGCGGCCAGTCGCTTGAGAGAAAAATTCATTGCGGTGGGCATTCCTTTGCAGGCAGTTGAGTGGAAGTGTTTGAAAGTTGAAACAAATCTTTTCCAAACTAACACCGCGAAGGTGTTGAAGGGGAGCCCCTGAAGTGGGATCCGTCGCACAGAAATGCAAAAGCGGCGCACAAACGAAAAAGGCCCGAGCAGTGTGCAACTGACCGGGCCTTGTCTTTGGGTGTCGTTTTTACATCGACAGCACCAGCCTGCCGGCGAACAGAATCAGGATCACGCCCATGCTGCGCTCGAACCAATGGCCCATGCGCATGAACAGGGTGCGTACCCGGCTGCTGGAGAAAAACAGCGCGACGATCACGAACCACAGCGCATTGACGAAGCACATCCACACCCCGTACAGCGCCTGAATATTCAGCGGGGTGCTGGCGCTGATGATCGTGGTGAAGATCGCCAGGAAGAACAGCGTGGCCTTGGGGTTGGTGGCATTGGTCAGAAAACCGGTGCTGAACGCCTTGAACAGCGACTGCTCGACCAGCGGTTCGTCAGCGCTTTTTTCGCCTTCGAGCGTGGTCTTCGGTTTACTGCGGATCAGGCTGATGCCGAGGTAAAAGATGTATGCGCCACCGATCACCTTGGCCACCGTCAGCAACCACGGCGTGGTGTGCATCAGGGCGCCAACGCCGAGCAAGGTGTAGAGAACGTGAACGGAAATGCCGGCGCCGATGCCCAGTGCGGTGCAGATGCCCACCAGTCGGCCGAAGCGCACGCTTTGGCGAATGGTCACGGCAAAGTCCGGGCCGGGAGCGACCACGGCCAGAAAGTGAATGGTGGCCAGCGCCAGAAATTCGCCCAGGTAGTTCGATAACATCTCAGCTCCAGAAGGTCAGGGGTGAAGCATTGCCGCGATAGCCGACAAAGAACGAAAGGCTCAGACGCGGATCCGCCACGCCCGGGGTCACCGAGTGCATGCAGCGCGAATTGAACATGATGAAATCGCCGGGCTCCGGCCGCACTTCCAGGGTCGGTGGGCCGAGCAGCGCCGGGTCGATGCCGTAACTGTCGCCACGCATCTGGTCGAACTGATCCGGGGTGATGTCGTCGTCCCACATCTGCAGTGCGCCGCCCTCGGTCGGCATGTTCAGGTACACGTTGCAGGCGAACTGCGCCTCCAGGCTGCGGGCCTGAAAGCTGTCCGGGGCGTCCTTGGCGAAAATGTCGTGGTGGGCGAGGAAGCACACGCCGGGTTTGACCACCCGCGACAGGCCGACATACATCTTGCGGCCATAGAGGTTTTCCAGATGCGCGCCGGCCGGCCACGACTCGTCGAGCATGCAGCGCAGGGTGTCGACCGGCGAGGAATAGGGCGCACAGCGCTCGCGCAGTTCGGCGATGTTGCGGGTGGCGCGCTCGAAGTAGTCCTCGATCAGCAGCGGCTGGTTTTCCGCCTCGTAAAACGCCATGCCGATCCGGCCGATGCTCGGCGCGTTGATGTAGCCCTCAAAGCCCGGTGCAAGAATCTTGTCGCCAATCTCGATCGCCAGCGGCTCGGGCAAGAAGCCTTTGACGCGGATGGCGAGGACTTCTTCGTTGGCCAGTTTTTTTATGCACGTCTCATCGAGACGCTCGACGTCTAGCATCATTGTTTTTAGGTCCATCTATCGATAGTCAACGGAACCGGCGAGTGCGGTTCCCCCGGCGTCGGACGCTGCGCGGAGCAGCGCCCGAGAAGCTTAATCCACGCTGTAGTGGACGGATAACGTGCCTTTCTTCTGCGAAAGCGAGGCGATCGTGACTGTGCCCAAATCCTTCAGGCTGCGTACATGGGTGCCACCGCAGCCATAGGCCGGCAGCTCGCCAAAACCGATTTCCCGCGCGCCTTCGCGCAGTGAGGTCAGGCGCGGCAGGTCGTGCTCGATCCACTGACTGATACCGTGTTGAATGGTTGGCGCGTCGACTTCCTGAGCGGCATCGCCCGGCTTGAATTGCACCCGGCCTTCGTCTGGCCAGTGGTGTGCCTTGATCGGCGTCCAGCCCATGGCCTGCACGAAATGCCCGATCAGGTGCCCGGCCGAATGCATGCGGGTGTTGTAGCGGCGACGTTGTTCATCCACGTGAATACAGGTCATGCCGGGTTTTACCGGGCGATCGACGTAATGCACGATCCGGTCAGGCTCCTGCACCACGCGCAGCACCTGGCTTTCGCCGATCATGCCGGTGTCACAAGGCTGACCACCGCCTTGCGGATGAAACAGCGTGGCGCGCAGCACCACGGCAAATTCGTTCTCGTGGGGCGTGCAGTCGAGGACTTCCACATTAGCCTTGAGGTCATCACTATGGAAAAAGAGGCGAAGCGTCATATTCCATGCCCTTATTAAAGTGTCTTTTTTTATTATATGAATCGTGCAATAACGTGATAATCCGTTCAAACATCAAAGGACTTGTGCGCTGTGAGCATCAATCTTCCGCTGCCACTGCTCGGTGAAATGGCGATCTTCGTCAAGGTCGTGGAGACCGGCAGTTTTTCCGAGGCGGCCCGCCAGTTGGGCTCGTCGCCGTCGGCGATCAGTCGCAGCATTTCCCGGCTGGAAAAGGCCTTGGCGACGCGTTTGCTGCAGCGCACTACACGCAAACTGCGCCTAAGTGACGGTGGCGAGGAAGTGTTCAAGCGCTGTCAGGAGATGGTCAGCGCCGCCAAATCTGTGATGGAGATCAGTGGGCAGTTCACCCACGAGGCGGAAGGGCTGGTGCGGGTCAGTGTGCCGAAAGCGGTCGGGCGTTTCGTGATTCATCCGCACATGCCTGAGTTTCTGCGGCGTTATCCGAAAGTCGATGTCGAGTTGCTGCTGGAAGACCGCCAGGTTGATTTGATTGACGATCATGTCGACCTGGCGATTCGTATCACTGATCGACCGCCGGCCGGGCTGGTCGGACGGCAGTTGCTGACCATCGACCATTTGCTCTGCGCCACCCCGCAATACCTGGCCGAACATGGCACGCCGACCCACCCGCATGACTTGCTCAATCACAGCTGCATCTATCTGGGGGAAACCCCGAGCGATGCACGCTGGAAGTTCAAGAAGGGCAGCAAAGCAGTGACCGTCGGCGTGCGTGGCCGCTATGCCGCCAACCATACTGGCGTGCGGCTCGGGGCAGTGTTGCAGCACATTGGTATAGGCAGCCTGCCGTATTTCACCGCGCGCTATGCGCTTGAGCAGAAGTTGATTGTACAGGTGTTGCCGGAGTGGACATTTCTCGCTTCCTACCATGGCGGCCTGTGGCTGCTGCATTCACCGACGCGTTATCTGCCGCCGAAGCTGCGGGTATTCATCGATTATCTGGTGGAGTGCCTGGAGAAGGAGCCGACGTTGAGCAAGCCGGGCAAGGCGGGGGCGCCGAATAATCTGGCGCTTGCGTATGAATTGCCGGAGAGCGAGGGGCTGCTTTAAAAGCAAAAGATCGCAGCCTGCGGCAGCTCCTACAGGAATCACATGTATTCCCTGTAAGAGCTGCCGCAGGCTGCGATCTTTTGATCTTCAAACCATTAAATCAGTGCTCGCTGTCCTGAGCAGACATCGCCAGCAACTGTTTTTCCTGATTCCAGTCGAACGGTTCGTCGTTCTGTTCGGCTTCGTAGCGACGTTCTTCCAGTGCCTGATACAGGTCGATTTCTTCATCAGACAAGTAGTGCAGGCAGTCACCAGCGAAGAACCACAACAGATCCCGCGGGATCAGGTGGGCAATTTGCGGATAGCGGGTAATCACTTGGGTCAGGATGTCCTGGCCCAGGTACTGGCTTTCGATCGGGTCGATCGGCAGGGACGCCAGCAGTTCGTCAAAGCGCTCCAGGAACAAGGCATGGCTTTCTTCGGGAACCTGTTCGGCCTCACCTACGGCGACCAGGATACTGCGCAGGTGGTCGAGCAAAACCAGATGATCGGCAACGACGTTGGACACGAGATAAGTCCTCAAGAGCAAAACGGGCGCGGGAGTATAAAGCTCTCGTGCCCGTTTTTCACAAATAAACAGCTACACGGTCGTCGGCATCAGCGGACTTTGCCCTCAGCCTGCTTCAGCTCTTCCTTGTCGAAATCATCGACGTCGATCACCTTGCGCCGTGCCGCTTCGGCATCGCGCAGGGTCTGTGCTTCCTGCGGTTGCAGCACCCCGGCCTCCAGTGCGGCGTCGATGGCGTGTTCGCCAGCGACCGGTTTGACCTGACCACTCTTGAGCGAGGTGTGCAGTTTTTTGTGCAGCGGTTGGGCGGCATTCAGCAAATCGCTGGCGTGTTGCAGGGCACCGACGGCATCGTCGGCGGACTGCGGGCGATAGCAGCCGGCGAGCAGTTCTTCGAGGGTCGGATCGCCTTTGGCACGACCGATCACCGCTGCCACTTCGGCGCCGAGCTTGTCCGACGGGCCTTTATGGCGACGTCCGAACGGGAACACGATCACCCGCAGCAGGCAGCCAAACACTTTGTTCGGGAAGTTGCTCAGCAGCTCATCCAGCGCCCGTTCCGACTGGCCGAGGCTTTCTTCCATGGCCCAGCGGAACAGCGGCTCCATATGCGCCGGCGAATCCAGGTCGTGATAACGCTTGAGCGCAGCGGAGGCCAGATACAGGTTGCTCAACACATCGCCAAGACGTGCGGACAGGCGTTCCCGGCGCTTCAGTTCGCCACCCAGCAACATCATGCTGAAGTCCGCCAGCATGGCGAAAGCCGCTGCCTGACGGTTGAGTGCACGGAAGTAGCCCTGACTGATCCTGTCCCCGGGTGCATGTTCGAAGTGGCCGAAGCCCAGGTTCAGCACCAGGGTGCTGGCGGCGTTGCCGACGGCAAAACCGATGTGCTTGAGCAGCAGGCCATCGAATTCTTTCAGTGCCTGTTCTTTGTCTTCGCGGCCAGCGAGGGCCATTTCCTTGAGCACGAACGGATGGCAACGAATGGCGCCCTGACCGAAAATCATCAGGTTGCGCGAGAGGATGTTCGCGCCTTCCACGGTGATGAAGATCGGTGCGCCGTTCCAGCTGCGTCCGAGGTAGTTGTTCGGACCCATGATGATCGCCTTGCCGCCGTGCACGTCCATGGCGTGGGTGATGCACTCGCGGCCGCGTTCGGTCAGGTGATACTTGAGGATCGCCGACAGTACCGATGGTTTCTCGCCCAGATCCACCGCGTTGGCGGTGAGCATGCGCGCGGCGTCCATCATCCAGGCGTTGCCGCCGATGCGCGCCATGGCTTCCTGAATGCCTTCGAAGGCCGACAACGGGACGTTGAACTGCTCACGAATCTGCGCGTATTGACCGGTCACCAGACTGGTGAATTTGGCCGCGCCAGTGCCGACTGCCGGCAGCGAGATCGAACGCCCGACCGACAGGCAGTTCATCAGCATCATCCAGCCCTTGCCGAGCATTTCCTGGCCACCGATGAGGTAGTCCAGCGGGATGAACACGTCTTTGCCCGAGTTCGGGCCGTTCATGAACGCGGCACCCAGTGGCAGGTGACGACGGCCGATTTCCACTCCTGGTGTATCGGTGGGGATCAGCGCCAGACTGATGCCGAGATCTTCCTTATCGCCCAGCAGATGCTCCGGGTCATAAGCCTTGAAGGCCAGACCGAGCAGGGTCGCGACCGGGCCGAGGGTGATGTAGCGCTTTTCCCAGTTCAGGCGCAGACCGATGACTTCCTGGCCTTCCCATTCACCTTTGCAGATGATCCCGGTGTCCGGCATGGCGCCAGCATCAGAGCCAGCCAGCGGGCCGGTAAGGGCGAAGCACGGAATGTCGTCGCCACGGGCCAGCCGCGGCAGGTAATGATTGCGTTGCTCATCGGTGCCGTAGTGCAGCAGCAGTTCGGCCGGGCCGAGGGAGTTGGGCACCATCACGGTGGAGGCGAGGTCGCCACTGCGGGTCGCGAGTTTCATTGCTACTTGCGAGTGGGCGTAGGCGGAAAAGCCCTTGCCGCCGAATTCCTTGGGAATGATCAGGGCGAAGAAGCCGTGTTCCTTGATGTGGCTCCAGGCTTCTGGCGGCAGGTCCATCGACTGGCCGATCTGCCAGTCAGTGACCATCGCGCAGAGTTCTTCGGTGGGGCCGTCGATAAAGGCCTGTTCCTCTTCGCTCAGTTGCGCTTTCGGGTAGGACAGCAACTTGTCCCAGTCCGGACGCCCGCTGAACAGCTCACCGTCCCACCACACGGTACCGGCATCGATCGCGTCGCGTTCGGTCTGCGACATCGGCGGCAGGGTTTTCTGGAACCAGTTGAACAGCGGCGCGGTGAAGTGTTTGCGGCGCAGGTCAGGCAGCAACAACGGCGCGGCCACCACAGCAAGCACGATCCACAACACCAGCAGCAACCAGCCCGGGGCATGGCTGAAAATGCCCATCGCCAGCAGGTATACGGCGACGATACCCAACGCGGGCAGGGGGGCGATGCGGCGGTGGGCGAGATACGCCACACCGACGATCAGAACCAGTATCCACAACAACAGCATATGTAATCCTCCGTGAACCAAGGCAAACCGACCCTCCAGAGCTTAGACGGCATCTGTAAAACGGGGTGGTCAGAACATGGTGATTGAACTCGTGGGAAACCCCGGATGGTTTTCGTAGGTTCGGTGGGCAACACCCGTAGGAAATCGTTCGCCGTTCCCGCGTCTTTGCGTGCATGTTTGGCCGAAACGTCGTTATCTCTGTGCTTGAGCTGTCGCTAGACTCGGGGCTCACCCAGGAGAACATCGTCATGCGCGAGTATCTGAGCCCCGGCCGCTTCATCGATAGTGACCACCCGGCGGTGGTGGAGTTCGCCGAACAACAGCGTGGTGCCAGCCGCGACCCGCTCGCGCAGGCGATCAGTCTCTATTACGCCGTGCGTGAAGCGGTGCGCTACAACCCGTATACCTTCAGCCTCGACCCGCAAACCCTGTGCGGCAGCTATGCGCTGGCCACCGGGGAAAGCTATTGCGTGCCCAAGGCCACATTGCTGGCCGGGTGCGCACGGCATTGCGGCATTCCCGCACGCATCGGTCTGGCCGACGTCAAGAATCACCTGTCGACCCCGCGTCTGCTGGAACTGCTGCGCAGCGATGTGTTTGCCATGCACGGCTACACCGAGCTGTTTCTCAACGAGCGCTGGGTCAAAGCCACGCCGGCCTTCAATCAGCAACTTTGTGAGCTGTTCAACGTCGCACCGTTGGACTTTGACGGGATCAACGACAGCGTTTTCCACCCGTACAACCGTGACGGCGCGCTGCTGATGGAATATCTGGTCGATCACGGCCAGTTCGCCGATGTGCCGGAGCGATTCTTTTTCGAACACCTGGAAAAGTGCTACCCGCATCTGTTCGGCGAACATCAGGCGAAGGTCTTGGGCGATATGCAGAGTGATTTGAGTCGGGTCTGATCCGGCGTATGCTGCCTGCCCACGCATTGGAAAAGAGGCGGTCATGCTGAAGATCTGGGGACGGAAAAACTCATCGAATGTCAGGAAGCCACTGTGGGCCGCCGAAGAGCTGGGCCTGGCCTACGAGGCGATTGACGCCGGTGGCGCCTTTGGTGTGGTCGACACGCCTAAATACCGGGCGATGAACCCGAACGGCCGGGTGCCGGTGATCGAGGATGACGGCTTCGTGCTGTGGGAATCGAATGCGATCGTCCGTTACCTGCTGGCCAAACATGCGCCGAACAGCGCCTGGTATCCGGCAGACCTGCAAGCCCGGGCCATCGCGGACAAGTGGATGGACTGGACCACCTCGAGTTTTGCCGGGCCGTTCCGCACCGTGTTCTGGGGCGTGTTGCGTACCCCAGCGGACCAGCAGGACTGGCCGGCGATCAACGCCGCAATCAAGGAATGCACCGCGCTACTGGCCATGGCCGATCAGGCCCTCGCCAGCCAGCCATATCTGTCCGGCAGCGAAATCGGCATGGGCGATATTCCGCTGGGCAGTTTCATTTATGCCTGGTTCGAGATGCCCATCGAACGTGCCGCGCAGCCGCATCTGCAGGCTTGGTACGCAAGGCTGAAGCAGCGTCCGGCCTATCAGAAAGCAGTCATGACCACGTTGACTTGATAATAACTATCGACACTCTTGACTGTACTTGTGTGGCGGCGGCAAGCACCATTGCGCTCATGCGCCGTGGTTGTTTTGTTCGCCGCCCGGCCCAATCTTTCCTTTTCTTCCCTTCTTGGTGCGTAAATCCGATATGAGTTCCGCTCTGTCCATCCGGCAGCTAACCAAAACCTACGGCAACGGGTTCCAGGCCTTGAGTGGTATCGATCTGGACGTCGCCGAAGGTGATTTTTTCGCCTTGCTCGGCCCCAACGGCGCCGGCAAATCCACGACCATCGGCATTCTTTCGACCCTGGTCAACAAGACCAGCGGCACGGTGAATATCTTCGGTCATGACCTGGACAAGAACCCCGCCGCGCTCAAGCGCTCGATCGGTGTGGTGCCCCAGGAATTCAACTTCAACCAGTTCGAAAAGACTTTCGACATCGTCGTGACCCAGGCCGGTTACTACGGCATCCCGGCGAAGATCGCCAAGGAACGCGCCGAGCAGTACCTGACCCAGCTCGGCCTGTGGGACAAGCGCGATGTGCCGTCGCGTTCGCTGTCCGGCGGCATGAAACGCCGACTGATGATTGCTCGCGCCCTGGTGCATGAGCCGCGCCTGCTGATCCTTGATGAGCCGACCGCTGGCGTCGACATCGAACTGCGTCGCTCGATGTGGACGTTCCTCACCGAGCTGAACCAGAAAGGCATCACCATCATCCTCACCACGCACTATCTGGAAGAGGCTGAGCAGCTGTGCCGCAACATCGGCATCATCGACCACGGCACCATTGTCGAGAACACCAGCATGAAACAGTTGCTGGGCCAGTTGCACGTCGAGACCTTCCTGCTGGATCTGAAAAACGACTTGCACGCCGCGCCGCAATTGATCGGCTATCCCGCCCGGTTGCTCGACGGCCATACCCTGGAAGTCCAGGTCGACAAATCCATGGGCATCACCGCGCTGTTCACTCAATTGGCGCAGCAGAACATCGAAGTGCTGAGCCTGCGTAACAAAACCAATCGCCTCGAGGAGCTGTTCGTGTCTCTGGTAGAGAAGAATCTGTCGAAGGTGGCGGTATGAGTTCCGAGTTCCGCCCCAACCTCGTCGCCCTCCAGACCATCGTTTATCGCGAGGTCAAACGCTTCACGCGGATCTGGCCGCAGACCCTGCTGCCGCCGGCGATCACCATGGTTCTGTACTTCGTGATCTTCGGTAACCTGATCGGCAAGCAGATTGGCGGCATGGGTGGCTTCAGTTACATGGAGTACATCGTGCCGGGGCTGATTATGATGTCGGTGATCACCAACTCCTACGGCAACGTGGTCTCGAGCTTCTTCGGCAGCAAGTTCCAGCGTTCCATCGAGGAACTGATGGTCTCGCCGGTGTCGCCGCACACGATTCTGATCGGCTTCACCATTGGCGGCGTGCTGCGTGGCTTGATGGTCGGGGTCATCGTGACCATTCTGTCGTTGTTCTTCACTCATCTGCAGGTGCATCACCTGGGCGTGACCATCCTTGTGGTGGTGCTGACCGCGACGATCTTCTCGCTGCTGGGCTTCATCAACGCTGTGTTTGCGCGCAACTTCGATGACATCTCGATCATCCCGACGTTTGTGCTGACCCCGCTGACCTACCTCGGTGGCGTGTTCTACTCGATCACCTTGCTGCCGCCGTTCTGGCAGACCGTGTCGCTGGCCAACCCGGTGCTGCATATGGTCAATGCCTTCCGTTACGGCATTCTTGGCGTATCGGATATCCGCATCGGTATCGCAATCACCTTCATGCTGGTGGCGACGGTGGTGTTGTACCTCGGTTGTGCGCGGTTGCTGGTGAGTGGGCGCGGGATGCGGACCTGATCCGAAACCGCGTCGCTGCCATCGCGAGCAGGCTCACTCCTACAGAAGGGCGCGTTCCTATGTAGGAGTGAGCCTGCTCGCGATGGGGCCTATTCAGACGCTACAAAAAAACGGCCTCCACTGCGGAGGCCGTTTTGCATTCAAGACTTGCGGCTTTTCTTGCGCCGCGCCCATTGCCGCGCCACCCACCAGCGCCAATACAGCATGACCGTGAAGTAGGCGAGGATGCCGAGTAGCAGCCCGCATACCACCGATCCCAGCAGAAACGGCTGCCACATGGTCGACAACTCTCCACTGATCCATTCCCAGGTCAACGAATCGGGCAGGGTGCGGGCGGGCACATTCATCAACCAGGCTCCGGCCTGATAAGTACAGAAAAACACCGCCGGCATGGTGATCGGGTTGGTCAGCCAGACCAGACTGACGGCAATCGGCATGTTGCCGCGCACGGTGATCGCCAGTGCCGCCGCCACCAGCATCTGCGCCGGAATCGGCAGGAACGCGGCGAACAGGCCGACGGCCATCGCCCGGGCCACCGAGTGCCGATTGAGGTGCCAGAGGTTCGGGTCATGCAGCAACTTGCCGAGAAAGCGTAAGGATTTGTGTTCCCTGATGCTCGTCGGGTCGGGCATGTAACGTTTGAATAAGCGCCGGGGCATAAGGCTTCTCGGTCGGTTAAGGCGGCAAGTATGTCTGGATTCTACGAAGCGCCCATTCAGACTTTGTGACAATTGTTGACGACGACCCGCCCTCATACCAGCTACCCCTAATCCAGGAACTCTCAAGGACGGGCTTATGCGCACAGGGATGATGGCGCTGGCAGTCGGTCTGCTGGTTCCGGTTTTTTTGCCGGTTTTACCGCCGGTCGGGTTGATGATGTTGTTGCCGTTGGTGGGACTGATGTTGCTGCCGTTTCGCAGCTATCCCCTGGCGTTTCTGCTATTCGGTTTCACCTGGGCGTGCGTCAGTGCGCAATGGGCGTTGAATGATCGCCTGCCGGAAGCGCTTGACGGCGAAACCCGTTGGGTCGAAGGGCGGGTGGTCGGTTTGCCGCAAACCAGCGAGGGCGTGGTGCGGTTCGAGTTGGCCGATGCCCGCTCGCGACACGAAAAATTGCCGTCGTTGATGCGTCTGGCGTGGTACGCCGGGCCGCCGCTCAACAGCGGCGAGCGCTGGCGGCTGGCGGTGAAGCTCAGGCGCCCCGGTGGTTTGCTCAATCCCGACGCCTTCGATTACGAAGCCTGGCTGTTGGCGCAACGCATCGGCGCGACCGGCACGATCAAGGATGGTCAGCGCCTGGCCGAGGCAAACTGGGCATGGCGCGACAGCATTCGTCAGCGCTTGATGGCAGTCGATGCCCAAGGCCGGGGCGGTGCATTGGCGGCGCTGGTGCTCGGCGACGGCTCCGGGCTCAGTCGCGAGGATTGGCAGATCCTGCAGGACACCGGCACCGTGCATCTGCTGGTGATTTCCGGTCAACACATCGGGATGTTGGCAGCGGTCATCTATCTGTTGGTCGCCGGGCTGGCGCGCTACGGCTGGTGGCCGCTGCGCTGGCCATGGCTGCCATGGGCCTGCGGGCTGGCGTTTGCCGCGGCGCTCGGCTACGGCTTGCTCGCCGGGTTTGATGTACCGGTGCAACGGGCCTGCGTGATGGTCGGGCTGGTGTTGTTGTGGCGCCTGCGCTTTCGCCATCTCGGCGCGTGGTGGCCGCTGTTGCTGGCATTCGATGCGTTGCTGTTGCTCGACCCGTTAGCCAGTTTGCGTCCGGGTTTGTGGCTGTCGTTCGCCGCGGTGGGGATTTTGATTTTCACCTTCGGCGGGCGACTCGGCGCGTGGAAATGGTGGCAGACCTGGACCCGCGCGCAATGGCTGATTGCGCTGGGTCTGTGCCCGGTGTTGCTGGCGCTGAACCTGCCGATCAGCCTCAGCGGGCCATTGGCAAATCTGCTCGCGGTGCCGTGGGTCAGTCTGCTGGTGCTGCCACCGGCGCTGCTCGGCACGCTGTTGTTGCCGGTGCCTTACGTCGGTGCAGGCTTGTTGTGGCTGGCCGGTGGTTTGATCGACTGGCTGTTTCGTGGCTTGTCGCTGATCGCCGGGGCTTGGCCGGCGTGGATCTCGCCGTCGCTGCCGTGGTGGGTTTTGCTGCTCGGCAGTCTCGGCGCCTTGCTGTTGCTGTTGCCGCGTGGGGTGCCGTTGCGACCGTTGGGCTGGCCGTTGCTGTTGATTCTGCTGGCGCCGCCGCGCGAGCGAGTAGCCGAGGGCCAGGCCGATGTCTGGCAGCTCGATGTCGGTCAGGGCCTGGCGATCCTGATCCGCACGCGTCATCACGCGTTGCTCTACGACGCCGGTCCACGCTTCGGCGATTTCGATCTGGGGGAGCGGGTGGTGCTGCCGGCGCTGCACAAACTGGGGGTCGAGCGCATTGATTTGATGCTGCTCAGTCATGCCGACGCCGACCATGCCGGTGGTGCGTTGGCAGTATCGCGGGGCTTGAAAGTGACGCGGGTGATCAGCGGCGATCCGCCGGGGCTGCCCGCCATCCTGCAGGCCGAGGCCTGTGAAAGTGGACGTCAATGGCAGTGGGACGGGGTCAGTTTTCAGCTGTGGCAATGGTCGGCGGCCCATGACAGCAATCAGCGCTCCTGTGTGTTGCAGATCGAGGCCAATGGCGAGCGGCTGCTGCTGACCGGCGATATCGACACGGCTGCCGAACGGGTTTTGCTGGAAAGTCCGTTGGCGCTGCCGACGCACTGGCTGCAAGCGCCGCACCATGGCAGCCGCAGTTCCTCTTCGATGGCTTTGCTGCGGGCATTACGTCCGCATTCGGTGCTGATCTCCCGGGGGCAGGGCAATTCGTTCGGTCATCCGCACCCGCTGGTGCTCGCGCGTTATCGCCAGCAAGGGCTGCGCATCTACGACAGCGCGCAGCACGGCGCCATTCAACTGCGCCTGGGCGGCTTTCAGGCGCCGTGGCTGATGCGTCAACAACGGCGTTTCTGGCGCTGAAACACCATTGATCGCGGGATCGCCGAATGCGGCATCAGGTCGTCGGGGCAGCGGGTCTTAATCGCGAACCGGTATGGTAAAGTGGCGCACTTTTTCGAGGGGACTGTCACTGTGTGGGAATTGGTCAAATCCGGCGGCTGGATGATGTTGCCGATCATTCTGAGTTCCATCGCGGCCATGGCGATTGTCGCCGAGCGCCTGTGGACCCTGCGCGCCAGCCGCGTCACCCCCGAGCATCTGCTGGGCCAGGTCTGGGTCTGGATCAAGGACAAGCAGCTCAATAAAGAAAAACTCAAGGAATTGCGCGCCAATTCGCCGCTGGGTGAAATCCTCGCCGCGGGCCTGGCCAACTCCAAGCATGGTCGCGAGATCATGAAGGAATGCATCGAAGAAGCCGCCGCGCGGGTGATTCACGAGCTCGAACGCTACGTCAACGCGCTGGGCACGATTGCCGCCATGTCGCCGTTGCTGGGCCTGTTGGGCACGGTACTGGGCATGATCGACATTTTCAGCGCCTTCACCGGTTCCGGCATGACCACCAACGCCTCGGTCCTGGCCGGCGGTATTTCCAAGGCACTGATCACCACTGCGGCGGGCCTGATGGTCGGTATTCCGTCGGTGTTCTTCCACCGTTTCCTGCAACGCCGCATCGATGAGCTGGTGGTGGGCATGGAGCAGGAAGCGATCAAACTGGTCGAAGTGGTGCAGGGCGACCGTGACGTCGATCTGGCCGGGGACAAAGCGTGAAATTCCGTCGCAAACCCCGGGAAACGATCGACATCAACCTCGCGTCGCTGATCGACGTGGTGTTCATCCTGTTGCTGTTTTTCGTCGTGACCACCACCTTCACCCGCGAAACCCAGTTGCGCGTCGATCTGCCGGAATCGGTCAGCGGATCCCCCGCCGAAGACCAGCAGCTCAAGCAACTGGACGTCGCGATCAGCGCCGAAGGCGTGTTTTCGGTGAACAACAAGGTTTTGCCGAAGAATGACCTGGCGACGCTGATGGAAGCCATGCAGAAAGAAGCCAACGGTGACACCAACATGCCGTTGTCGATCAGCGCCGACGGCAAGACCCAACACCAATCGGTGATCACCGCCATGGACGCGGCCGGCAAGCTCGGTTTCAGCCATCTGCGCATGACCACGGTCGAGGCGGCGCCCAAATCCTGATGAGCCTGTCCGATCGTTTGCTCGCCGCGTGGTATCAGGGGCATCCGGCCCTGACGCTGCTGCGGCCGCTGGAAATGCTCTACCGCCGCGTGGTGGTCAACAAGCGTCAGCGCTTTCTCGACGGTGACGGCCAGATCTATCAGCCACCGGTGCCGTTGATCGTGGTCGGCAACATCACCGTCGGCGGCACCGGCAAGACACCGATGATCCTGTGGCTGATCGAGCATTGCCGACGCGCCGGTCTGCGGGTTGGTGTGGTCAGTCGTGGATATGGCGCCAAACCGCCGCAACTGCCGTGGCGGGTCACCGCCGAGCAGAGCGCCGACGTCGCCGGCGATGAACCGCTGTTGATCGTGCAGCGCACCGGCGTACCGCTGATGATCGACCCTGATCGCAGCGCAGCGGTCAAAGCCTTGCTCGCCAGTGAGCCGCTGGACCTGATCCTCTCCGATGATGGCATGCAGCATTACCGCTTGGCGCGAGATCTGGAGCTGGTGCTGATCGACGCCGCCCGTGGTTTGGGCAACAAGCGCTGCCTGCCGGCCGGTCCGTTGCGCGAGCCGATCGAGCGCCTGCAAAGCGTCGATGGCGTGCTGTTCAACGGTGCCACTGCGGATCGTGAAGACGGCTTCGCCTTTCACCTGCAACCGACCGCACTGGTCAATCTGCGCAGCGGCGAGCGTAAGCCGCTCGGTCATTTTGCGCCCGGTCAATCGGTGCACGCAGTGGCCGGGATCGGCAATCCGCAACGTTTCTTCAATACCCTCGAAGCGCTAGACTGGCGAGCAGTCCCCCATGCGTTTGCCGACCACGCAGAATACAGCGTGCAGGCCTTGAATTTCACACCGTCATTGCCGTTGGTGATGACCGAAAAGGACGCGGTGAAGTGCCGTGCCTTCGCAGCAGACGACTGGTGGTATCTGGCGGTCGATGCCGTGCCGTCACCGGCCTTCGTGGCCTGGTTCGACACCCAATTGATGCGCCTGTTGCCCGATCGTCTTTTGCCTTAACTCTTTATCCAGGGAATGTTCATGGACACCAAATTGCTCGACATCCTCGCGTGCCCGATCTGCAAAGGCCCGCTCAAGCTCAGCGCCGACAAGACCGAACTGATCAGCAAGGGCGCCGGTCTGGCCTATCCGATCCGCGACGGCATCCCGGTGATGCTCGAAAGCGAAGCGCGCACCCTGACCACTGACGAGCGTCTGGATAAATGACCACTGCTTTCACCGTTGTCATCCCGTCGCGTTACGCCTCGACCCGCCTGCCAGGCAAACCGCTGCTGGATATCGCCGGCAAGCCGATGATCCAGCATGTCTGGGAGCAGGCGAGCAAAAGCAGCGCCAGCCGTGTGGTGGTCGCGACCGACGATGCGCGCATCGTCGAGGCCTGCAAGGCGTTCGGCGCTGAAGTGGTGCTGACCCGTGAAGATCATAATTCCGGCACCGATCGGCTGGCGGAAGTCGCGGCGAAGCTGGGTCTTGCGCCGGACGCGATCGTGGTCAACGTGCAGGGTGATGAGCCGTTGATCCCGCCGAGCGTGATCGATCAGGTCGCGGCTAACCTCGCCGCCCACACCGAAGCGCGTATGGCCACCCTGGCTGAGCCGATCGAAGACGTTGAAACCCTGTTCAATCCGAACGTGGTCAAGGTCGTCAGCGACCTCAATGGTCTGGCGCTGACCTTCAGCCGCGCCACCTTGCCCTGGGCCCGCGATGCCTTCGCCAAGAGCCGCGACGTGTTGCCGGACGGCGTGCCGTACCGTCGCCACATTGGCATTTACGCCTACCGCGCCGGCTTCCTTCAGGACTTCGTGAACTGGGGCCCGTGCTGGCTGGAAAACACTGAATCCCTCGAACAACTGCGTGCCTTGTGGCATGGCGTGCGGATTCATGTCGCCGACGCGTTGATCGCGCCGCCAACCGGCGTCGACACCGTTGAAGACCTCGAGCGCGTTCGTCGCCTGCTGGAGGCCTGATGCGCGTTCTGTTCGTGTGCCTGGGCAACATCTGCCGTTCGCCCACCGCTGAAGGCGTGCTGCGCCACAAATTGCGCGAAGCGGGGCTGGCGGATCAGGTCGAAGTGGCGTCCGCCGGCACCGGTGACTGGCACGTCGGCAATCCGCCGGACAAGCGCAGCCAGGCTGCAGCCAAAGTGCGTGGTTATGACCTGTCGGCGCAACGCGCGCAGCAGGTCAGCCGCGCCGATTTCGCCAGTTACGACCTGATTCTGGCCATGGACAACAGCAACCTGCGCAACCTCAAGGCGCTTCAACCGTCCACCGGCAAGGCCGAGCTGGATCTGTTCCTGCGCCGTTATGCCGGTGTGGTCGATGAAGTGCCGGATCCGTACTACGACGGCGATCAGGGCTTCGAGCAGGTGCTGGACCTGATCGAGGCAGCGTGTGACCAACTGTTGATCGAAGTGAAGGGCCGGTTATGAGTTTGCAGCTTCAATCACAGGTTTCGCTGAAACCATTCAACAGTTTTGGCGTGGATGTGCGCGCGCAGTTGTTCGCCGAGGCCCACAGCGATGCCGACGTGCGCGAAGCGCTGGCCTATGCAACTGCCCATGACCTGCCATTGCTGGTGATCGGTGGCGGCAGCAATCTGCTGTTGACCGCAGACATTCCGGCGCTGGTGCTGCGCATGGCAAGCCGTGGCATTCGGCTGATCAGCGATGACGGCAGCCGCGTGGTGATCGAGGCTGAAGCCGGCGAACCGTGGCATCCGTTCGTGCAACACACCTTGGCGCTGGGTTTTTCCGGTCTGGAAAACCTCAGCCTGATCCCCGGCACCGTGGGCGCAGCACCGATGCAGAACATCGGCGCCTACGGCGTCGAGATCAAGGATGTGTTCGCCGGGCTGACCGCGCTGGATCGCCAGACCGGCGAGCTGCGCGACTTCAGCCTGGAAGAATGCAACTTCGCCTACCGCGACAGCCTGTTCAAGCAGCAGCCGGGGCGTTGGCTGATCCTGCGGGTGCGCTTCAAGCTCGATCGTGTCGCGCATCTGCGTCTGGAATACGGCCCGGTGCGTCAGCGCCTGACCGAGCAAGGCATCGAGCAACCGACACCCAGCGACGTCAGCCGCGCGATCTGCAGTATCCGCAGCGAAAAATTGCCGGATCCGGCGGTGCTCGGCAATGCCGGCAGTTTCTTCAAGAATCCGCTGGTGTCGGCGGCGCTGGTCGAGCAGATCAAGGCGCAGCACCCGGATCTGGTGGCCTATGCGCAAGCGGACGGGCAGATGAAACTGGCCGCCGGCTGGTTGATCGAGCGCGCTGGCTGGAAAGGTTTCCGCGAGGCCGATGCCGGCGTGCATAAGTTGCAGGCGCTGGTGCTGGTCAACTACGGCACCGCCACCGGCCTGCAGTTACTCGATCTGGCACAACGCATCCAGAAAGATATTGCCGAACGTTTCAATGTCGAGCTGGAAATGGAGCCGAACCGCTATTGAGGCTACGCTTCAGGTCGGTATCCAAAGCCCTGCACTGATAAAAAGTGCAGGGCTTTTTTGTTAACGGTGGGTTAACTTAGCCAGCTAACGATAACCGTCCATTTGCTCCACCAAAGGCCCGGTGCAGACGTTCGCGTCGGCACAAGAGAGCCTGTGCCAATCACATATCAGTCAGCGATGACCCTGTGGCGAGGGAGCTTACTCCCGCTGGGGCGCGTAGCGGCCCCGCTTTCAAGAAGGGCCTGCTCCGCAGTCCAGCGGGAGCAAGCTCCCTCGCCACAGGTTCATTGTTCGGCTTCACTGGTGTGTATTGGCCCATTAGCCTGAGTCGATCTGCGTGAACCACCGCCAGTTCTGCTCGACCCCATAACCACCAAGAATATGCGGGCGTGCCCATGATTACCCTGAAACTCAATGGCCAGGATCACCCACTGGATGTAACCGAAGACATGCCGCTGCTGTGGGCAATCCGTGATGTCGCCGGTTACAACGGCACCAAATTCGGCTGCGGCATGGGCCTGTGCGGTGCCTGCACCATTCATATCGACGGCTTGCCGGCGCGCAGTTGCATCACGCCGATCGGCTCGGTGGTCGGGCAAAACGTCACCACCATCGACAATCTGCACGCCGATCCGGTCGGGCAGGTGGTGCAGCAAGCCTGGCTCGATAGCGCCGTGGCGCAGTGTGGTTTTTGTCAGGGCGGGCAGATCATGTCCGCCACCGCGTTGCTCAAGACCAACCCCGATCCGAGCGACGAGCAGATCGAAGAGGCAATGGTCGGCAACATTTGCCGGTGCGGCACCTACAACCGGATCAAGACTGCGATCCGCCAGGCCTCGACTCACTTGAAGGAGGCCAAGGCATGAGCCGCTTGCCGAATGATTTCGCCCTGAGCAATCTCAGCCGTCGCGGTTTTCTCAAAGGCGTTGGCGCGACTGGCGCGTTGGTACTGGCCGCGAGTTGGGGCTGGCAGGATGCACTAGCTGAAGACGCGCCGAAGAAGTTCGGTGCTGATGGCATGCCCAACGGCTGGATCGATGATCCCAAGGTTTACGTCAGCATTGCCGCAGACGGCACGGTCACCGTTGTGTGCAACCGTTCGGAAATGGGCCAGGGTGTGCGCACCAGCCTGACCATGGTGGTTGCCGATGAACTGGACGCCGATTGGGCCAAGGTCAAAGTCCAGCAGGCGCCGGGTGACGAGGTACGTTTCGGCAACCAGGACACCGACGGTTCGCGCAGCATGCGTCACTGGTATGAGCCGATGCGTCGTTGCGGCGCGGCGGCCCGGACCATGCTGGAACAAGCCGCCGCCGCGCAATGGCAGGTGCCGGTGGGCGAGTGCCAGGCGCAGCTGCACAAAGTCCTGCATAAACCGTCCGGTCGCGAGCTGGGTTACGGCGAACTTGCCGCTGCAGCCAGTGCACTGGCGGTGCCGGCCCGTGACAGCCTGCGCCTCAAGCAGCCGTCAGAGTTCCGCTACATCGGCAAGGAGGGCACCAAAGCCATCGACGGTGCCGATATCGTCAACGGGCGCGCGGTGTTCGGCGCGGACGTGCATTTCGACGGCATGCTCTACGCGACCATCGCCCGTCCGGCGGTGTACGGCGGTAGGGTCAAGTCGCTGGATGACAGCGCCGCGCTGAAGGTTCCGGGTGTGCTGAAGGTGATGCAGATCGAAAGCCGTCCGCTGCCTTCGGAATTCCAGCCGCTGGGCGGCGTAGCGGTGATTGCCAGCAACACCTGGGCGGCGATCAAGGGCCGCGAGGCGCTGAAGATCGAATGGGACGACGGCCCCAACGCCAGTTATGACTCGATCGCTTACCGCAAGGAACTGGAAGCGGCGTCGCGCAAGCCCGGCAAAGTGGTGCGCAACACTGGCGATATCGACAAAGCCCTGAGCGGCGCTGCCAGTAGTCTCGAAGCGTCTTACTATCTGCCGCATCTGGCCCAGGCACCGATGGAGCCGATGGTTGCCATCGCTCGCTACGACAAAGGTGTGTGTGAAGCGTGGGCGCCGAGTCAGGCGCCGCAGGTGACTCGCGAACGCATCGCCGAGCGCCTCGGGCTGCCGTTCGACAATGTCACCTTCAACGTCACGCTGCTCGGTGGCGGTTTCGGCCGTAAATCGAAGCCGGATTTCGTCGTCGAAGCAGCGATCCTTGCCAAGGAGTTCCCCGGTAAAGCCGTGCGGGTGCAATGGACCCGCGAGGATGACATCCACAACTCGTATTTCCACACAGTGTCCGCCGAGTACCTGAAGGTCGCTGTCGGCAAGGACGGCATGCCGTCCGGCTGGCTGCATCGCACAGTGGCGCCGAGCATCACTGCGCTGTTCGCCCCGGGCATGAACCATGAAGCGGCGTTCGAACTGGGCATGGGTTTCACCAATATGGCTTACGCGATTCCCAGCGTGCGCCTGGAAAACCCCGAAGCCACGGTGCATACCCGCGTCGGCTGGTATCGCTCGGTGTCGAACATTCCTCACGGTTTTGCGATTCAGAGTTTCGTCGACGAACTGGCGCACAAGGCTGGCGTCGATCCGCTCAAGTACCAGATCAAGTTGCTCGGCCCGGATCGGCAGATCGACCCGCGTACCCTGAGTGAGGAGTGGAACTACGGCGAATCCCCCGAGCGTTACCCGATCGACACCGGACGCATGCGCACGGTACTGGAAACCGCGGCCAAGGCTGCCGGCTGGGGGCGTCAGTTGCCCAAGGGCCGAGGCCTCGGTCTGGCGGTGCATTACAGCTTCGTCACCTATGTGGCGGCGGTGATCGAAGTCGAGGTCAAGGACGACGGTACGCTGATCGTGCACAAGGCTGACATCGCCGTCGATTGCGGGCCGCAGATCAACCCTGAGCGCATCCGCTCGCAGTTCGAAGGCGCCTGTGTCATGGGCCTGGGCAACGCGGTGCTGGGTGAAATCAGCTTCAAGGACGGCAAGGTCCAGCAGGACAACTTCCATATGTACGAAGTGGCGCGCATGTCGCTGGCGCCGAAGGAAGTTGCGGTGCATCTGGTGACGCCGCCGGGTGACGTGCCGTTGGGCGGAGTCGGTGAGCCGGGCGTGCCGCCGATTGCGCCGGCACTGTGCAATGCGATCTTCGCCGCCACCGGCCAGCGCATCCGTAACTTGCCGGTGCGTTATCAGTTGCAGAGTTGGCAGAAGGCGCAGGCGTAATGGACAGCGCCGATCTCAACGTCCTGCGCAGCGTGCTCGAATGGCGCCGCGCCGGGCAGCGGGTGGTGCTGTTCAGTGTGGTGCAGACCTGGGGCACTGCGCCCCGGGCACCCGGCGCGATGCTCGCGTTACGTGAGGACGGCGTGGTGATCGGCTCGGTGTCGGGTGGTTGTGTCGAGGATGACTTGATCGCCCGTCTGCACGACGGGCGCATCGCCAGCGACGGGCCACCGGTGCAACTGATTACCTATGGCGTCACCCGCGAGGAGGCGGCGCGTTTCGGCTTGCCCTGTGGCGGCACGCTGCGCCTGACCGAGGAGCGGGTCGCTGATCCGGCGTGGGTCGCCGAGTTGCTCGCCCGTTGTGAAAACCATGAGATTGTCGCCCGTGAGCTGAACATAGAAACCGGTGAGGTTGTGCTGTCGGCGGCGAGCAAATCCGATGTGCTCGAATTCGATGGCAAGACCCTGCGCGCCATTTATGGTCCGCGCTGGCGTCTGTTGTTGATCGGCGCCGGGCAGCTGTCGCGTTACGTGGCGGACATGGCGCGGCTGCTGGATTTCGAAGTGCTGATCTGCGATCCGCGTACCGAGTTCGTTTATGGCTGGGAAGAGCACCACGGACGGTTCGTCCCGGGTATGCCGGATGACGCGGTGTTGAGCATTCAGACGGACGAACGCACAGCCATCGTCGCGCTGACTCACGATCCCCGTCTGGATGATATGGCGTTGCTCACCGCGCTCGATTCGCCGGCCTTCTATGTCGGTGCACTCGGTTCGCGGATCAACAGTCAGAAGCGCCGGGACAATCTGGCTCAGCTGGGCTTGTCAGAAGCTGCCATTGCGCGATTGCACGGGCCGATCGGTCTGCACATCGGCAGTCATTCGCCAGCGGAGATTGCTCTGTCGTTGTTGGCGGAGATTGTGGCGATCAAGAACGGCGTCGAGTTGAAACAGAAGAAAGTCGTGGAGGGCGCATGAGTCGATCTATCGCAGTGATTGTGCTGGCGGCGGGCGAGGGCAGTCGCTTTCGCCAGGTTGCCGGTGCCGACAAGGACAAGTTGCTGGCCGATTGCACCGGGCGTGATGGCGCGGTGCGCTCGGTGATCGAGCAAGTGTTGCTGAATCTACCGGCCAACCTCGACAAGCGGGTGCTGGTGACCACTGAAGCGCGGCCGCAGGCGATGCGCATGGCTCAGGCTTATGGCTGTGACGTGGTCTCGATTGAATCGACCGGGATGGGTGACAGTATTGCGGCTGGCGTTGCCGCCTGCCCCGAGGCGGATGGCTGGCTGATCGTGTTGGGGGACATGCCGTTTATTTTGCCGTCGAGTATTGAGCGGGTGGTGGCGGCGATGGCCGATGACGCCGTAAGTGTGCCGGTGCAGGAGGGCGAATTTGGGCATCCGGTGGGGTTCGGGCGTTCGTTCGGGCCGGGCTTGCAGGCATTGAGTGGTGATCGCGGCGCCAGGCCTTTGTTCAAGCAGGGCAGGGTGATTGAGGTAGCGGTGGATGATCCCGGGGTGTTGTGGGATATCGATGTGCCCGATTCTCTGGTATTTCCTCAATCCTGAGCCCTGCATAAATCCTCTGTAGGAGTGAGCCTGCTCGCGATAGCGTTGGGTCAGTGTCATTTGTGGTGGCTGATACACCGCTATCGCGAGCAGGCTCACTCCTACAAGGGATCGGGGTGATGCTTGAATTGGATGAGATAAAAAAGCCCCGCCTGATTGCTCAGGCGGGGCTTTTTATTGGCTTGCGGAATCAGACGAGCGGTTTAGGCTCGTGCTCTTTTTCCTCGGCCGCCTGGTGATGCTCGACCGCGTCCTGAACGGAGCGTGGTGCTTCGGCGATCACCGATTCAACCACCGCTTCTTCAGTCACGGCAGCAACCTCGACCACTTCAGCTGCCGGAGCAGCAGCGGCAGCCAGTTCGGCTTCCTTCTGCAGACGCTCGGCTTCACGCTTGCGGCGACGCACTTCACGTGGGTCGTTTGGCGCACGGCCGTTTGGCGTCAGGGCGCTGACCGGAGCGGCTTCAACCACTGGAGCAGGGGCTTCGGCAACCACTGGCGCTTCGACCACCGGTGTTTCAACCACTGGCGCTGGAGCAGGTTCGGCGGCTTCGACCACTGGCGCGGCAGCCTTGGCTTCTTCAACCACTGGGGCTTCAACGACTGGCGCTGAAGTTTCAGCGACGGCAGGCTCGGCAACCCAGTTGAACGCGGTCTGTTCTTCGCGTACTTCACGCACGGTTTCGGTCACGGTTTCAGTGACGGTTTCAGCAACCGGCTCTGCGGCCACGACTGGCGCCTCAACGGCAGGTTGTGCAACGGATTCAACCTGAGGCAGTGTTTCTTGAACCGGTGCCACTTCGACTTCCGGAGCAGCAACCACTTCCACTGGGGTAGTGGCCTCAACAACCGGCGCTTCCACTGGAGCGGTTTCCTGAACAGCGGCGGTGGCGCGTTCGGCTTGCTCGTGAGCCTGTGCTTCGGCCGGAGCGCTGATCACGCTGCTGGCAACAGCGGCAGTGACGGCCAGGCCGGCAGCCAGATCGGCGGCGCTTGGTGCTGTTTCAGCGTTTTCGCCGGACTCGGACTCTTCCGAACCTTCGATCACGTTGCCGTTGGCATCACGCTGACGCTCGCGACGGTTGCTGCGACGACGCTGACCACGGGAGCGACGACGTGGACGATCGCCTTCGGCGTTGTCCTGACCGTCTTCCGGCAGTTGCTCTTCGTTGCTGTTCACTTCTTCTTCAGCAACGGCAGCAGCAGCTTGCTCGGCACGTGGTTGACGCTCTTCACGCGGTGGGCGCGGTGCGCGCTCTTCGCGTGGCTGACGGGCCGGACGCTCTTCTGCGACCACAGCGGCAGCGGCAGCCGCTACGGGTGCAGCCGGAGCGGCGTCCAGTGGCTCGCGCAGTTCACGCACACGCTCTTCACGCTCGCCACGTGGCTTGCGGTCTTCGCGCGGCGCACGTGGTGCACGTTCTTCACGCGGAGCGCGGGGTGCGCGTTCTTCGCGAGCGGCCGGTGCTTCGCTGCGGGCTTCACGCGGCTCGCGGACTTCACGGGCTTCACGTGGCTGACGCTCTTCACGCGGCTCGCGTGGGGCGCGTTCTTCACGCGGTGCACGTTCTTCGCGCGGCTTGCGCTCTTCATCACGGCGACCGTTACGGTTGCGGCTCTGCTGACGACCGTTGCGACGCTCTTCGTTGCGGGCCGGACGCTCGGTGGCCGGTTTTTCAACGACGACCGGAGCGGCTGGCTCTTCTTTGGTCGCGAACAGGCTGACCAGCGATTTCACCAGGCCCTTGAACAGGCTTGGCTCTGGCGCGGCAACCGGAGCCGGTGCAGCAGCGGCAGGCGCGGCGACTTCGGTCGGCACCGGCGCATTGGCACGGGCCGGCGCAGTCTTGACCGCGGCTTCCTGGCGAACCAGGGTGCGGGTCGCCGCGGCTGGCTGGACTTCTTCGACTTCGGCAGCGGCAGCAGCGATTTCGTAGCTGGACTGGTTGGTCGCGGCTTCCGGGCTGTCGTCACGCAGACGCTGAACTTCGAAGTGCGGGGTTTCCAGGTGATCGTTCGGCAGAATGACGATACGGGCACGGGTGCGCAGTTCGATCTTGGTGATCGAGTTGCGTTTTTCGTTGAGCAGGAACGCGGCGACCGGGATCGGCACCTGAGCGCGCACTTCGGCCGTGCGGTCTTTCAGGGCTTCTTCTTCGATCAGGCGCAGGATTGCCAGCGACAGCGATTCGACGTCACGGATGATGCCGGTGCCGTTGCAGCGCGGGCAGACGATGCCGCTGCTTTCGCCCAGCGATGGACGCAGGCGCTGACGGGACATTTCCAGCAGGCCGAAGCGCGAGATGCGGCCGATCTGCACGCGAGCGCGGTCGGCTTCCAGGCATTCGCGGACTTTCTCTTCCACGGCGCGCTGGTTCTTGGCAGGGGTCATGTCGATGAAGTCGATGACGATCAGGCCGCCGATGTCGCGCAGGCGCAACTGACGGGCGATTTCTTCGGCGGCTTCAAGGTTGGTCTGCAGCGCGGTTTCTTCGATGTCGCTGCCTTTGGTGGCACGCGCCGAGTTGATGTCGATGGACACCAGGGCTTCGGTCGGATCGATGACGATGGAGCCGCCGGAAGGCAGTTCGACGACGCGCTGGAAAGCGGTCTCGATCTGGCTTTCGATCTGGAAACGGTTGAACAGCGGCACGCTGTCTTCGTACAGCTTGATCTTGCTGGCGTACTGCGGCATCACCTGGCGGATGAAGGTCAGGGCTTCGTCCTGGGCTTCAACGCTGTCGATCAGCACTTCGCCGATGTCCTGGCGCAGGTAATCGCGGATGGCGCGGATGATCACGTTGCTTTCCTGATAGATCAGGAATGGCGCGGAGCGATCCAGCGAGGCTTCTTTGATGGCAGTCCACAGTTGCAGCAGGTAGTCGAGGTCCCACTGCATTTCTTCGCTGCTGCGGCCCAGGCCGGCAGTGCGCACGATCAGACCCATGTCGGCTGGAGCAACCAGACCGTTCAGCGCTTCACGCAGTTCGTTGCGCTCTTCGCCTTCGATGCGACGGGAGATACCGCCGGCACGCGGGTTGTTCGGCATCAGCACGAGGTAACGACCGGCCAGGCTGATGAAGGTGGTCAGGGCGGCGCCCTTGTTGCCACGTTCTTCTTTTTCGACCTGAACGATGACTTCCTGGCCTTCGCTCAGGACGTCCTTGATGTTGACGCGGCCTTCAGGGGCTTTCTTGAAGTATTCGCGGGAAATTTCTTTGAGGGGCAGGAAGCCGTGGCGCTCGGAGCCGAAATCGACAAAGGCAGCCTCAAGGCTTGGTTCGATGCGAGTGATACGGCCTTTGTAGATGTTGGCCTTTTTCTGCTCGCGTGCACCGGATTCGATGTCCAGGTCGTAGAGGCGTTGGCCATCTACCAGTGCAACACGCAACTCTTCGGGTTGAGTTGCGTTAATCAGCATTCTTTTCATGTAGTACCGTCGGTTTCCGGGCTGCCGGAAACGGCGTTCGGCACACACGACTTCTCACGGTCGGTGTCAGGTGCGTCGGGAGTGGTTGGCCATTCCCGTGTCCAGCGATGTCAGGCCAATTGGGCCGATATCGCGACGTACGCGTCCTGCTTGCTGTGGCTACTTAAGCACTCAGTCAGGAGGAGGAATCAACCAGCGGCTGTGGACGAGATGAAGCGTCTTGATAAAGCCTATTGCTACACAGTCCGGCGGTTGTGCATCTCCACCCTACACGTATCCCTGATAATTCGGGTGCTGCCGCGCGCAGAATCCGCAGCGGGTTGGCATTTACCGTGAGCTCCGAAAGGGGAGGTCACGCATCATGGCTAATTCAGGCGATGTTTCCGAAGCCTTCGCTCGGGGTCATCTGCAGCTGACTGCACTTTGTGAACTGGCCTCGAATATTTGCCTGTCAGGCGAGTGAAAACTCTGCTCGACGGTGTAATTCAGGCCTCATGTCACCTGCGCTTGTTACAACTGCAAACTCCACCGTTACGTAGCGAAAGCCCCGTAGGACGGCCTCGCGTCCTGGTGAATTGCGTTGGTCAGGGCCGGTTTTTGACCGTGGTTCCGCTGTCCAGGCCGCTTTTGGCGGCGTTCGCGACTATAGCAGCAATGATTAAGTGCTTCAATTCCATAAAAATTGTTATCATCCGCGGCATGACAACTACTGCCCCTTCGACTCCAGGCGTTCAACTGCTTGAAGTCTCGCCGGAGTATGCCGGCCAACGAATCGACAATTTCCTCCTTGCCCGGCTCAAAGGCGTGCCCAAGACCTTGATTTACCGCATTTTGCGTAAAGGCGAAGTGCGCGTGAACAAGGGGCGGATCAAGCCCGAATACAAGCTGCAGGCCGGCGATATCGTGCGCGTGCCGCCGGTTCGTGTGCCTGAGCGCGACGAACCGGTGCCATTGGCTCAAGGCCTGTTGCAGCGGCTGGAAGCCTCGATTATCTACGAAGACAAAGCCCTGATCGTGATCAACAAGCCCGCCGGCATTGCGGTTCACGGCGGCAGTGGCTTGAATTACGGCGTCATCGAAGCCTTTCGTCAGTTGCGCCCCGATGCCAAAGAGCTGGAGCTGGTTCACCGTCTCGACCGTGACACCTCCGGCCTGCTGATGATCGCCAAGAAGCGCAGCATGCTGCGGCACTTGCATGCCGCCCTGCGCGGTGACGGTGTCGACAAGCGCTACATGGCGCTGGTGCGCGGCAACTGGGCGACCTCGATCAAGCAAGTCCGTGCGGCGCTGGGCAAGAGCAACCTGCGCTCCGGCGAGCGCATGGTCGAGGTCGACGAGGAGGAGGGCAAGGAGTCGGTGACCGTGTTCAAGGTCCTGCGTCGTTTCGGCGACTTTGCCACTCTGATCGAAGCCAAGCCGATCACCGGTCGCACCCATCAGATCCGCGTCCATACGTTGCACGCCGGGCACTGCATTGCCGGCGACACCAAGTACGGCGATGACGGTTTCAGCAAGGAAATCCGTGATCTGGGCGGCAAGCGTCTGTTCCTGCACGCCTACATGCTGACCGTGCCGCTGCCCGATGGCGGTGAGCTCAAGTTGCAAGCACCAGTGGATGAAATGTGGGCCAAGACCGTGGAGCGATTGAGTGCGCCCATCTGATTACAAGCTGCTGATTTTCGATTGGGACGGCACCCTCGCTGATTCCATTGGTCGGATTGTCGAAGCGATGCATTCTGCGTCCGCGCGTTCCGGTTTCGAGTTGCGTGATGATTTTGCCGTCAAGGGCATCATCGGTCTGGGCTTGCCCGAGGCGATCCGCACCTTGTACCCGGACATCAGCGATGCCGAGATGACCCTGTTTCGCGAGTATTACGCCGACCACTACATCGCGGCAGAAGCCGTGCCTTCGCCGCTGTTCGAAGGCGTAGTGGAGTCGATGGCGTCGTTTCGCGAGCAGGGCTACCACCTGGCGGTCGCGACCGGCAAGAATCGTCGTGGACTGGATCGGGTGCTCAAGGCCAATGGCTGGGAAGATTATTTCGATATCACCCGTGCCGCTGACGAGACCGCGAGCAAGCCGCACCCGCTGATGCTCGAGCAGATTCTCGACCATTGCGGCGTGCGTCCCGAGCAGGCGTTGATGGTCGGGGATTCGTCCTTCGATCTGCTGATGGCGCGCAATGCAGGCATGGCGTCGGTGGCGGTCAGTTACGGTGCGCAGTCGATTGAATCGCTGCAACAGTTCGAACCGCGCCTGTCGATCGACCGTTTTAGTGAATTGCACGCCTGGCTGAGGCAGCAGGCTTAATATGTTTTTGCTGGGGTAGCGCATGACCGACGAATGGAAAGCATCGGCCAAGGCAAGTGCCGACGACGGTGACGAGAAAAGCTGGAAGCTGCTGGAAAAGACTTTGCTGGCCAGTGTGCAGGAGCAGCGTCGCTCACGGCGTTGGGGGATTTTCTTCAAGCTGCTGACGTTTGTTTATCTGTTTGTCGCGCTGATCCTGTTCACGCCGCTGATGGACATGGAAAAGAGCGCCACCCGTGGCCCGAACTACACCGCGCTGATCGACGTCACCGGCATGATTGCCGACAAGGAGCCTGCGAGCGCTGACAACATCGTCGGCAGCCTGCGTGCAGCCTTCGAGGACAAGAAGGTCAAGGGTGTGATCCTGCGGATCAACAGTCCTGGCGGCAGTCCGGTGCAGTCGGGTTATGTGTATGACGAGATCAAGCGTCTGCGCGGTCTGCACCCGGATACCAAGGTGTACGCGGTGATTTCCGATCTCGGTGCGTCCGGTGCCTATTACATCGCCAGTGCTGCGGATCAGATCTATGCCGACAAGGCCAGTCTGGTCGGCTCCATCGGTGTAACGGCCGCCGGTTACGGTTTCGTCGGCACCATGGACAAGCTCGGCGTCGAGCGTCGCACTTATACCTCGGGCGAGCACAAGTCGTTTCTGGATCCGTTCCAGCCACAGAAGCCTGACGAGACTGCGTTCTGGCAGACCGTACTGGATACAACGCACAAGCAGTTCATCAACAGTGTCAAACAGGGTCGTGGCGATCGCCTGAAGGACAAGGAGCATCCGGAGTTGTTCTCCGGGCTGGTCTGGTCCGGCGAGCAGGCGCTGCCGTTGGGCTTGATCGATGGTCTGGGCAATGCCAGTTCGGTGGCGCGGGATGTGATCGGCGAGAAAGAGCTGGTGGATTTCACTGTGCAGGAATCGCCGTTCGACCGCTTCTCGAAGAAGCTCGGTGCCAGCGTGGCTGAGCAGTTGGCGATGTGGATGGGTTTCCACGGGCCTTCGTTGCGTTAAGCCTGGTGCAGTGTTGAAAAGAAACCGGCCTCAATGGCCGGTTTTTTGTGCGTTAAGGGATTTGCACGCCCTCGACCAGCAGCATGTCGATCAGGCGAATCAGCGGCAGACCGATCAGGCTGGTTGCATCAGGCCCTTCGGTGGACTGGAACAGACTCACGCCCAACCCTTCAGCCTTGAAGCTTCCGGCGCAGTCGTAGGGCTGCTCCAGGCGCAGGTAGCGTTCAATTCGCGCCTCGTCGAGCTGACGCATGTGCACGGTAAACGGCACGCAGTCGACCTGGCAGTGGCCGGTCTGGCTGTTGAGCAGCGCCAGGCCGGTGAGGAAGGTCACGCTGGCGCCGCTGGCGGCGAGTAGTTGCTCGCGAGCCTTGTCGAAGGTGTGTGGCTTGCCGATGATCTGATCGCCGAGCACTGCGACCTGATCCGAGCCAATAATCAGATGAGCGGGATGGCTCGCGGCGAGTGCGCGGGCTTTCTGTTCGGCGAGGCGCTTGACCAGTTCGATGGCGGATTCGCCCGGTCGGTGGCTTTCGTCGATATCCGGCGAGCTGCAGACGAACGGTAGGTGCAGGCGGGCGAGCAATTCCCGGCGATAGGTCGAGCTGGAAGCAAGTAATAAAGGCAGCATTGGCGTCTCCTGAGGCAGGCGCGAATTCTAGCGGAGGCACGCAAGTGACGGACAGGGCACAATTTCCTTTGACATGGGTGGGTGCATCCCTATAATGCTGCGCCTATGTTGAATGACCCGATTCCACCTCACGTTGACCCGCGCAAATTGGCTGACCGTGGCACCACCCTTCAAGGTGAACTGCTGCTGGCCGATTTGAAGAGACTCTGCGACCCGCTTTCCGACGATGTCGGTACGGTGCAGGCCAAATTCGTTTTTGAACGAGATGAACGTAAATCTGTGGTGATCCACAGCTTTATCGACACCGAAGTCAAAATGGTTTGCCAGCGTTGTCTTGAGCTGGTCACCCTGCCGATCCACAGCGAATGCAGTTACGCTGTAGTGAAGGAGGGTGCGAATACCCAGTCGTTACCGAAAGGTTATGACGTGCTGGAACTGGGCGAAGATCCATTGGATCTGCAGTCACTGATCGAGGAGGAGCTTCTGCTCGCCTTGCCCATTGTGCCTGCTCATCATCCGGAAGAATGCCAGCAGCCGGCGGGAGCAGATGAACCCGAACCGAGCGAGGACGAGGTAACGCGGTCCAACCCGTTCAGTGTATTGGCGCAGTTAAAGCGTGACCCAAACGTTTAGGAGTTAATCAATTATGGCTGTTCAGCAGAACAAAAAATCCCGCTCTGCCCGTGACATGCGCCGTTCGCACGACGCTCTCGAGGCTAGCACCCTGTCTGTAGAAAAAACAACTGGTGAAGTTCACCTGCGTCACCACGTATCGCCAGAAGGCGTATACCGTGGCCGTAAAGTGATCGACAAGGGCGCTGACGAGTAATCACTTGTCCGCTCAAGTCATCGCGATTGACGCAATGGGCGGGGACTTCGGTCCCCGCAGCATTGTTCAGGCCAGCCTTGCTTGCCTTTCTGCTACGCCCTCGCTGCACCTGACCCTCGTCGGTCAACCCTCCCTACTTGAAGAACTGATCAACGGCCAATCGGCTGCCGATCGCGCGCGCCTGACAATTGTCCCGGCGTCTGAAGTCATCACCATGGACGAAAAGCCGACCCAGGCCTTGCGTGGCAAGCCGGACTCGTCGATGCGTGTCGCCCTTGAACTGGTGCGTGACGGCAAGGCTCAGGCCTGTGTCAGTGCCGGCAATACCGGGGCGTTGATGGCGCTGTCGCGATTTGTGCTCAAGACCTTGCCGGGGATTGATCGGCCGGCGATGGTGGCGGCGATTCCGACGCAGAAGGGTTATTGCCAGTTGCTCGACCTGGGCGCCAACGTCGATTGCAGCGCCGAGCATCTATTGCAGTTCGCGGTGATGGGCTCGGTGGCGGCGCAGACGCTGGGCATCGCCCGGCCGCGTGTCGCGTTGCTGAATATCGGCACCGAGGACATCAAGGGCAATCAGCAGGTCAAGCTGGCGGCGACCTTGTTGCAGGCGGCGCGCGGCATTAACTATATCGGTTTTGTCGAGGGCGATGGCCTGTATCGCGGCGAGGCGGATGTGGTGGTCTGTGACGGTTTTGTCGGCAATATCCTGCTCAAGTCCAGCGAGGGCCTGGCGACGATGATCGCCGCGCGCATTGAGGCCTTGTTCAGGAAAAACTTTGCTTCCCGCGTGGTAGGTGCTTTGGCCCTGCCATTGATGAAGCGCCTGCAGGCGGATCTCGCACCGGCGCGACATAACGGCGCAAGCTTCCTCGGCTTGCAGGGTATCGTGGTGAAAAGTCACGGTTCGGCCGGGGTTCAGGGTTTTCAGAGTGCGATTCAACGCGCGCTGATCGAGATTCAGGAGAACCTGCCCGAACGCCTCCACGGTCGTCTGGAGGATCTGTTGTCTTAGGCGTTTTCGTCGGACAATGCTTAAATGTGACCGCCCGGTTCAAAGGGCCATCCAACTGTCAGTTTCTTGCGTCCCCCAGTGGGGCGTCATTTTCGACGACAAGATCATTAGGGGCTTGTTACATGTCTGCTTCCCTCGCATTCGTCTTTCCAGGACAGGGTTCGCAGTCCCTCGGCATGCTGGCCGAGCTGGGCGCGGAATATCCGTTGATCCTCGAAACCTTCAAAGAAGCCTCCGCTGCTCTGGGCTATGACCTGTGGGCACTGACCCAGCAGGGCCCGGAAGAGCTGCTCAATCAAACCGACAAAACCCAACCGGCCATTCTGACCGCTTCGATCGCTCTGTGGCGTCTGTGGCTGGCTGAAGGTGGCGCGCGTCCGGCATTTGTTGCCGGTCACAGCCTGGGTGAATACAGCGCGCTGGTTGCTGCCGGCAGCCTGAGCCTGGCTGACGCGGTGAGGCTCGTTGAGCGCCGTGGACAGTTGATGCAGGAAGCCGTTCCGGCCGGGCAGGGCGGCATGGCTGCCATCCTCGGTCTGGAAGATGCCGACGTGCTGGCAGCCTGTGCCGAAGCGGCGCAGGGCGAAGTGGTCAGCGCGGTGAACTTCAACTCGCCGGGTCAGGTAGTGATTGCCGGCGCCAAGGCTGCGGTTGAACGTGCCATCGAGGGCTGCAAGGCCCGTGGCGCCAAGCGTGCCATGCCGTTGCCAGTGAGCGTGCCATCGCACTGCGAACTGATGCGTCCGGCTGCCGAGCGCTTTGCCGAATCCATCGCCGCCATCGACTGGCAGGCGCCGCAGATCCCGGTCGTACAGAACGTCAGCGCGCAAGTGCCGGCCGATCTGGAGACCCTCAAGCGTGATCTGCTCGAACAACTGTACAAGCCCGTTCGCTGGGTTGAATCGGTTCAGACCCTGGCTGCCAAGGGCGCTACCAGTCTGGTCGAGTGCGGCCCGGGCAAAGTGCTGGCCGGTCTGAACAAACGTTGCGCCGAAGGCGTTTCGACTTCCAATCTCAATACCCCAGACGCTTTCGCTGCCGCCCGTGCAGCGCTGGCCTGAATCAGGAGAAACTTGCATGAGTCTGCAAGGTAAAGTTGCACTGGTCACCGGTGCAAGCCGCGGTATCGGCCAGGCTATCGCACTGGAACTGGGTCGTCAGGGCGCCATCGTTGTTGGCACTGCGACCTCCGCCAAGGGTGCCGAGGCGATTGCTGCCACGCTCAAGGAGCACGGCATTCAAGGTACCGGCCTGGAGCTGAACGTCACCAGCGACGAATCCGTTGCCGCCGTGATCGCGAGCATTCAGGAGCAGTTCGGCGCGCCGGCGATTCTGGTCAATAATGCCGGCATCACCCGCGATAACCTGATGATGCGCATGAAAGACGATGAATGGTACGACGTGATCGATACCAACCTGAACAGTCTGTATCGCCTGTCCAAGGGCGTTTTGCGTGGCATGACCAAGGCGCGCTGGGGCCGAATTATCAGTATTGGCTCGGTGGTGGGTGCCATGGGCAACGCAGGCCAAGTAAACTATGCAGCCGCCAAGGCCGGTCTGGAAGGTTTCAGCCGTGCGATGGCGCGTGAAGTCGGTTCGCGTTCGATTACGGTCAATTCGGTAACCCCTGGGTTCATCGACACCGATATGACCCGCGAACTGCCGGAAGCACAGCGTGAAGCCTTGCAGACGCAGATTCCGCTGGGCCGTCTGGGACAAGCTCAAGAGATCGCCTCGGTGGTCGCTTTTCTTGCATCCGACGGTGCGGCATACGTCACTGGGGCTACAATCCCGGTGAACGGTGGGATGTACATGTAAGTAAAATGTGACGGATTGCTTCAAAAAAATGTCATACGAGCTGTCTAAAATCCGTTATAAAGCTGCAATCTATTTATAGGCAGAGGGCCGCAGGGTTTGAGGAGTGAAGCTTTCAGTTGAAAAGCTGAAAAGCCTTTCTATACACTTACCCGCTGGCCAGCTGCCTGAATTTGTCCATTAGGAGTGAAAACAAGGTATGAGCACCATCGAAGAGCGCGTCAAGAAAATCGTTGCCGAGCAACTGGGCGTTAAAGAAGAAGAAGTGGTCAACACTGCTTCCTTCGTTGAAGACCTGGGTGCCGACTCCCTTGACACCGTTGAGCTGGTGATGGCTCTGGAAGAGGAATTCGAGACCGAAATCCCTGACGAAGAAGCTGAGAAGATCACTACTGTACAAGCTGCAATCGACTACGTTACTAGCCACCAGGCGTAATAGTTTGTAATCGTTGTCTGCTGTCATGGAAAAACCGCACTGCCATCATGGCGTGCGGTTTTTTCTTTAGGCCTGATGCAAAGTCGTCATTTGAAAAAGGAGAGTGCTGTGTCGCGTAGACGCGTCGTAGTCACCGGTATGGGTATGTTGTCGCCACTGGGCACGGATGTGCCGAGCAGTTGGCAGGGCATTCTGGCTGGCCGCAGTGGCATTGGTCTGATCGAACACACCGACCTTTCTGCCTATTCCACCCGTTTTGGCGGCTCGGTAAAGGGCTTCAATGTCGAGGAATACCTGTCGGTCAAGGAAGCACGCAAGCTCGACCTGTTCATTCAGTACGGTCTGGCCGCGGGTTTTCAGGCTGTTCGCAACGCCGGTCTGGAAGTCACCGACGCCAACCGTGAGCGCATTGGCGTGGCCATGGGCTCGGGCATCGGCGGTCTGACCAACATCGAAGAAACCAGCCGTACCCTGCATGAGACGGGCCCGCGTCGAATTTCGCCATTCTTCGTGCCAGGCTCGATCATCAATATGATTTCCGGTTTTCTGTCCATCCACCTGGGTGCACAGGGGCCGAACTACGCCATTTCCACTGCTTGTACCACCGGTACGCACTGCATTGGCATGGCCGCGCGCAACATCATGTACGACGAAGCCGACGTAATGATCGCCGGTGGTGCCGAGATGGCCGCGTGCGGTCTGGGCATGGGCGGCTTCGGCGCGTCCCGTGCGCTGTCGACCCGCAACGACGAGCCGACTCGCGCCAGTCGTCCATGGGACAAGGGCCGTGATGGCTTCGTGCTGTCTGACGGTGCCGGTGCGCTGGTACTCGAAGAACTCGAGCACGCCAAGGCCCGTGGCGCCACGATCTACGCCGAGCTGATCGGCTTCGGCACCAGTGGCGATGCGTTCCACATGACTTCGCCGCCTGCTGATGGCGCCGGTGCAGCCCGCTGCATCACCAATGCGCTGCGCGATGCGAAGATCAACATCGACCAGGTGCAGTACATCAACGCCCACGGTACTTCGACCCCGGCCGGCGACCTTGCCGAAGCCAACGCGATCAAGACCGTGTTCGGTGATCACGCCTACAACCTGGCGGTCAGCTCCACCAAGTCCATGACCGGTCACCTGTTGGGTGCGGCGGGCGCGGTCGAGGCGATCTTCAGCGTACTGGCGATCAACAGTCAGGTGGCACCGCCGACCATCAACCTCGACGAGCCGGATGAAGGCTGCGATCTCGATTTCGTGCCGCACACTGCGCGCAACATGGACATCGACGTTGTACTGTCCAACTCGTTCGGGTTTGGCGGCACCAACGGCACATTGGCATTCCGCCGGTTCGCCGGTTGATGGACAGCTGGGTCGACGGTCAGCCGGCTGACGCTCTGTCGCTGAAAGATCGCGGCCTGGCTTATGGCGATGGGCTGTTCGAGACCATTGCCGTGCACGGCGGCCAGCCGGTATTGCTGGATCGTCACCTGACGCGTTTGGCCGAGGGCTGCTCGCGTCTGGCCATCGCCGCGGATATCGAGCGGGTTCGCAGCGAGCTACTGGCTTATGCCGCGGCAATGGGCGAGGGCGTGCTCAAGCTCATTCTCACCCGTGGTGACGGCTTGCGTGGCTACGCACCTGATCCTGCGGCGCAGGGCCGACGCATTCTGCAAGGCACCCCGCCTGCTGTTTATCCTGCCGTGCATGGCGAGCAGGGCGTGCGCCTGTTTCCCTGCGTCACGCGGTTATCCAACCAGCCGTTGCTGGCCGGTCTCAAGCACCTGAATCGTCTGGAACAAGTGCTCGCCCGCGCCGAATGGCACGATGTCGAACACGCCGAAGGCTTGATGCTCGATCAGGCCGGGCGCGTCATCGAGGGCGTGTTCAGCAACCTGTTTCTGGTGCGCGACGGCGTGCTGATCACTCCGGATCTGAAGCGCTGTGGCGTGGCCGGTGTGATGCGTGCTGAAATATTGTTTCAGGCCGAGTCATTGGCCATCCCCACTCAAATCACCGACATCAGCCTCGAACAGCTGCAATGGGCTGATGAAGTCTTTATCTGCAACAGCGTGTATGGCGTCTGGCCGGTACGCGCCTACGCTGCACTGAGCTGGCCGGTTGGCCCGCTCACCCGTAAACTGCAAACCATTGCCCGTGCGCTACTGGATGCCTGATTCGTGAGACGTAAACTCTTGCTGCTGCTGGAAACCGGACTGGTTCTGGCAGGGCTGCTGATGGGCGCCAGCGCCTGGAAAATTCATTCGGCGCTGGAACAGCCCCTGAATGTCACGCAGGAAGAACTGCTGGATGTGCCGAAGGGCTCGACGCCGACCCGTACCTTTCTTGAACTTGAAACCGATGGGGTCATCAAGGACGCCTTCTGGTTGCGCATCTACTGGCGCTTCAATCTGGCCGGCACACCGATCCATACCGGCGAATACCGCATGCAGCCGGGCATGACTGTCAACGGTCTGATCGACCTGTGGAAGCGCGGCGAAGTGGTGCAGTACAGCCTGACACTGGTCGAGGGCTGGAATTTCCACCAGGTCCGTGCCGCGCTGGCAAAAGACGAAAAGATCGAGCAGACCCTCAAGGGCTTGAGCGACAGCGAAGTGATGGAGAAAATCGGCCATCGCGGGCTGTTCCCGGAAGGGCGATTCTTCCCGGATACCTACCGCTTTGTGCGCGGTGTTTCCGACGTCGAATTGCTGAAGAAAGCCTTCGACCGCCTCGACGAGGTGTTGGCCAAGGAGTGGGAGAACCGCTCCGCTGATGCGCCGTACAGCGAGCCATATCAGGCGCTGATCATGGCCTCGCTGGTAGAGAAGGAAACCGGTGTGCCGCAGGAGCGTGGGCAGATTGCCGGCGTGTTCGTGCGTCGCATGGCGCTGGGCATGCAGTTGCAAACCGACCCGACCGTGATCTACGGCCTGGGCGATCGCTACACCGGCAAGTTGACCCGTGCTCATCTCAAGGAGCCGACGCCCTACAACACCTATGTGATCCCCGGATTGCCGCCGACGCCGATTGCCATGGTCGGTCGCGAGGCGATTCATGCCGCGCTCAATCCGGTGGAAGGTAACAGTCTGTATTTTGTCGCCCGTGGCGATGGTAGCCATGTGTTCTCCGATGATCTGGATGCGCACAACAGCGCGGTGCGCGAGTTCCAGCTCAAGCGCCGCGCCGATTACCGCTCCAGCCCGGCCCCGGCAAATACGCCGACCGCTCCGGCTACTGCGACCGAGGAGGCGACTCCTGCGGCATCTCCTGATACCGCGCCTGAAGCGCTGCCACAGGTTCCCGCTCAGGAACCCGCGCCGACGCCGGCTCCTGCTGCCGAACCCGCGACGACCGCACCGCAGAACGCGCAATGACTTTGATTAAGGACTGCCTGTGACTGGCTTGTTTATTACCCTGGAAGGCCCGGAAGGCGCCGGCAAGAGCACCAACCGCGAATACCTCGCCGAGCGCCTGCGCGCCGAAGGTGTCGAAGTAGTGCTGACCCGCGAACCCGGGGGTACGCCACTCGCCGAGCGCATTCGCGATGTGCTGCTGGCCCCGGCCGATGAAGTCATGAACCCCGATACCGAGCTGTTGCTGGTGTTCGCCGCGCGCGCCCAGCATCTGGCCGAAGTGATCCGTCCGGCGCTGGCTCGCGGCGCGGTGGTGCTGTGCGATCGTTTCACCGACTCGACTTACGCCTATCAGGGCGGAGGTCGTGGTTTGTCGCTGGAACGCATTGCTGCGCTGGAGACGTTCGTTCAGGGCGACCTGCGTCCGGATCTGACGCTGATTTTCGATCTGCCGGTGGAAATCGGCCTGGCTCGCGCCACTGCCCGTGGTCGTCTGGATCGATTTGAACTGGAAGGACGGGCGTTTTTCGAAGCGGTACGCAATGCGTTCCTCAAGCGCGCCGAGGCTGATCCGGCGCGCTATGTGCGCATCGATGCTGGTCAGTCATTGGTCAAGGTTCAGCAAGCGCTGGATACCTTGATTCCGAACTTGCTGGAGCTGATTCGTGGCTGAGGCCTATCCATGGCAGGACAGCCTCTGGCAGCAACTGGCCGGACGTAGCCAGCACGCCCACGCGTACTTGCTGCACGGCCCGGCCGGGATCGGCAAGCGCGCGTTGGCCGAGCGCCTGATGGCCAGCCTGCTCTGTCAGCGTCCTACGCCGGAAGCGTGCGGTGAGTGCAAATCCTGCCTGTTGCTCAAGGCCGGCAGCCATCCGGACAATTACATCCTTGAGCCGGAAGAAGCCGACAAGGCGATCAAGGTCGACCAGGTCCGCGATCTAGTCAGTTTCGTGGTGCAGACCGCGCAGTTGGGCGGGCGCAAGGTGGTGCTGATCGAGCCGGTGGAGTCGATGAACATCAACGCCGCCAACGCCTTGCTCAAGAGCCTCGAAGAGCCGTCCGGCGATACCGTGTTGTTGCTGGTCAGCCACCAGCCGAGCCGTTTGCTGCCGACGATCAAGAGCCGCTGTGTACAGCAGGCATGTCCGCTGCCGGGCGAGGCCATGAGCCTGCAGTGGCTGGCGCAAGCGCTGCCGGAGTGTTCCGAAGAGGAACGCGTCGAATTGCTGACGCTAGCGGCTGGTTCGCCGTTGGCGGCAGTCAGCCTGCAGTCCCAGGGCGTGCGTGAACAGCGGGCGCAGGTGGTCGAAGGGGTGAAGAAGCTGCTCAAACAGCAGCAATCGCCGACGCAACTGGCCGAAGAGTGGAAAAGCATTCCGATGCTGCGCCTGTTCGACTGGTTCTGTGACTGGTCGAGCCTGATACTGCGTTATCAACTGACCCAGGATGAAAACGGCCTCGGCCTGACCGATATGCGTAAAGTCGTGCAGTACCTGGCGCAGAAAAGCGCCCAAGGCAAAGTCCTCGATATTCAGGACTGGATTCTCGCCCAGCGGCAGAAAGTCCTGAGCAAAGCCAACCTCAACCCGGCACTGCTGCTGGAAGCGTTGTTGGTGCAATGGGCGGGATTGCCTGGTCAAAGATAAGAATGTGTACCTAGACTCTGAACATCAGCAGTGGAGGTCAACATGAATGAAGCCATCAGCCCCGGGCCGCGCAACGGCATCCTGTCCCTGACGATCAAGGACAAATCGGTGCTTTACGCCGCCTACATGCCGTTCATCAAGAACGGTGGCCTGTTCATCCCGACCAACAAGAGCTACAAGTTGGGCGACGAGGTGTTCATGCTGCTGAACTTGATGGACGAGGCGGAGAAAATTCCGGTGGCCGGCAAGGTCGCCTGGATTACCCCCAAAGGCGCGCAAGGCAATCGTGCCGCCGGTGTCGGCGTGCAATTCAACGATGGCGACAACACCGCCCGCAGTCGCATTGAAACCCATCTGGCCGGAGCACTGAAATCCGACCGTCCTACTCATACGATGTAAGTTGCAGTCTCTTTTATGCTCGTAGATTCCCATTGTCACCTTGATCGCCTCGACCTCGCCGCCCATGACGGTTCGCTGGATGCTGCACTCGATGCGGCTCGCCAGCGCGGGGTAGGGCACTTCCTGTGTATCGGCGTGAGTGCCGATAACGCCGCCGACGTCAAAGCCCTCGCCGAGCGCTACGACGACGTCGATTGCTCGGTTGGTGTGCACCCATTGGATGTGCAACCGGGCGCGGCGCCTGCACTTGACTGGCTGCTGCACGAACTCAATCACCCGAAAGTGGTGGCGATCGGTGAAACCGGTCTGGATTATCATTACGAACCTGAAGCCGCCGAGCTGCAGCAGGCATCCTTCCGCTTGCATCTGCAAGCCGCACAGCAGACCGGTAAACCGGTGATCATCCACACCCGTGGCGCCCGCGCCGATACCCTCGAGCTGCTGCGTGAAGCGGCATTGCCCCAGGCCGGTGTGCTGCATTGCTTCACCGAAGACTGGGACATGGCCAAAGCCGCGCTGGACATGGGCTACTACATTTCCCTGTCGGGCATCGTCACCTTCCGCAATGCCGACGCCCTGCGTGATGTGGCGAGCAAAGTGCCGGCCGATCGTCTGCTGGTGGAGACCGACTCGCCGTATCTGGCGCCGATCCCTTATCGCGGCAAGCCGAACCTGCCGCAGTACGTGCGTGAGGTGGCTGAGTTTCTGGCGATGCTGCGTGGGGAGAGCTACGAGCGGTTTGCCGAGCAGACCACCGAGAACTTCAAGCGCCTGTTTCCGCTGGCCTCTGTCAAATCTGCCATGTAGGTCATCGGCAAATCGCAGGCAAAAAAAACCCGGGTTCTGGGGGGTGAATCCGGGTTAAGACCATTAGGAGTAAAACAAAGGCACGCGGTCCCTTGGTACCTTTACCGGCACGGCACTTGGGGGAGATGCCGCCCGACAGTTCAAGTATTGATCAGTCTGGCGTTCAGTCCAGTTAGCCGGTCGGGGTTTTTAAACAAATTTGGAATACGTGCGCTTCAGTTGAGTTCTCATTGCACCCCTGGCGTTCGCAAAATGAACAAGAAACGCAGATATGGTCGGATGATCCGTGCATTTTTGTGCAAGTTAGGCATAATACGCGGCTTCGAATTTTGACCCCTACAGACCTTTTCTTATGCACAAAGAACCTCGTAAGGTCCGTGAGTTTCGTCGCCGCGAGCAAGAAATTCTCGATACCGCGCTCAAGCTGTTCCTCGAACAAGGTGAAGACAGTGTCACCGTCGAGATGATTGCTGATGCCGTGGGTATCGGCAAAGGCACGATCTACAAGCATTTCAAATCCAAGGCCGAGATCTATCTGCGCCTGATGCTCGATTACGAGCGTGATTTGAACGAGCTGCTGCATTCGGCCGATGTCGACAAGGACAAGGAAGCGCTGTCCCGTGCCTACTTCGAATTCCGCATGCGCGACCCGCAGCGCTACCGCCTGTTCGACCGTCTCGAAGAGAAGGTGGTAAAAGGCAATCAGGTGCCGGAAATGGTCGAGGAGCTGCACAAGATCCGTGCCTCGAACTTCGAACGCCTGACCCTGCTCATCAAAGGCCGGATCAGCGAAGGCAAGCTCGAAGACGTGCCGCCATACTTCCACTACTGCGCGTCCTGGGCGCTGGTGCACGGCGCGGTGGCGCTGTATCACTCGCCGTTCTGGAGCAATGTGCTGGAAGATCAGGAAGGTTTCTTCCAGTTCCTGATGGACATCGGCGTGCGCATGGGCAACAAGCGCAAGCGCGACCCGGAAACACCGAGCAGCTGAATCATTCAGCGGCCTTATTGCGCCATGATTTCGCTACATGACGCAGTACCGCAGGAATATACTCAGGCATAGGGCTTGCTAAAACTTGATTTGTGAGTCAAGTTTTAGCGGCTCGAAATTCTATCGCCGGAGTGATCATGATCGTTGACCGTCAAGGCAGGCGTTTTCGCAATTTGCGCATCAGCCTGACTTCAGCCTGCAATTACGCCTGTACCTACTGCGTGCCCAACGGCAAGCGGCTGGTGGCTGCGCAGGATGAACTGTCGGCCGAGGCCATGGCCCGCGGCGTGGCTTATCTGATCGAAGCCGCCGGCATCGAGCGCTTGCGCATCACCGGTGGCGAGCCGCTGGTCAGCCCCAAACTCGAATCTTTCATGAGCGCCGTCGGCAAGATGGGCCTGGAAGACATCAGCCTGACCACCAACGGTCAACTCCTGGCGAAAAAACTTCCGCTGCTGGTGGATGCCGGCCTGCGCCGGATCAACGTTTCTCTCGATACCCTGGATGCCGGTGCGTTCCGCAGCATTGCCCGTGGCGGCGATCTGGCGACCGTGCTCGATGGCATGGACCAGGCGAAAGCGGCGGGACTGAAGATCAAGGTCAACATGGTGCCGTTGCGTGGGCAGAACCTGGATCAGGTGATGCCGCTGCTCGATTACTGCCTGGAACGGGGCTATGAGTTGCGTTTCATCGAGTTGATGCGCATGGGCCACCTCGCCACCGACTCCAACGCCTTCCTGCAACAGTTCGTCAGCCTGCAGCAACTGCTGAGCCTGATCGGCGAGCGCTACGAGTACGCCCAGGCCGATGCGCCGGTGGATGCCACGGCCGTGCGCTATGCGATCCCGGGCCGCGGGCATTTCGGCGTGATCGCCAACGAAAGCGTGCCGTTCTGCAGAACCTGTTCGCGCTTGCGTCTGTCGTCGACCGGTTGGCTGCATGGCTGCCTGTCGTCGAGCAACCGCCACTATGTCGGTGATCTGCTCGACAAGCCTCGCCATCAGGCGTTGCCGGCGTTGCAGCGTCTGTTGGTCAAGGCGTTGGGCGACAAGCAGGAAGTGGCGTTCTCCGGTGGTGCGACCGTCATGAAGATTATCGGCGGCTGATCCCTCTTTTTCGCGAGCAGGCTCGCTCCCACTGGGTTTTGCGCAATCCTGTGGGAGCGAGTCTGCTCGCGAAAGCGATTCATCATTCGACGAAGATCCTGAGCTGGCGCAAAAGCTGCATCCAACGGCCATTCGCCGGTTTTCCGTCACCGGCTTCTGGAGGATGAGGATGCGTAGCCTGGTTTTGCTGCTGGCCGTTTTGGCGCTTGGCGGCTGTATGACTGTCAGCGATATGGCCGAAGGCACTCGCTATCAGATGAGCGACGCGGGGCTGCTGGATCACAGCGACAGCCGTCGGGTGAACAACTTCCGCATTCAGCCGGATTCGTTCATCTACATCGCTCAGGGCGCATTCGCACCGCCGGGTGGCTCCTATCCGCGCCCGAACGTGGTGGCAGAAGAGGCGTTCAAGGGTTTTGTCGAATACTTCCCGATGGTCCGCCGCGCCCGTGCCCCTGAAGGCCTCGATCAGGCGATGGGCGAAGCCCGCGATGCCGGCGCGCATTACCTGCTGTACACCCGCTTCGCCAAGGCTGACGACCGCATCGGCAACTCTGACGAATGGCTCGATCAGGAAGCCGTGGATCGCCTCGGCATCGACGGCGGGGTGATTCAGATCATGTTGATCGAGACCAGCACCCAGTATTTGATTGATACTGCACGGATCAAGAGTCGTGGCGGTTTACTGACGTTCCACGATAACAAGCCGGAAGACCTGATCGGCCCGCCGCTGGCGCAATACGCGCGCAGCCTGCTGGGAGTCGGCGACCAATAAACCAAGGAGTACGCCATGAGTGGACCGCAAAAAGCCAATGACCTGTTGGGGCAGATTCCCAAAACCAAAGGCCTGCCGCCGGTGCACTTGTGGAACCCGGACTTCTGCGGCGACATCGATATGCGCATCGCCCGCGACGGCACCTGGTATTACCTGGGTACGCCGATCGGGCGCAAGCCGATGGTCAAGCTGTTCTCCACCATCATCCGCCGCGACGGCGATGATTATTTCCTGATTACCCCGGTCGAAAAGGTCGGGATCAAAGTCGACGATGCGCCGTTCGTGGCGATTGCCGTTGAGGTCGAAGGCGAGGGCGAGGCGCAGGTCCTGCGTTTCACCACCAACGTTGAAGAGACCGCCGAAGCCGGGGCGGAGCATCCGCTCCGCGTCGAGATCAACCCAATAACCCAGGAACCTGCGCCTTACGTGCATGTGCGCACCAACCTCGAAGCGTTGATTCACCGCAATGTGTTTTACCAACTGGTGGAACTGGCGGTCAGTCGCGAAATCGACGGGCAGCGCTGGTTGGGCGTATGGAGTGGCGGCGAGTTCTTCCGGATCGGCCTCGAACCTTAAACACAATCCCCCTGTAGGAGTGAGCCTGCTCGCGATAGCGGTGGATCAGTCACTGTTGCTGGTGACTGACACACCGCTATCGCGAGCAGGCTCACTCCTACAGGGGTTTTATTTTTCAGTAGAAAATCCCGATTGACTGTTAATCATATGATCATTAGCGTGGACACCCATCGCCAACTGCTTTGAGGTCTCCATGTCCAGCAGCTTTCATGCATCAACGGTCGATTGGCTGGGCAGCTGGATTGCCGCTGGCCAGGTCAAACCGGGGCAGGCGATCAAGGTCGAGGCGGATCTGGGCGAGCAGTTAGGTGTCAGCCGCACGGTGATTCGCGAAGCGATCAAGACCCTGGTCGCCAAAGGCATGCTCGAAGTCGGGCCTAAGGTTGGCACTCGCGTGTTACCGGTACGGCGCTGGAACCTGTTCGATCCGCAAGTCGTCGGCTGGCTCTCACGCAACGGCCTGCCGGAAAACTTTGTTGATGACCTGCTCGACTTGCGCCGCACCATCGAACCGATGGCCGTGCGCTGGGCCTGCGAGCGCGCCAGCCTGGAGCAGATTCACGCGGTGCAACTGGCCTACAACGCGCTGGAACGGGCGGTCGACAGCGGCGTTGATTACAACCGTGCCGACCAGTCCTTCCACGAATGCATTCTGGCGGCCAGCCACAACCAGTTCATCGAGCAAATGGTCCCGGCCCTCGGCGCCTTGCTCGCCGTGTCGTTTGAAGTCTCCGCTGCCGACCCCGATGAACTGCGTCGCACCTTGCCGATCCACAAAGACATGGCCGACGCCATCGCCGCCCGTGACTCCGCGCGCGGCGTGTGGGCCTGCATGACCCTGATTGACAATGCCGACCTGGCAATCAAACGCTTTTACCCACAGGTGATGGCCGACAAAAAAGCCAGTTGAAAACACAAATCCCCCTGTAGGAGTGAGCCTGCTCGCGATGGCGGTGGGTCAGTCACAATCGTCGTCACTGACCCACCGCTATCGCGAGCAGGCTCACTCCTACAGTTAAAACAACAACATGAAGGATTCGATATGCCGTTGACCGCCGTAACCCAACACCGCGCCAGGCTCGGTGAAGGGCCATTCTGGGACGCCCCGACCCAGGCGCTGTACTGGGTCGATATCGCCGGCAAGCAGGCGCTGCGGCTGATCGGCAACAATGTGCAGATCTGGCAGATGCCCGAGCACGTTTCCGCGTTCATACCCTGTGCGAGCGGCGATGCGCTGGTGACCCTGAGCAGCGGCGTGTACCGCCTGGACCTCGATTCCCCGGGCCTCGAACCACGCCTTACGCTGTTCTGCATTGCCGACCCGCAACCCGGCAATCGACCCAACGAAGCACGCTGCGACGCCCAAGGCCGACTGTGGCTCGGCACCATGCAGAACAACATCGGTGACAACGGCGAAGACCTGCCGATCGAGCGTCGTTCCGGTGGCTTGTTTCGCATTGATCCCGACCAGCGTGTCACGCCATTGCTGCTCGGTCTCGGCATTCCCAACACACTGCTGTGGAGTGATGCCGGCACCACGCTGCTGTTCGGCGACAGCCTCGACGGGGCGCTCAATCGCTATTTTATTCACACCGACGGCAATCTGGATAACGCCGAGATCTGGTATGGCCCTGACCAGAATGGTGGCCCGGACGGATCGGCAGTCGACGCCGAGGGTTATGTCTGGAACGCCCGTTGGGACGGCAGTTGCCTGCTGCGCCTTACGCCGGACGGCAAGGTCGACCGTAAAATCGATCTGCCTGTCAGCCGTCCAACCAGTTGCGTATTCGGCGGCGAAGACCTGAAAACCCTGTACATCACCAGCGCCCAGAGTCCGCACAACCATCCACTGGATGGCGCAGTCCTGTCGATGAGGGTCGATGTGCCGGGCAAACTCTGCACACGCTTCGCTGGCTAAATCCCAAAATATGGGATGCAAAATTATATATTGAGATTATTTGTCGGTCGGGTTTATAGTCGGCTCCAGCAGTAACACGCACTCACACTTAAAAAGAACAAAACAGGTGAAGTGATGCAGCGAACCTCTATCGCACTCCTCAGCGGAGCCAGCGTCTCGCAACGGCCCGGCGTCGCTCGCCGCGCCTGCCTGTTTCGTTTTCACAGTCTTCCAGACCGGACATCGACAGATGCCCGGTTTTTTTGTGCTGACGAACAGGAGTCCTGATCCATGGCTGAACCTCTTTCCTTGCCGCCGGTGCCCGCGCCGCCGAAGGGTGAGCGTCTGAAAAACAAAGTGGTGCTGCTGACTGGCGCGGCCCAAGGCATCGGCGAAGCCATTGTTGCCACGTTCGCCTCGCAGCAGGCCAGACTGGTGATCAGCGATATTCAGGCAGAGAAGGTCGAGAAGGTTGCCGCCCAGTGGCGCGACAAGGGCTACGACGTGCAGGCGATCAAGGCTGACGTCTCGCGCCAGCAAGACCTGCATGCCATGGCCAAACTGGCGGTTGAGTTGCACGGGCGCATCGACGTGCTGGTCAACTGCGCCGGGGTCAACGTGTTCCGCGACCCGCTGCAAATGACCGAAGAAGACTGGCGTCGTTGCTTCGCCATCGATCTGGACGGCGCCTGGTACGGTTGCAAAGCCGTGCTGCCGCAGATGATCGAGCAGGGTGTCGGCAGCATCATCAACATCGCCTCGACCCATTCCAGCCACATCATTCCCGGCTGTTTCCCGTACCCGGTAGCCAAGCACGGCCTGCTTGGGCTGACCCGAGCGCTGGGCATCGAATATGCGGCGAAGGGCGTTCGGGTCAACGCCATCGCCCCGGGGTACATCGAGACGCAACTCAACGTCGATTACTGGAACGGTTTTGCCGATCCGCACGCCGAGCGTCAGCGAGCCTTCGATCTGCACCCGCCGAAACGCATCGGCCAGCCGCTCGAAGTGGCGATGACCGCCGTGTTTCTGGCCAGTGATGAAGCGCCGTTCATCAACGCCTCGTGCATCACCATCGATGGTGGGCGCTCGGTGATGTACCACGACTGAGTGGATCGTGTTTCAGGCGGTGAACTCCGCGTGAAATCCAATCATCATACGATATGACTATTTTTGTCCTACATTGCAAAACCAGGCTTTAACGCTTTTCAAATAACGCTCAAAAAAAATAACAAGGAGTCAGCTTATGAAACGTCGTTTCGGGATTCGTACCCTGTGCAGTGCCGCCCTGGCGGTCACCGCGTTCAGTCTGAGCAGTACGCTGCTGGCTGCCGATGCCGTGAAAATCGGTTTCCTGGTCAAACAGGCTGAAGAGCCATGGTTCCAGACCGAGTGGGCTTTTGCTGAAAAAGCCGCCAAGGATAAAGGCTTCGAACTGATCAAGATCGCCGTGCCAGACGGCGAGAAAACCCTCTCGGCCATCGACAGCCTCGCGGCCAACGGCGCCAAAGGCTTCGTGATCTGCCCGCCGGACGTCTCGCTCGGCCCGGCGATCATGGCCAAAGCCAAACTCAATGACCTGAAAGTGATTGCCGTGGACGATCGTTTCGTCGACGCCAACGGCAAGTTCATGGAGGACGTGCCGTACCTCGGCATGGCCGCGTTCGAAGTCGGCCAGAAGCAGGGCAACGCGATGGTCGCCGAAGCGAAGAAGCGCAACTGGGACTGGAAAGACACCTACGCGGTGGTCAACACCTACAACGAACTCGACACCGGCAAGAAGCGCACCGATGGTTCGATGAAGGCGCTCGAAGACGCCGGCCTGCCGAAAGACCACATCCTGACCGCCGCGCTGAAAACCCTCGACGTGCCGGGCAGCATGGACGCCACCAACTCGGCGCTGGTCAAGCTGCCCAGTGCGGCGAAGAACCTGATCATCGGCGGCATGAACGACAACACCGTACTCGGCGGCGTCCGCGCCACCGAAGCCGCCGGGTTCGCTGCGGCCAATGTGATTGGCATCGGCATCAACGGCACCGACGCCATCGGCGAGCTGAAAAAGCCCAACAGCGGTTTCTTCGGTTCGATGCTGCCAAGCCCGCACATCGAAGGCTACAAGACTGCCGAGATGATGTACGAGTGGGTCACCACCGGCAAAGAACCGCCGAAGTACACAGCGATGGACGACGTCACCCTGATCACCCGTGAGAACTTCAAGCAAGAGCTGGAAAAAATCGGCCTGTGGAATTGATGGCTGCTCGATCGGTGTGAAGAGGTGACTCAGATGCACGCGCAAGTACAGACACACTCAAGCAGCGCCGGCGGCAGCCTGCGCTTCAACGGGATCGGCAAGACCTTCCCCGGGGTCAAGGCGCTGGACGCCATCAGCTTCGTCGCCCATCCAGGGCAGGTGCACGCCTTGATGGGCGAGAACGGCGCCGGCAAATCGACCCTGCTGAAAATCCTCGGTGGCGCCTACATTCCGAGCAGCGGCGAGTTGCAGATCGGCGAGCAGACCATGGCGTTCAAGTCGACCGCCGACAGCATCGGCAGCGGCGTCGCGGTGATTCACCAGGAGCTGCATCTGGTGCCGGAAATGAGCGTGGCCGAGAACCTTTTTCTCGGTCATCTGCCGGCCAGTTTCGGCCTGATCAATCGTGGCGTCCTGCGCCAGAATGCCCTGGCCTGCCTCAAGGGCCTGGCCGATGAAATCGATCCGCAGACCAAGGTCGGGCGCCTGTCGCTCGGTCAGCGGCAACTGGTGGAAATCGCCAAGGCGCTGTCCCGTGGCGCGCATGTGATCGCCTTCGATGAGCCGACCAGCAGCCTCTCGGCGCGCGAAATCGACCGTTTGATGGCGATCATCAGTCGCCTGCGCGATGAGGGCAAAGTGGTGCTCTACGTCTCGCATCGCATGGAAGAAGTGTTCCGCATTTGCGACGCGGTGACGGTGTTCAAGGACGGCCGTTACGTGCGCACCTTCGATGACATGAGCCAGTTGACCCACGATCAACTGGTGACCTGCATGGTCGGCCGCGACATTCAGGACATCTACGATTACCGCAGTCGTCCACGCGGCGCGGTGGCGCTGAAGGTCGACGGTTTGCTCGGCCCGGGGCTGCGTGAGCCGGTGAGTTTCGAGGCGCACAAGGGCGAGATTCTCGGGCTGTTCGGCCTGGTCGGGGCCGGGCGCACCGAGCTGTTCCGCTTGCTCAGCGGGCTTGAACGCAACACCGCCGGACGCCTCGAATTGCGCGGGCATGAATTGAAGTTGCGCTCGCCGCGTGACGCGATTGCCGCCGGGATCCTGCTGTGCCCCGAGGACCGGAAAAAAGAGGGGATCATCCCGCTGGCCAGCGTTGCCGAGAACATCAACATCAGCGCGCGCGGTGCCAATGCCAGCCTCGGCTGCCTGCTGCGCGGGCTGTGGGAGAAGGGCAACGCTGACAAGCAGATCAAGGCGCTGAAAGTCAAAACCCCGCACGCCGGTCAGCAGATCAAATTCCTGTCCGGCGGCAATCAGCAGAAGGCGATTCTCGGTCGCTGGCTGTCGATGCCGATGAAGGTTCTGCTGCTCGATGAGCCGACTCGCGGCATCGACATCGGCGCCAAGGCCGAGATTTACCAGATCATCCATAACCTGGCCGCCGACGGCATTTCGGTGATCGTGGTGTCCAGCGACCTCATGGAGGTGATGGGCATTTCCGATCGCATTCTGGTGCTCTGCGAAGGCGCGCTGCGCGGCGAAGTCAGCCGCGCCCAGGCCAATGAATCCAACCTGCTGCAACTGGCTTTGCCGCGCCATCGCGCTGACGGCGTGGCGAACTGAGAGGTGACTATGATGACCATCCAAAACAAGGCGCTGCCGACTCCCCGCAAACCGCTGGACCTGCGGCGCTTCCTCGACGACTGGGTCATGCTGCTGGCGGCGATCGGTATCTTCGTCGCCTGCACTCTGCTGATCGATAACTTCCTCTCGCCGCTGAACATGCGCGGGCTGGGTCTGGCGATTTCCACCACCGGGATTGCCGCGTGCACCATGCTGTATTGCCTGGCGTCAGGTCACTTCGACTTGTCGGTGGGCTCGGTGATCGCCTGCGCGGGGGTCGTTGCTGCGGTGGTGATGCGCGACACCAACAGCGTGTTCCTCGGCGTCAGCGCAGCGCTGGTGATGGGCCTGATTGTCGGGCTGATCAACGGCATCGTGATCGCCAAGTTGCGGGTCAACGCGCTGATCACCACGCTGGCGACCATGCAGATCGTTCGCGGTCTGGCCTACATTTTTGCCAACGGCAAAGCGGTGGGCGTGTCGCAGGAATCGTTCTTCGTCTTCGGCAACGGCCAGTTGTTCGGCGTGCCGGTGCCGATCCTGATCACCATCGTCTGCTTCCTGTTCTTCGGCTGGCTGCTGAACTACACCACCTACGGGCGCAACACCATGGCCATCGGCGGCAACCAGGAAGCGGCGTTGCTCGCCGGGGTTAACGTTGACCGGACCAAGATCATCATCTTTGCCGTGCACGGCGTGATCGGTGCGCTGGCCGGGGTGATTCTGGCGTCGCGCATGACCTCCGGGCAGCCGATGATCGGCCAGGGTTTCGAGCTGACGGTGATTTCGGCGTGTGTGCTCGGCGGCGTGTCGCTGAGCGGCGGGATCGGCATGATCCGCCACGTGATTGCCGGGGTGCTGATTCTGGCGATCATCGAGAACGCGATGAACCTGAAGAACATTGATACGTTTTATCAGTATGTGATTCGTGGTTCGATTCTGTTGCTGGCCGTCGTCATCGACCGCCTCAAACAACGGTAAACCGCACTCCCATGTAGGAGTGAGCCTGCTCGCGATAGCGTCCTTTCAGTCACATCGTTGCTGGATGTGCCGACGTCATCGCGAGCAGGCTCACTCCTACAGTAGATCGCGCCGTTCTCCCGCCTCTCGTCACCTTCCCCAAATATTCCTTGCCCGTCTGCGCCGGTTTCGGGTATCAATTTGTACATGATTAGACAGGTACGATTTGACAAGAAACAACGGGTGGTCGATGAACTCGTCCGGCGCATCGAAAGCGGCCTCATGGAGGACGGCTTTCTGTTGCCCGGCGAGCATCAGTTGGCTCAGGAATTCAACGTCAGCCGTGGCACGTTGCGCGAAGCGCTGGCCGAACTGAAGCGGCGCAATTACATCGCCACGCAAAGCGGGGTCGGCTCGATCGTCACCTTCGATGGTGTCGCGCTCGATCAGCGCAGCGGCTGGGCGCAGGCGTTGGCCGACAGCGGGGCGCTGATCAACACCGAAGTGCTGCGCCTGGAAGCGGTGACGCGGCCTGATCTGCTTTCGCGCTTCGGCACCGACCAATTCATCACCCTCGATCGCCGTCGTCGTTCCAACGACGGCACGCTGGTGTCCCTTGAACGTTCTTTGATGCCGGCCACCGGCGGCCTGGAAAGCCTGCCGCGGGTCGGTCTGATCGACAACTCGCTGACCATCACCCTCGCTGCCTACGGCTACATCGGCGAGCGCGGCGATCAGTGGATCGGCGCCGAACCACTCAATGCCGAAGACGCCGAACTGCTCGGGCGCCCGGTCGGCACCGTGTTCCTCAAGGCCCTGCGTACCACCTACGACCGGCAGAACCGTTTCATGGAGCAGGTCGAAAGCCTGCTCGACCCGGTGCATTTCCGCCTGCACCTGCAATTTGGAGAATCGAAATGACCGCGCTCAACCGTGCCCTCGGTGCGTTTTATGGCCTGGCCCTCGGTGATGCGCTGGGCATGCCGACGCAATCGTTGAACCGCGAAACGATCAAGACCCGCTTTGGCCGGATCACCGATCTGCAGGATGCCGGTCCTCTGCAACCGATCGCCGCCAACATGCCCAAGGGCTCGATCACCGACGACACCGAACAGGCGATTCTGGTCGGCGAGTTGCTGGTCGAAGGCAAGGGTCGCATCGAACCGGCAGTCCTCGCTCAACGGCTGATCGAGTGGGAAGCCGAGATGCAGGCCAAGGGGTCGCAGGACCTGCTCGGCCCGTCGACCAAACGCGCCATTGAAATGATCCTCGCCGGGCATTCGCCGGAGGAGGCCGGGCGTTACGGCACCACCAACGGCGCGGCGATGCGCATCACTCCGGTGGGCATCGCTGCAGACGTCGCCGATCCCGAGCGTTTCATTACGGCCGTGGTGCAGGCCTGTCAGGTCACCCACAACACCACGCTGGGGATTTCCAGCGCGGCGGCGGTGGCGGCGGTGGTCTCGGCCGGGATCAATGGCATGGATCTGGGCGAGGCGCTGAACCTCGGTCAGCAGATCGCGCAACAGGCCGAGGCACATGGTCACTGGGTGGCCGGCGGGCGCATCGCTTCGCGCATCAGTTGGGCGCGAACCATCAGCGTCGATAGCGACAAGGCGCTGCTGGCGGATCTGCTGTACGACGTGATCGGCACGTCGGTGGCCTCGCAGGAATCGGTCGTGGTGTCGTTCGCCCTGGCGCAGCAAGTGGCGGTCGGCGAAATGAGCGCTTTCGAAGCGTTGTGCATGGCCGCCAGCCTTGGCGGCGACACTGACACCATCGCGGCGATTCTTGGCGCCATGCTCGGGGCCTGCCTGGGTCTTGAGAGTTGGCCTGCCGAGATGATCGAGACGGTGAAGGCTGTCAATCATCTGGAGCTTGAGCCGTTGGTGCAGGGGCTGTTGGCCTTGCGTTGATCGGGCGGACGCCTTCGCGAGCAGGCTCGCTCCCACATTGGATCTGTGGCGTTCACATAACCCATGTGGGAGCGAGCCTGCTCGCGAAGGCCGCACTGCAAATCTTGAATATTCACCCGCAATGGATCGCACAGACAGGCCGAGGATGGCCGGGATGTCTTGTCGTTTTGAGTCATTGCCACAACCACAATAAAGGCAAACAGGAGCATTGTTCATGAGTTTAACAAACGCCGGGCAAAGCGCCGGGCAACTGGAAACCCGGGGGATTGAGCCGGTGCCGGAAGCTGAGTGCAACGGCCATCCGCTGCAGCTGTTCTGGGTCTGGTTCGCCGCCAACATTTCCATTCTCGGCCTGCCATTGGGCGCCACGCTGGTGGCGTTTCGCGGGCTGGCGATCTGGCAAGCGATCATCGTTGCCATCGTCGGCGCCGCCGGTTCATTCGCCGTGGTCGGGATCATCTCGATTGCCGGCCGCCGTGGCCGCGCGCCGAGTCTGACCCTGTCGCGAGCGATCTTCGGTGTGCGTGGCAATATCGGCCCGACGCTGGTCTCGCTGATGTCGCGTCTGGGCTGGGAAACGGTCAACACCACCACCGCGGCGTTCGTGCTGCTGTCGCTGTGTTCGATCCTGTTCGGCTCGCCGGTTGAAGCGAAAAGTGCGCCCGTGCTGACGCTGATCTTCATCGCCATTTTCGTCCTGCTGACTCTGTCGGTTTCCGGCCTCGGTCACGCCACCTTGCTGGTGATCCAGAAGTGGGCGACCTACGTGTTCGGCGCGCTGAACATTCTGGTCGGCGGCTTCCTCTGCGCGACCATCGACTGGAGCGCGGTGTTCAACGCCACGCCAGCGCCGCTGAGCGCGATGATCATCGGCATCGGCACCATGGCCGCCGGCACCGGGATCGGCTGGGCTAACGCCGGTGCGGACATGTCGCGCTATCAGCACCGCAGCGTCAAGGCTGTACGGCTGGTCGCTTCGGCGGCGTTCGGTGCGGGGATTCCGCTGGTTCTGCTGATCACCCTCGGCGGCCTGCTGTCGGTAGGCAACAACGATCTCGCCTCGGCGACTGACCCGATCGTGGCCATCCGCGACATGCTGCCGACCTGGATGGCCGTGCCGTACCTGATCACCGCGTTCGGTGGCTTGCTGCTGTCGAACAACCTCTCGGTGTACTCCGCCGGTCTGACCACGCTGACCCTCGGTCTGAAGGTCAAACGCGTGTACGCGGTGGTGGTCGACATCGTGGCGATCTTCGCCGGCTCGATCTACTTCATGCTGATCGCCGACAGCTTCTACGGCCCGTTCATCACCTTCATTTCCCTGCTGGCGGTGCCGATCACCGCGTGGGTCGGGATCTTCGTGGTCGATCTGATTCACCGTCACTACTACAGCCCCAAAGACCTGCTCGACGTCAGCCCGAGCAGCGCCTATTGGTATCGCGGCGGCATCGAGTGGCGCGCGTTCGGCGCGTGGGCGATTGCCATCGTGCTCGGCTTCAGCTTCACCACCATCGGCACCACCGCCGAGAACGTCTGGTTCAAGGGCTTTTTGTCCGACTCGTGGCTGGGCCACAACGGCCTCGGCTGGATCGTGACCTTCGTGGTGGCCGGTGGCATTTACTTCGTCCTTGGCGGGGCGAAAGATCGCCGTGCCGCGCAAGTCGAGAATGCTCATGCCTAAGATGTTGCACACCGGCCAGGTCATCATCGACCTGGTCATGGCCGTGGATCAGCTGCCGCAAATCGGCGGCGATGTGCTGGCGCAGTCTGCCGCTTTCGAGGCTGGCGGCGGCTTCAACGTGATGGCCGCAGCCGTGCGCAACGGTTTGCCGGTGGTCTATCTCGGTCGCCACGGCACTGGGCGTTTTGGTGATCTGGCGCGTCAGGCGATGAAGGATGAAGGCATTCACATCGGCATCCAGATGCCTGCACAACGCGATACCGGGATATGCGTGGCGCTGACCGATGCGTCGGCCGAGCGCAGTTTCATTTCCTACATCGGCGCTGAAGGTGAGGTGACCGGAGAGGACTTGAACAGCGTGGCGGCCGAGGCGGGCGACTACGTTTATGTAAGCGGTTACAGCCTGCTGCACGCAGGCAAGGCGCAGGCGCTGCTGGACTGGACGCTGGCGCTGCCGGAGGTGATCAACGTGGTGTTCGATCCGGGGCCGTTGGTGGAGTCGCCGGACTCGGCGCTGATGCAGGCGCTGCTGCCGCGCATCGATGTGTGGACCAGCAACAGCGTCGAGGCGTTGCGCTTTACCGGGGCTGCAGACATTGCTCAAGCGCTGGATCGGCTGGCGGATCATCTGCCCAAGGATGTGCTGATGGTGGTGCGCGATGGACCACAGGGTTGCTGGATTCAGCAGCGTGGCGAGCGACGGCATGTACCGGGGTTTGCGGTAAAAGCCGTGGACAGCAACGGGGCGGGTGATGCCCATGCCGGGGTGTTCGTCGCCGGGTTGGCGCAGGGTTTGCCCGCCCATGAGGCGGCGCGGCGGGCGAATGCGGCAGCGGCTTTGGCAGTGACACGATGGGGGCCGGCAACAGCGCCGGGCGCGGCTGAAGTGGATGGGTTTATCCGCGGATCCGGCAGCGACTGAGCTGACGCTTTCGCGAGCAGGCTCGCTCCCACAGGGAGATTTGCATCGTTCATAGTTCCCTTTGTGGGAGCGAGCCTGCTCGCGAAGGGGCCATACGGCTCAGCACAAAATATGGATCAGCCCGCTTTGCGCAACGCCGCAATCAACTCATCCTTGCGCATCGAAGAGCGCCCGGCAATGTTCTTCGCCCGCGCCTCTTTGCGCAGACTGTCGACAGTCTGCGTCTCGCGCGACGCCTTGCTGTCACGCGCATGTCCCTCGCGACTGGCCACTGCGCGTCGTGACGACTCCTTGCGGTCTTCGGACTTGGCACTCTCCGGTTTCTTGCGTCCGGAACCGCCAGCCTTTTCGCCGCCGCCCGACTGTTTGTTGACCGTCGCCCAGGCCCGCGCTTCGGCTGCATCCTTCGACAAGCCTTTTTTCTCATAGCTGTCTTCTATGTGTTCGGCCTTGCGCTTCTGTTCGGCGGTGTATTTGTCTTTGCTTCCACGAGGCATGGGATTTCTCCTCTTGTGTGCAGATTCGGCCGCTCGCCGCACCGGCAGCGAGCGGCCTGAGGACTACTGCAAATCCAGCTTGCGCGCCGCTTCAACGCCAGCCGCACTGAGCTTGATCGGCAGATTCAACGAGTGTTCGCCGGCCTCGTTGCAGGTCACATGACCATGGTGAATCAAACCGCGATCCTGCAGGGAGGCGAGGGCGCTGGCCACCACTTTCTCGCCGCGATAATTGTCCAGCACCTCTTTGCCCAGTCCGCTCGGATGGGCGTGCAGCAGGCGGGTGAGGACTTCTTTTTCCAGGTTTTTATCGACGTTCATGGTTACCTCTTCATGGATGTGAATAGGACGCTCGCGTCGGCGAACTACTGGCCGCCGCCCTCGGAGCCCGAGCCACCGGTGGTGGTTTTCGAGCCGATGCCGGGGCCGGCGTTATCGGGTGTGGCGGGGGAGTCAGGGGTGTTCATGCCACCCTGGCGGCCGGGGTCACTGCCTTGGGTGCGGGGGTCGGTGCCAGTGGCGGGTGGCTGGTTGATCAAGGGTACGCCGGAGCCATCGGTGTTCATGCCGGGGGCACTGTTGATGGCGGGCGCGCGTGGCGGTGGAACCGGATCGGTGGGGCCTGTGCCCGCTGCGGTGGTAGAGGCGGCGAACACCGCTGGGCAGAGCAGGGCGGCGAAAACGAGGGCAGTCAACCTTGACGGGATCATAGGGCTTCTCCAGTGATTGGAATCCTTACCTGTATTTGGTCTGCCCTCGAATCGGATTGGTGCCTGATGAACGACGAACGGTCGAGACACAGGACTGTCAGTCGAGGCCGATTTCTTCCTTGAACTGCTCCATGAAACCCTTCAGGCGTTGATGGCGAATCTGCGCCAGACGCTGACCGGCGCCAGTCTGGAAACCATCGGCCAGGTGCAGCAGCTTGGTCTGAAAGTGGTCGAGGCAGAAGCGGGTGTCGTCGTAGTCGCGCTCCTTGGCTTCAGGGTCGAGCGGGTCATACAGCGCACTGCCCATGCGCCCGGCGACGTAGAAGGTGCGGGCAACGCCGAGCATGCCCAGCGAGTCGAGCCGGTCGGCGTCTTGGACCAGTTTCGCTTCGAGGGTCAGCGGGGTGATGTTGGCGGAAAAACTGTGGGCTTCGATGGCGTGGGTGACGCCGCTGATTTTGCTTTCGGGCCAATCCAGATCGGCCAGCACGCTGGCGGCTTTTTCTGCGGCGAGACGCGAAGCCTGCGAGCGCAGTGGCGAATTTTTTTCCACGGACACACAATCGTGCAGCAGCACGGCAGCGAGCAACACTTCCAGGTCGCCACCTTCCTCGGCCTGCAAGGTGCGCGCGTTGTGCCAGACCCGTTGCAGGTGGGCGAGGTCGTGGGCGCCGTCGTCGGACGGCTCCAGCGCGTGGGGCAGCAACTCGGCGGCGAGTGAGATGAGCGGCGCGAAAGCAGTGGCGTTCATGAGCATCCTTGAAGTCTTACCCAAATTTTTGAAGCGAATGATACTGCTGTGGTGAGGGGATTTATCCCCGATGGAGTGCGAAGCACTCCCATTTTTCAGGGCTGCTGCGCAACCCATCGGGGATAAATCCCCTCACCACAAGGTTCTCTGCAGGTTTGGCATGTGACGAGCGCCGCATCCGGCCTTAGTATGGCGCTTTCCCTTTTCCGACAAGGCCCGTTCATGACGATCGAAATCCGCCCGGCGACCCCCAGCGATGCACCGCAAATCCTCGCCTTCATCACCGAACTGGCAGATTTCGAAAAAGCTCGCCACGAAGTGATCGCCAGCGTCACCGACATCGAGCGCAGCCTGTTCAGCGAAGGCGCTACCGCCCACGGCCTGATCTGCCTGCGTGACGGTATGCCTATCGGTTTTGCAGTGTTCTTCTTCAGCTATTCGACGTGGCTCGGCAGCAACTGCCTGTACCTCGAAGACCTCTACATCACCCCCGAACAACGCGGCGGTGGGGCCGGCAAAACCCTGTTGCGACATCTGGCGAAAATCGCCTGCGACAATGACTGCGGGCGCTTCGAATGGAGCGTGCTGGACTGGAACACTCCAGCCATCGAATTCTACAAATCCCTCGGTGCGCAGCCGCAAGAAGAGTGGGTGCGCTATCGCATGGATGGCAAGGTGTTGCGTGAGTTTGCCGAAGGCTGAGGAGATGATGGCAATCCGATGCTGAAGTGATTGCCGCCACCGCTCTAGTCCGGCATTCTACGCGCCATTTTTGCGCGCTCACGGACGACACCTGCAATGCTTCTGGCAAAACTTCTCCACGCCCGTGGGGCCTTCGCTGTGTCTCTGAGTGACCGGCGATGAGCGGATTGCAGGCGTCAATGCGCCTGTATGGCCTGGTGAAAAACTCAGGCTGCTCTGACAACCCTCAGCGTCAACCGGTAGACATCCTGTGCATCGTCAATCGCACGGGCGGCAAAGCCATTCGTGCGTTTGTGTCGCGGCTCGACGCCGAACTCATGACACGCAGCGCCGGCCTGGGTGACTACCGTGTGATCGCGTTACGCCACTTCGAGCCGAATGCGTTTATCGACGCGCACCAGGGCTGGCTGACGCTGCACATCTGTTGCGGTTTCGTCGCCCCCGCCAACCTCTGAAGCAAGGAGCTTTGAACTGAGTGGTAAACCCGCCGCCCGCGTCACCGACCCGACCGCCTGCCCATTGCCAGGTCATGGCACCAACCCGATCGTTTCCGGCTCGCCCGACGTCTTCTTCGCTGGCCTCGCCACTGCGCGCATGACCGATAAATCAGCCTGTGGCAGCGCGATCACCGGCGCTGTTTCCGGGACTGTATTCATCAATGGCCTGAACGCCGCCACGCTCGACAGCACCGATGGGCACGGCAATGTCGTGGTCGGTGGTTCGGGCACGGTGATTATTGGACAAAGTGGTGGAGGGGCGGCGTTTAGTGGACTGTTGCCGATGCCAGTGCATTTCGATGATCGGATGCAAGTGATTAACGAGATAACGGGGGAGCCTATGGCTAATCATCCTTACGCGATTCAACGCGGCGATGGGCGTGTAGAGCATGATGGAATCGGTGGTGTTGCATTTTAAAGGAAGGAAATGTGCGTAAGTTAATTCTGATTTTGATGTTTTCGATGTGTGCTTCATGTGCGATCAGCCACGGAAAACCTACTGCAAAAATCGAGTATTTGGGGGTGGAGCGCTACTTGGATCGAAACATTTACCAAGTCAGTTTTTCGTCCGACGTCGATGTCGACAAACTCTTCAAGTCCAAGATAAGTCAGTCGCTGCTTTGTGCTTTGGGGGAGAGTAGAGATTTTTCGCAGTCGCGCAATCTGAATGAATATGGTGAAGGATGGATTGAGCCTCTGAAGCCTGCAGACGGATCCACTTTCAAAGCGGATCTCATGTTTTATCGTGTGAAAGACTCAACGAGTGAAACGCTGATGAGCAGCAAGGACTTAAGCACTGTATTAGCGGGGCGAAAAACAATCGCATGCAAAGTCAGAATCAACTCCTACTCCTACAAAATCTACTATTCAGAAGTGATGAATATTCCTGTTGCTGAGCTGCTTAAGGAAGTTGACAAGTATTGAGATTGGGCTTCTTGCCTGATCACAGGAAGCCTTGTTCTGATGCTCATTTCTCTGCGGATTCCCAATGACCGCTGAGCAACCCATCAAGTGTCTTTCGCACGGAAATCTTGAAAGCCCCGGCCTTCTCTTCATCGAAGGCCGCTTTCCAGTAGGTGTAGCCCTGACTGAAATCCGGAATCTGCGCCGTCTCTCCCACGCGACGAGTCAGGCTGCGCTGCAAAGCCTCGGCCTGGAAAGGCAGGTGGGGCATTGCGGTGAACTCGCCTCCGGTGACCGGGTTGATCATCCGAATGCCATCAACGCGGATATGCACGACGGTGCCGTAGTGCGGATAGCTTTCGATTTTGAGGATGGTCAAGGTCGAGGCTTCTTCACCCGGCCGGGTGTTGTAAGCCCAGATATCACCCTCCTTGATAGCGGGCAAGGCGCTGGCAATCGCCGCGAAGCAGAGTGCGCTGCAGAGCAGTAACGCCTTTAAAGCGGTTTTCATTTTTTCTTCCTTGAACCTGTCGAGAGCGGTCGTCGCGTGAATGGGATCGGCATTTTAGAGATTTGGCGAAGAAACGGCTGTTACACTTGTAAATCCCATAATATGGGAATGATATTTATATATTGAGATTTTCCTGCACCAAGGTTTATAGTCCGTCGCACTCACTGCCAAAAAACAAAACAGGTGAAGCGATGCAGGCGCAATTGATCGCGCTCGACTGGGGGACGACCTCATTACGTGCTTACAAACTCGCGGCGGGCGGGGTGGTGCTGGAGCAGCGTGCGCTGTCGTCCGGGATCATGCAGTTACCGAAGACGCCGCGAGTCATCCACGGTGGTGAATGCGCCGACGGCTTTGAACTGGCCTTCGAAGAGGCGTGTGGCGACTGGCTCGAGGCGCAGCCGGATCTGCCAGTGATCGCCTGCGGGATGGTCGGCAGCGCCCAGGGCTGGCGCGAAGCGGCCTACTGCGAGACGCCGGCGAACGTCGCCAATCTCGGAAATTCCCTACAAATATTGGTCAGTCTGCGCGGCACCCGGGTGCACATCGTGCCTGGCGTGATCCAGCGTTCACGCCTGCCCAACGTGATGCGCGGCGAAGAAACTCAGGTCCTCGGCGTACTGCAGAACCTGCCGGCCGAGGCGGGCGGCGATCTGTTGATCGGTCTGCCGGGTAGCCACTCCAAGTGGGTGGAGGTGGTCGAGGGCCGCATCACGCATTTCGACACCTTCATGACCGGCGAAGTGTTCGCCGTGCTTAGTGAACACAGCATTCTCGGGCGTACCCAGCAACAGGGTGCGGCGTTCGACGGGTTGGCGTTCGACCGTGGCGTGCAAGTGGCGCTGTCGGCGGACGGCGAACTGGGCGTGCTCTCCACGTTATTCAGTGCCCGCACCCTGGGCCTGACCGGCGAACTGGCGCCGACGGCGCAAGCGGATTACCTCTCTGGCCTGATGATTGGCCATGAACTGGTGGCGCTTGCCGCAGCCCAGCGGCGCCGACGCAATAGTGCGCATCTGCCGTCGATCATCCTCATCGGCAACGCGCAACTCTGCGCCCGTTACGGCCGTGCCCTCGATGCCTGCGGTTTCGCGCGCGTCACGCTGGCCGAGCAGGCCACCGAGCGTGGCCTGTGGCAACTGGCGCTGGCCGCCGGGCTGCTCGATTCCTTATCCCGTTAACCCTGACTGGAGGCCTGACATGCTCAAGCAAGCATTGGCACAAAACGGTCTGATCGCAATCCTGCGTGGCCTGCATCCGCAGGAAGCCGCTGCTGTCGGAGAAGTCCTGTATGCCGCCGGATTTCGCGTCATCGAAGTACCGCTCAATTCCCCGTCGCCGTACGAAAGTATCCGCATCCTGCGTCAGACCTTGCCCGCCGATTGCCTGATCGGTGCCGGTACGGTGTTGACGCCGGAGCAGGTCGAATTGGTGAAAGAGGCCGGCGGCCAGGTGATCGTGATGCCACACAGCGATGCCAAGGTGCTGCGCGCAGCGAAAGCGGCGGGGCTGTACCTGTCGCCGGGAGTAGCGACGCCGACCGAAGCGTTCGCGGCGCTGGAGGAGGGCGCGGACATTCTCAAGCTGTTCCCGGCCGAGCAGATGAGCCCGGCGGTGGTCAAGGCATGGCTCGCGGTGTTGCCTTCCGGGACGGTGCTGGCGCCGGTCGGCGGGATCACCCCGGACAACATGCAAGCATTCATCGACGCTGGCGTGAAAGGTTTCGGACTCGGTTCCGGACTGTTCAAACCGGGCATGACGGTTGAGCAAGTGGCGGCCAATGCCAAGGCCTACGTGGCTGCCTGGAAGGCCCTTCGCTGAGATTTATCCGGCGCTGCGTGCGCTGCATCTAACAAGAGAGACAAACAGATGAAAATCACCAAACTCACCACCTTCATCGTCCCGCCGCGCTGGTGCTTCCTCAAGGTCGAAACCGATGAGGGCGTGACTGGTTGGGGCGAGCCTGTGGTCGAAGGCCGTGCCCACACCGTCGCCGCTGCCGTTGAAGAATTGTCCGACTACCTGATCGGCAAAGACCCACGCAACATCGAGGACATCTGGACCGTGCTGTACCGCGGCGGCTTCTACCGTGGTGGCGCGATCCACATGAGTGCACTGGCCGGTATCGATCAGGCGCTGTGGGACATCAAGGGCAAAGCCCTCGGCGTGTCGGTCAGCGATCTGCTCGGCGGTCAGGTGCGCGACAAGATTCGTGTGTATTCGTGGATCGGTGGCGATCGTCCGGCCGACACCGCACGCGCCGCGAAAGAGGCGGTGAGCCGGGGTTTTACTGCGGTGAAAATGAATGGCACTGAAGAGCTGCAGTTCCTCGACTCCTTCGAGAAAGTCGATCTGGCCCTGGCCAACGTTGCCGCCGTGCGCGATGCCGTCGGGCCGAACGTCGGTATCGGCGTCGACTTCCACGGTCGGGTACACAAGCCGATGGCCAAGGTGCTGATGAAGGAGCTCGACCCGTACAAACTGATGTTCATCGAAGAGCCGGTGCTCAGTGAAAACTACGAAGCGCTGAAAGAGCTGGCACCGTTGACCAGCACGCCGATCGCCCTTGGCGAGCGGCTGTTCTCGCGCTGGGATTTCAAGCGGGTGCTGAGCGAAGGCTACGTCGACATCATCCAGCCGGATGCCTCGCATGCCGGCGGTATCACCGAGACCCGCAAGATCGCCAACATGGCCGAAGCCTACGACGTGGCGCTGGCGCTGCATTGTCCGCTGGGGCCGATTGCGCTGGCGGCGTGCCTGCAACTGGACGCGGCTTGTTACAACGCGTTTATCCAGGAGCAGAGTCTGGGTATCCATTACAACGAGAGCAACGATTTGCTCGACTACGTGAAGGATCCGCGAGTGTTCGACTACGACCAGGGCTTCGTGAAGATTCCGAACGGGCCAGGGCTGGGCATCGAGATCAACGAGGAATACGTGATCGAACGCGCGGCGGTCGGCCACCGCTGGCGCAACCCGATCTGGCGCCATGCCGATGGCAGTTTTGCCGAGTGGTGAGTCTCTTCTGACCCACCACAAATCCTTGTGGGAGGGGGCTTGCTCCCGAATGCGGCATGTCAGCTAAAGAGATGTCGACTGACACTCCGCATTCGGGAGCAAGCCCCCTCCCACAATTGATCTCCATGGATGGGAGATTTGCGTCAATGACCTCAAATAATCATAAGAAGAGGCACCCCCCATGCCAACGCAAACCCTCACCGGGCAGGCGTCTTTAGTCACGCCTAGCCGCAAGCGGTTTTTCATCATGGTGTTGCTGTTCATCACCGTGGTCATCAACTACCTCGACCGCAGCAACCTGTCGATTGCCGCGCCCGCGCTGACCAGTGAACTGGGCATCGACCCGGTTCACGTCGGGCTGATTTTCTCCGCATTCGGCTGGACCTACGCCGCGATGCAGATCCCCGGCGGCTGGCTGGTGGATCGGGTGCCGCCGCGCATCCTCTATAGCGTCGCGCTACTGCTGTGGTCGCTGGCCACGGTGCTGCTCGGCTTCGCCGCGAGTTTCATTGCGCTGTTCGTGCTGCGCATGGCGGTCGGCGCGCTGGAAGCGCCGGCCTATCCGATCAACAGCCGCGTGGTGACCACCTGGTTTCCCGAGCGCGAGCGGGCCACGGCGATTGGTTTCTACACCTCCGGGCAGTTTGTCGGCCTGGCGTTTCTGACGCCGGTGCTGGCCTGGCTGCAACATGAGTTCGGCTGGCACATGGTGTTCGTCGCGACCGGTGCGGCTGGCATCATCTGGGCAGCGATCTGGTACGCGGTGTATCGCGAACCGCGAGACTTCAAGGGCGCCAACGACGCGGAGATCGACCTGATCCGCGAGGGTGGCGGACTCGTAGACATTCAAGCGCAAACGGCCAAGGCCTCGTTCAGTTGGACCGATCTCGGTATCGTCCTCACTAAGCGCAAATTGTGGGGCATCTACCTCGGTCAGTTCTGCCTGAACTCGACGCTGTGGTTCTTCCTGACGTGGTTCCCGACCTACCTGGTGAAATATCGCGGCATGGACTTCATCAAGTCCGGCTTGTTGGCATCGCTGCCGTTTCTCGCGGCTTTTGTCGGTGTGCTGTGCTCGGGATTCTTTTCCGATCTGTTGATCCGGCGTGGCTGCAGCGTGGGCTTCGCGCGCAAGTTGCCGATCATTGGCGGGCTGCTGATTTCCACCTCGATCATCGGCGCCAATTTTGTTGAATCGACACCGCTGGTGATTGCCTTCCTGGCGTTGGCGTTTTTTGGCAACGGTCTGGCCTCGATCACCTGGTCGCTGGTCTCGACCCTCGCTCCGGCGCGGTTGCTGGGGCTGACCGGCGGGGTGTTCAACTTCATCGGCAACCTGTCGGCGATTGCCACGCCGATTGTCATCGGTTTCCTCGCCAGCGGTGATTCGTTTGCCCCGGCGATCACCTACATCGCGGTGCTGGCGCTGATCGGTGCATTGTCCTACGTGCTGCTGGTGGGCAAGGTCGAACGTATCGAGTTGTAGTCGTCTGCGTCGGGCGACCATAATGCCGCCCGTTCCCTCGCTCAACGGTAAAGGCTGGATATGCAGGAAGACGCCCCGGAAAAAACCAAGGACGCCGCACCCACCGGCACCCAGACGCTGCTTCGCGGACTGGGTGTGGTGCAGGCGGTGGCCAGTGGCGCCCGCGATCTGAAAGAGATCGCCCGGCTGATCGGCACCACGCGCAGCACCACCCATCGTCTGGCCAGTTGCCTGGTCGACGAGCGCTACCTACGCGTGGTGCCACAAATCGGCTATTTGCTGGGGCCGAAGCTGATCGAGTTGGGGTTTCAGGCGCGCGAAGAGTTGCCGCTGGTGAGTCTGGCCGGGCCGTATCTGGACGAGTTATCGGCGCTGACCGGCGACACCGTGCACCTGGGCATTCGTGAGGGCGACGAGGTCTTGTATCTGCTGAAGAATCCGGGGCGTAACGGCCCGGAAATGCGCTCGCGGGTCGGCTACCGGATGCCGTTGGCGCGCACCGGGATCGGCAAGGCCTTGATGCTCGATGATGCGCCGCAGGATTGGCAGCGCCTGTACGACATCAGCCTGCCGGCGGGTGGGAAGAGTCAGTTCTGGCCGCAGCATCCGCAGCAGTCGTGGGAACAGTTCGAACAGCGCATGACCGAGTACGTAGCCGGTGGCTACGCCTTCGATCTGGAGGACAACGAACCGTCGATCCGCTGTGTGGCGGCGCCGATTCGCGATGCGAGCAAGCGCATTGTGGCGGCGATCAGTATCGCCAGCACCGTGCCGTACATGCCGCTGGAAAAAATGGCCGAGCTGATCCCCCTGATCAAAGGGGTCACAGCCCGGCTGTCGGCAGAACTCGGTCTGAAGGTTTAAAGCTTCAGCGTCGCCATGTCGATCACGAAGCGATACTTCACGTCACCGGCGATCATCCGTGCGTAAGCCTCGTTGATCTGGCGGATGTCGAGCATTTCGATGTCGCAGGTGATGTTGTGCTCGGCGCAGAAATCCAGCACTTCCTGGGTCTCGGCGATGCCGCCGATCAGCGAACCGGCCAGCACGCGGCGGCCCAGCACCAGGTTGGCGGCGTGCACGGGCGGGTCGATCGGTTCGATCAGGCCGACCAGGATATGCACGCCATCAAAGCGCAGGGTTTGCAGGTACGGGTTGAGGTCGTGCTGCACCGGAATGGTGTCCAGCAGGAAATCGAAACGGCCTGCAGCGGCAGCCATCTGCTCGGCATCGGTGGAGACGATCACGTGATCGGCGCCCTGACGACGACCTTCTTCGGCCTTGCTCGCCGAACGGGTGAACAGCGTGACTTCCGCGCCCATCGCCTTGGCGAACTTGATGCCCATGTGGCCGAGGCCGCCCATGCCGAGAATCCCGACCTTGTCGCCGGCCTTGACCCCATAGTGCTTGAGCGGCGAGTAGGTGGTGATGCCGGCACAGAGGATCGGCGCGGCGCTGGCCAAGTCGAGTTTCTCCGGGATGCGCACCACGAAGTGCTCGCTGACCACGATGCTGTCGGAGTAGCCGCCCATGGTGTTGCTGCCGTCGACCCGGTCCGGGGTGGCGTAGGTCATGGTCGGGCCTTCGAGGCAGTATTGCTCGAGGTTCTGCTGGCAGGCGGCGCAGGTGCGGCAGGAGTCGACCATGCAACCGACACCGACCAGATCGCCGACTTTATGTTGGGTGACATTCGCACCAATGGCGGTGACTTTTCCGACGATCTCATGGCCGGGCATCAACGGATAAACCGCGATGCCCCATTCGTTGCGCGCCTGGTGGATATCGGAGTGGCAGACGCCGCAATACAGGATCTCGATCGCCACGTCGTCAGCGCGTGGGCTGCGGCGTTCGAATTTCATCGGGGCGAGGGGAGTGGTGGCCGATTGGGCGGCATAACCGATAGCGGTGTACATGAGAAACCTCGCAGAAGCAGTGACAGGTGAGGTGGCGCATTTTGGGCGCCGACTGCCGCTGCGGCCATGACGATTCCTCCGGGTCTCATGCCTAATCCTCCGGCATGCAGGTCTGGGCAAGCGCATTGGCAAAAGGATCTGCGATGATGCTTGCATGCCTTTTTCCGTGACTTTTTTGAAGACCCCTCCGATGCAGTTGACCCGTCACCTTGATGCCAATGCCACGCTGGTTTCGCTGATCGAGCCGCTGGCGCTCTGCGATGGTTACAGCCAGACCGGGCTGCCCGGCGTGCAGGTGTTGCGCGCCAGTTGCGACGTGGCGCGTGGCCCGCACATTTATGAGCCGAGCCTGATGATCATCGCCCAGGGCAGCAAACTGGCGTTCCTCGGCCCGCGTACCATGGAGTACGGCGCCGGGCACTACCTGATTCAGGCGCTGCCGGTGCCGTTCGAGTGCGAAACCTTTGCCTTGCCGGATGCGCCGTTGCTGGGTGTGTCGGTGGCCATCGACCGGGTGCTGCTCGGCGAGCTGGTGCTGGCCATGGGGCTGGCGCCGGGGCGGCATATCCCGGCGCAAACGCCGGAGTCGATGACCTCGGTGGTGCTCGACGATGACATGCGCGGCTGCGTCGAACGCTTGTTACGCTGCCTGCACGATCCGCTGGAGCGGCAGATTCTCGGGCCGGCGCGGGTGCGTGAATTGTTGTTCACCGCGCTGCGCGGGCCACAGGCCGATGTGTTGCGCGCGCTGGTGGAACAGCAGGGGCAGTTCGCCCGGGTGGCGGCGTCGATCAGTCACCTGCATGCGCATTACACCGAGCCGCTGAATGTCGAGACTCTGGCCAGTTGCGCGAATATGAGCGTGTCGTCCTTCCACGAGCACTTCAAGCGCAGCACGCTGTTGTCGCCGGTGCAGTATCTGAAACGTTTACGCTTGCTCAAGGCGCAGACCTTGCTGGTCGCCGAAGGGCTGGGCGTGGCGCAGGTGGCGCATCGGGTGGGGTATCAGAGTACGTCGCAGTTCAGTCGTGAGTACAAGCGCTACTTCGAGCGTAGCCCTGGCGATGAGCGCGTTGCCTGAGAGTTTGCGTAACCCTGTGGGAGCTGGCTTGCCAGCGATGGCGGTGATCCAGGCTGCCAAGATGTCGACTGACACGGCCCCATCGCGGGCAAGCCAGCTCCCACAGGGGGGTGATGTGATGCATTAAATTTTGGGCAACAAAAAGGCCCCCATTTCGGGAGCCTCGTTGTTCAGCGATACGCCTTACATGTTCGGGTAGGTCGGGCCGCCAGCGCCTTCCGGCGTGACCCAGGTGATGTTCTGCGAAGGGTCCTTGATGTCACAGGTCTTGCAGTGCACGCAGTTCTGGGCGTTGATCTGAAAGCGTTTTTCGCCGTCTTCCTTGGTGATCACTTCGTAGACGCCGGCCGGGCAGTAGCGCTGCGCCGGTTCGTCGTACAGCGGCAGGTTCTTGCTGATCGGGATGCTCGGATCGGTCAGCTTCAGGTGGCACGGCTGTTCTTCTTCGTGGTTGGTACCGGAGATGAACACCGAGCTCAGTTTGTCGAAGCTGAGTTTGCCGTCCGGCTTCGGATAGTCGATCTTCTTGCAGTCGGCCGCGAGTTTCAGGCAAGCGTAGTCCGGCTTGGTGTCGTGCAGGGTGAACGGCAGTTTGCCGCCGAAGATGTTCTGGTCCAGCCAGTTGAAACCACCGCCGACGATCGCGCCGAACTTGTGGATCGCCGGGCCGAAGTTACGGCTGGCGAACAGTTCGTCGTAGAGCCAGCTCTTCTTGAACGCGTCGACGTAAGTGGTCAGCTCTTCAGTACCATCCTTCTCGGCGAACAGCGCGTCGGCCACCGATTCAGCGGCGAGCATGCCGGACTTCATCGCGGTGTGGCTGCCCTTGATCTTGGCGAAGTTCAGGGTGCCGAGGTCGCAACCGATCAGCGCGCCGCCCTTGAAGACCATTTTCGGCAGCGAGTTCAGGCCACCTTTGCAGATCGCGCGGGCGCCGTAGCTGACGCGCTTGCCACCTTCCAGGTACTGAGCCAGCACCGGGTGATGTTTGAGGCGCTGGAACTCGTCGAACGGCGACAGGTAAGTGTTGCTGTAGGACAAGTCAACGATCAGACCGACCACTACCTGGTTGTTTTCCAGGTGATAGAGGAACGAGCCGCCGGTGTTTTCGGTGCCCATGATGTCCAGCGGCCAACCGGCGGTATGCACCACCAGGCCTGGCTGGTGTTTGGCCGGGTCGATTTCCCAGATTTCCTTCAGACCGATACCGTAGTGCTGGGCGTCGGCATCGCTGTCGAGGTTGTAGCGCTTGATCAGTTGCTTGCCGATGTGGCCACGGCAGCCCTCGGCGAACAGCGTGTACTTGCCACGCAGTTCCATGCCCGGGGTGTACAGGCCTTCTTTCGGGTTGCCTTCGCGGTCGACGCCCAGATCACCGGTGATGATCCCGCGCACGATGCCGTTTTCGTCGATCAGCGCTTCCTGAGCAGCGAAGCCCGGGTAGATTTCCACGCCGAGGTTCTCGGCCTGCTGGGCCAGCCAGCGGCACAGGTTGCCGAGGGAAATAATATAGTTGCCTTCGTTGTGCATGGTCTTGGGCACAAAGAAGTCCGGAATTTTCTGCGCACTGTCGGCGTTTTTCAGCACGAAAATGTCATCGCGGGTGACCGGCGTGTTCAGCGGGGCGCCGAGTTCTTTCCAGTCCGGGAACAGTTCGTTCAGAGCACGTGGTTCGAACACGGCACCGGAAAGGATGTGTGCGCCGACTTCGGAGCCTTTTTCGACCACGCAGACGCTGATTTCCTTACCGGCTTCGGCGGCCTTCTGCTTCAGACGGCAGGCGGCGGACAGGCCAGCGGGGCCGGCACCGACGATGACCACGTCGAATTCCATGTATTCGCGTTCCACAGGCTATCTCCTACTCAAGGCTCAACAGTTTTTTTTCTAATTTGGAGGTTCGGTGTCATATCCGTTATTGCCTTTACGTTAACGTCAAGGGTAATAATGGGCAAACCACCTTTCTCTCTAGGCGGCGCATTATATCTACACCACTCCGAGCGTCCAATACAAACGTTTGTTTGAATCGGCTCCAGCCCAGAGAAATCAAAGAAGCGCGGCTTATGAACGGCCATTTTGCCGTATTGACCGGAATAGGCGTTCCGGTCAAGATACGGGCGGTTTTGCGCTCGCCGTAGGCAGACTGGCGGTTTCAAGAGCACCTCTAAAGACAGGGCACAGGCAGTACAAGGTGATGCGCAGCGCAAGTCCGGCGCGCAGTTTACACACCGTGCGATTCAATGACCCGTTGGTCACCACTGACGAACGGTCATCGCCCCCCGCCGGCGTTTTTAGAGGTGCCCTTGTGCCCGATGAGCATCAACCGCCAGGTTCGCCTAGGCGACTTTCTTTTCACCGGAGAGTAACGAGGAATCCATGAAGGTTCTTGTAGCTGTCAAACGCGTTGTGGATTACAACGTCAAGGTCCGCGTCAAGGCGGACAATTCCGGCGTAGACCTCGCCAACGTCAAGATGTCGATGAACCCGTTCTGCGAAATCGCAGTGGAAGAAGCCGTACGCCTGAAAGAGAAAGGTGTTGCGACTGAAATCGTCGTCGTCTCCATCGGCCCGTCCACCGCTCAGGAACAGCTGCGTACCGCACTGGCTCTGGGTGCCGACCGCGCCATCCTCGTCGAATCCGCTGAAGACCTGACTTCGCTGGCCGTGGCCAAGCTGCTCAAGGCTGTGGTCGACAAGGAACAGCCTCAGCTGGTGATCCTGGGCAAACAGGCGATCGACAGCGACAACAACCAGACCGGCCAGATGCTCGCTGCACTGAGCGGTTACGGTCAGGGCACTTTCGCCTCGAAAGTCGAAGTCTCCGGCGACAGCGTTGCCGTGACCCGCGAAATCGACGGCGGCGCGCAGACCGTTTCCCTGAAACTGCCAGCGATCGTCACCACCGACCTGCGTTTGAACGAGCCGCGCTACGCGTCTCTGCCAAACATCATGAAAGCCAAGAAGAAGCCTCTCGAAGTGCTGACTCCGGACGCTTTGGGCGTTTCCACCGCCTCCACCAACAAGACCCTGAAAGTCGAAGCGCCGGCTGCACGCAGCGCAGGCATCAAGGTCAAGTCGGTGGCTGAACTGGTCGAGAAACTGAAAAACGAAGCGAAGGTAATCTAAAAATGACTATCTTGGTAATCGCTGAACACGACAACAAAGTGCTGGCCCCGGCCACACTGAACACCGTGGCTGCTGCTGCCAAAATCGGCGGCGACATTCACGTGCTGGTTGCCGGTCAGGGCGCTGGCGCCGTGGCCGAGGCCGCTGCGAAAATCGCTGGCGTAAGCAAAGTCCTGAACGCTGACAATGCCGCTTACGCGCATCAGTTGCCGGAAAACGTTGCGCCGCTGGTTGCAGAGCTGGGCAAGGGCTACAGCCACATCCTGGCTGCCGCCACGTCCAACGGCAAAAACATCCTGCCGCGCGTTGCCGCTGCGCTGGACGTTGACCAGATCTCCGAGATCATCTCGGTAGAAAGCGCCGACACCTTCAAGCGTCCGATCTACGCCGGTAACGCTATCGCTACCGTGCAATCGACCGCTGCGATCAAAGTGATCACCGTGCGTGCCACCGGTTTCGACCCGGTTGCCGCTGAAGGTGGTTCGGCGGCTGTTGAAGCGGTTGCTGCTGCGCACGACGCCGGCACTTCCAGCTTCGTCAGCGAAGAACTGGCCAAGTCCGATCGTCCTGAGCTGACCGCTGCCAAGATCGTCGTTTCCGGCGGCCGCGGCATGCAGAACGGTGACAACTTCAAACACCTGTACGCTCTGGCCGACAAGCTGGGGGCTGCCGTGGGTGCTTCGCGCGCCGCGGTCGACGCAGGTTTCGTACCGAACGACATGCAGGTCGGTCAGACCGGCAAGATCGTTGCACCACAGCTGTATATCGCGGTCGGTATCTCCGGCGCGATCCAGCATTTGGCCGGCATGAAAGACTCCAAAGTGATCGTCGCGATCAACAAGGATGAAGAAGCGCCAATCTTCCAGGTGGCCGATTACGGTCTGGTGGCGGATCTGTTCGAAGCGGTACCTGAGCTGGAGAAGCTGGTCTAATCCGGCAGCTTCACTTATAAAGAGCCCGGCCTTATGGTCGGGCTTTTTTTTGTCTCGAATTTGCGTGGGAGTGTTTTGCCATGGATCTGCGCCGCGGGTTGTTATTGGGATTGATCCTGTTACCGGGGATGGCTGCGGCCGCCGGCAAATGCGAGCGCCTTGTCGTCACCGGCAGCCCGGATGCACCGCCGTACCTGTGGCAGGATCCACAGAATCCCAAGCACTTGATCGGCGCCAGTGCCGACCTGTTGCAGCAAGTGGCCAAGGATCTGGGGATCAAGGTCGAGCTGCTCTACGCCGGCAAACGCGCGCAGGCCCTTGATGAAGTACGCAGCGGGCGCATGGACATGCTGGCCGACACGCCGCTGATGTTCAACGAGCTGGAAAACCTCGACTACATCTATCCGCCGTTGCTGGAAAACGACTATCTGGTGTGGACGCGCAAAGGCTCGACGCTGGTCTACAGCGAAGCCAGGGACCTGCACGGGCACACCGGCGGGCTGTCGGAAAAGTCTCGAATGACCCAGGCATTCGGCACTTTCGCCGAGCAGAATCTGACCCTGACCCGGACGGCAAACCTCACTCAGGCCTTTCAGAAACTTCTGCTGGGCGAAGTCGAATATGTACTCGCCGGGCGCTACTCGGGCATGGCCGCCGCGCAGGCATTGGGCATGGCCAATGATCTGCTGGCCTTCGAGCAACCGATCGACCGACCGGGACTGTTCCTCGCGGTTTCGCACAACTCGGCCTGCAACGATCCGTGGTTGCGCGGACAGCTCGCTAAAAAGATGACAGAATTGCCCGCGTCCGGACTGACCGAAGCCGCGCTGCAACGCAACATCGAGCGCTGGAAGGCTCAGCAGCAACAGCCGCAGCCACCTGTCAGTGCCCCAAAACAGTAGGGATTCTTAGTGAGTATTCGACCTCTTTTCGCGGCCATGGCCGTTCTGGCCCTGGCCGGCTGCGCCAACGATCCGGCACCCAATGAGCAAATGCGCCTGACCGAGCAGGCCATCACCCAGGCCAAGGCTGTCGGTGCGACCGCCGATGAAATGCCGGAAATGAAACTGGCCGAAGACAAGTTCAACCGGGCCAAGGGCAACATGACCGACGAGTCCTTCAAGAACGCCCGCATGCGCGCCGAACAGGCCGAGCTGGATGCACGTCTGGCCGAAGCCAAGGTGCTGACGCAAAAGAGCGAAGAGCAACTGAACGTGCTCAACACCCGCATCATCCGTCTGCGCAAGCAACTGGGAGATGCCCAATGAGCCTCAAGTCCAAAGCCCTCGGCGGTTTGCTTCTGGCCGGTTGCGCGAGCCTCTATGGTTGCGCCGGTCAACACGGTGAGGCCGCATTGCAACAGGCCGGCAGTGATTTCCAGAAGGTCAAGGAAGATTCCAACGTGCTGCGTATCGCGCCCAAGGATGTGATCCGCGCCGGTGAGTCGCTGGCCCGTGCCGATCGCCTGTCCACCTATTGGGGCAGTGGCTCGGACGTGGTGCATTACGCCTACCTGAGTCAGCGCTATAGCGAAATCGCCCGCGAACACACCAATCTGGTGCTCAACGAAGAGCGCGCGGCGAAGCTCGAGCTGGAACGCCAGCGCCTGCAACTGGCCCTGCGTGAGTCCAAACTGCTGAGCGTGCAGCAGCAGGGCAAGTGGCTCGAGGAGCAGATCGTTGCGCTGGCCACCACGCAAACCGATCGCGGCCTGGTCATGACCTTGGGCGACGTGCTGTTCGACACCGGCGAAGCGGAGCTGAAAAACTCGGCCAACCGCGTGGTGCTGAAGATCGTGCAGTTCCTGCAGCTCAACCCGAAACGCGTGGTGCGCATCGAGGGCTACACCGACAGCACCGGCGGCAAACAGGAAAACCTCAAGCTGTCGCGTGATCGCGCACAGGCGGTGGCCGATGTGCTGATGGACCTGGGTATCGAGGACAAGCGGATTCAGGTCGAAGGTTACGGCGACGAATACCCGGTGGACGTCAACGCTTCCGAGCGTGGGCGAGCACAGAACCGTCGGGTGGAAATTGTGTTCTCCGACGAAAAAGGCCAGCTCGGCGCCGCCCGCTGAGGGCTGCGTCTCTGGAAAGCCCGGCCTGTCATGCAGCGCCGGGCTTTTTTACGTCTGTCGAATAGCACGCAAATCCGTACAGTTGTAGCTGACACTGCACTGTACGGTCGACTATGGTGGCAACTGTCCCAGTACACTTCTAAACTGTTCCGGTATTGTTTCACACAAGAATAAAATGCCCGTGAAATCGAGTGCTGCGTCATGACCAACCTCTTGCTCTACCAACGTATTGCTCAACAGCTGGCGGAAGACATCCGGCGCGGTGTCTATCAGCCCGGAGAACGCGTGCCGTCGGTGCGCAAGATGAGTTCGCAGCTCAATGTCAGCCATGCAACGGTGTTGCAGGCTTACGCCAACCTCGAAGATCAGGGCCTGATCCGTGCACGGCCGCAGTCCGGTTACTACGTGCACCAGACCCCGGCACTGACAGCGCCGACCCCGGACATCGCCCGGGTCGAGCGGCCAGGACTGGTCACCCGCGCCAGCATCATTCAGCAAGTGTTGGTCGAATCGCGGCGCGAAGGGGTGTTTCCGTTGGGCGCTGCGGTGCCGAGTGTCGATTACCTCCCGGTGCGCGCGCTGCATCAACAACTGGCCAAGGTCACCCGATTCCATAGTCCGCGCGCGTTCAGTTACATGTTCAGCCCGGGTTTCGAACCGCTGCGTCGGCAAGTGGCGATCCGCATGCGCGATGCCGGGGTCGTCGTCGATCCTTCAGAAGTGGTGATCACCCACGGGTGTGTCGATGCGCTGCAGATGTCGCTGCGGGTGCTGACTCGTCCGGGCGACCTGATCGCCGCCGAATCGCCAACCTATTACGGTCTGCTGCAACTGGCCGACCTGCTGGGCCTGAAAGTGATCGAGATCCCCAGCGATCCGGCCACCGGCATGAGCCTCGAAGCCCTGCAACTGGCGGCGAACCAATGGTCAATCAAGGCGCTGGTGCTGACCACTCGCCTCAGCAATCCACTGGGCGGCACCATGCCGGAAGAGCGGCAGAAACAACTGCTGCGCCTGGCTTCGGACTTCGATATCCAGATCGTCGAAGACGACATCTATGGCGAGTTGATGTTCGAACAGGGCCGCACCAAAGCCCTCAAGGCCTACGATCGACTGGATCGGGTGATCTACTGCTCGAGCTTTTCCAAGACCTTGTCGCCGGGTGTGCGCGTCGGCTGGATGATCGCCGGCAAGTATCAGCAGGAAATCCAGCGTCTGCAGACCTTCACCACGCATTCGGCGTGCAGCGTCACGCAAATGGCGATTGCCGCTTATCTGGAAAATGGCGGTTATGACCGGCATTTACGGTACATCCGCCAGGAATACCGAAAAAACCTCAGCGCATTTCAGCTGGCGGTGCAGCAGTACTTCCCCGAAGGCACGCAAATGACCCGGCCCACGGGCGGTTTCATCCTCTGGGTGAGTCTGCCGGGCAGGGTCAATACACAGGAATTGCATGTCCGCGCCTTGCAGCAGGGCATCAGTATTGCGCCGGGGCTGATCTTCAGTAATACCGAGCAGTTCAATCACTGCATCCGCCTGAACTGCGGCACGCCGTGGAATCGCGAGGCGGAAAGGGCGCTGATGACCCTCGGTTTGCTGGCGACTCAACTGTGTCAGGAAACCGCAGGCGGTTTCTGAACGAGTGGCGCACCGCGCTTGTCTTGTGACGCTCAACAGGCGAGCATATGGCCCTCTGCCGTTAGTGTTGTGGGGCTCATGAAAGCGATTTTGCCTGCTGCCTGGATTTTGCTTGGTGTGTTGACGATGGGCCATGCGCCCGGTGTCATGGCAGCCGCCGTTCAGGAAAAGCCTGCGGCGTCAGCTCCGGCGAGTAAAACGGCCAGCAAAGCCGTTGCGGACAAGAAAGCTCAGACGAAGAAAGCCCCGCAGAAGAAAGCGGCCCCGGTGAAGAAGCGGCCCCCGATTGCCTCCAAGTCAAAACCGGCCAGTGAAGTGGCTAAAACCAGACTGCCGCCGGCCAAACTGGACCTGAGCCTGCCCAAAGACATGGTCCAGCAGCTCAAACCTGCCGGTACCGTGCCGATGCCCAAACACGAGGCGATCCTGCCGCAGATGTTTGGCGAGAAGAACAGCGGCTTCCAGCTCAATGGCCGCCTGCTCAGCAATGAAATGCAGTTGCAGCTGCGCAACGAAGAGCGCCGCGAAGTCGAAGGCGCAGCGCTGGATTTCGAGTTCAAGCAATAAATTCAATCGACCCGTGACCCGCAGACCAGACGCTTTGTCGGAGACTGGTCAGTCACATTCAGTTATCGGTAAAAACCCCGGTGCAGGGAATTTGAAACAACCGTTTTAGCGGTTACTCTGTCCGTGTCTCTTTAACACATTGCCCGTCGCGAGGACTTGCTCGTCATGAAATGCCGTGAAGGCTGTGGCGCTTGCTGCATTGCCCCGTCCATCAGCTCTGCCATTCCGGGCATGCCCAACGGCAAACCTGCCGGCGAACGTTGCGTGCAACTCTCGGTCGAAAACCTGTGCAGCATTTTCGGCCAGCCGGAGCGTCCGGCGGTCTGTTCAGGATTCGCCGCCGATGTCGAAGTCTGCGGCAGCAGCTCCGAGGAAGCGATCAAACTGATCGGTTGGTGGGAGCAGATGACGGCGGCGTGATGTGTCAAACGAACGGAACTTCAACAATAAGGAATAAGACTATGGGTTCGCTGCATCGTATCGCTGTGTTGTGTGGTTTGACCGCTGTGCTGGCTACTTCGATGGCTCAGGCCGAAGACTGGAAGGTCGCCAAGGAACAGGACGGGATCAAGGTCTCGCTGGCCGAAGTGCCGGGTTCCGATTACAAGTCCTATCAGGGTGTTGCCCTGATGAAGACCACCGTTGCCAAACTGCGTGCCTTGCAGGAAGACGTGGCCGGAGCCTGCGCCTGGATTCACGAATGCAAAACCCAGAAACTGCTCAAGCACGAGGGCGATCAGAGCTGGACCTACACCCAGTTCAATACGCCGTGGCCAGTGACCCCACGTGATTCGGTGTTGCACATCACCACCGTTGAGGGCGCCGATGGCAGCCTGACCCGCAACCTCGAAGGCGTGCCGAAGTACCTTCCCGAAGAGAAAGGCTTTGTCCGTGTCGCTCAGGTCAAAGGGTTCTGGAAGTTCGTACCCAAAGGTGATCAAGTCGAAGTGACCTATCAGGTGCACACCGAACCCGGTGGCAGCGTGCCAAGCATGATTGCCAACAAGTTCGTGGTCGATGCGCCGTTCAATACGCTGAAAGCCCTGAAAGAACGCGCCGAGAAGTAATTCTTCGCGCTGACAGCAAAACGCCCCGACCGAATCGGGGCGTTTTGTTTTGTCGTTATATTGTGTTTCCAGATATGCGTTGGACGAAATTTTCACAAAGTGTTCCAGACAATTCGCCCGCGCAACTCGGTTTGTCCCCCGTCCGAATGCTTGTATGAAAGAGTCGGGCAATGGGGCAGTAATCAATGGCAATGCTGCCGTTGATCGTGCAACATTTGCGCACCGCGCACGCCCCGGGGCCTGGAATGGCCAATAGAGGGCATGGCGCCGCTGTATTTTGCAACTTCAACTTCCAATGGGTCCTAAAACGACATGGCAAACCCGGACGCCCTGAATCAGCAGCGATCTTCCACTCGCCTGCTGCAACCGACCGTCAAATCGCATCTGGCCTACACGCTGCTGTGTGCCCTGGTCATGATGGTGATGTTTTCCGTGCTGCGCCTCGCGCTGCTGGTCTACAACCGCGAGATGATCCTCGATACCCCGGCTTCGACCTTCCTCGAAGCCTTCGCCAACGGCCTGCGTTTCGACCTGCGCCTGGTGGTCTACGTCTGCGTTCCGCTGGTGCTGGCGCTGTTCAGTGCCCGGGCGATGGCTGCGCGTGGCTTCTTCCGCCTGTGGCTGACCGTGGCGTCGAGCATCGCGCTGTTCCTCGGCCTGATGGAAATGGACTTCTACCGCGAGTTCCACCAGCGCCTCAATGGCCTGGTGTTCCAGTACGTGAAGGAAGACCCGAAAACCGTGATGAGCATGCTCTGGTACGGTTTCCCGGTAGTGCGTTACCTGCTGGCGTGGGTCATCGGCACCGTGATCCTGACCCTGGCCTTCAAGGGCGCCGACCGTGCGACCCGTCCACGCGGCCCGTTCAGCGGCGGCAACGTCGGCACCCGTCAGGTGGCGCCGTGGTACACCCGCCTGGCGGTGTTCGTGGTCTGCCTGCTGATCTGCGTCGTGGCCGCCCGTGGCACCCTGCGTCAGGGCCCGCCGCTGCGCTGGGGTGACGTGTACACCACCGAATCGAACTTCGCCAACCAGCTCGGCCTCAACGGCACGCTGTCGCTGATCGCCGCCGCCAAGGACCGCATGGGCGAGGACCGCGATAACATCTGGAAAGCCACCCTGCCGCAGGAACAGGCGCAGAAAGTGGTGCGCGAGATGCTGGTGATGCCGGACGACAAACTGGTCGATGCCGACATCGCTGCCGTGCGTCGTGACTACACGCCACCGGCCGACAAGACCCTGCCGATCAAGAACGTGGTCGTGATCCTGATGGAAAGCATGGCCGGTCACTCGGTCGGCGCCCTGGGCGCACCGGGCAACATCACACCTTACCTCGACAAACTGTCGAAGGAAGGTCTGCTGTTCGACCGCTTCTTCTCCAACGGCACCCATACCCACCAGGGCATGTTTGCGACCATGGCGTGCTTCCCGAACCTGCCAGGTTTCGAATACCTGATGCAGACCCCGGAAGGCAGCCACAAGCTGTCCGGTCTGCCGCAGCTGCTCAGCGCGCGCAAGTATGACGACGTGTATGTCTACAACGGCGACTTCGCCTGGGACAACCAGTCGGGCTTCTTCAGCAACCAGGGCATGACCAACTTCGTTGGCCGTAACGACTTCGTCAATCCGGTGTTCTCCGATCCGACCTGGGGCGTGTCCGACCAGGACATGTTCGACCGTGGTCTGCAGGAGCTGAAGGCACGGGAAAACGGCAAGCCGTTCTACGCGCTGCTGCAAACCCTGTCCAACCACACGCCGTACGCCTTGCCGACGCCATTGCCGGTCGAGCGCGTGACCGATCGCGGCAGCCTCAACGAACACCTGACCGCCATGCGTTACGCCGACTGGGCGCTGGGTCAGTTCTTCGAGAAGGCACGCAAAGAGCCGTACTTCAAGGAAACCCTGTTCGTCATCGTCGGTGACCACGGTTTCGGCAACGAACGCCAGATCACCGAAATGGACCTGGGCCGCTTCAACGTGCCGATGCTGATGATCGCCCCGGGCATTCAGGAAAAATTCGGCACTCGTGACCACACCGTGGGTACGCAGATCGACATCGTGCCGACCATCATGGGCCGTCTGGGTGGCGAAGTGCGTCATCAGTGCTGGGGGCGTGACCTGCTCAACCTGCCGGCCGGCGACACCGGTTTCGGTGTGATCAAGCCGTCCGGCAGCGAGCAGACCACCGCCATCGTCACTGCCGACCAGATCCTGGTGCTGCCGAAAGAGAAGGAAATGGCGCCGAAGATCTACCAGTACCAACTGGGCGCGAACCCTTCTGCCGAGATCATTCCGGACGCACCGCGTACCGCCGAACTGAAGCTCAAGCTTGAGGCGTTCCTGCAAACGGCGACCAAGAGCCTGATGGACAACACCGCCGGTGTGATCAACGGCAAGCCGGACTGATAAAACCGCTGCATAAAAAAGAGGCCCCTGAGGGCCTCTTTTTTTTGTCTTGGGGTTTTATATCCTGCCAAGTAACAGCAAGACCAACAGCACCACCAACACCACGCCGATAATGCCCGAAGGACCATAACCCCAACTTCTGGAGTGCGGGAAGACCGGCAGACCACCGATCAGCAACAGGATCAGGATAATGATAAGAATTGTGCCCATGTCGATTTCCTTGTTTATAGCGTTCGAGAAGACTTGGTGTTCAAGGGCGACTGGAGGCTAACTAATTCCAGACGGCTTACAAATTCCGACTGGTGCGAATGAAAGAAAATTCAATGTTTTTTTAATGTATTTGGATTACTCGTTTATTTCCTTTAAAGCGCGAGATCAAAAGATCGCAGCCTTCGGCAGCTCCTACAGGGAATTCATGTAGGCGCTGCCGCAGGCTGCGATCTTTTGATCCTGTATTCAGCAATCTGATGGAGCGTGGGTGGCCAGTGTTCCTTCGCTACACTCCGTGCATCTCCTACGGAACAACAAGGCTGTCTGCTATGCAAAATCGCATGATGATCACGGGTGCGGGCTCAGGTTTGGGTCGCGAAATCGCGCTGCGCTGGGCGCGTGAAGGCTGGCAGCTGGCCTTGTCCGACGTCAGCGAACCTGGCCTGCAGGAAACCCTGAAGCGGGTGCGCGAGGCCGGTGGTGACGGTTTCACCCAACGTTGCGATGTGCGTGACTACAGCCAGCTCACCGCGTTTGCCCAGGCTTGCGAAGTGAAGCTCGGCGGTATCGATGTCATCGTCAACAACGCCGGTGTGGCGTCCGGCGGGTTCTTCAGCGAACTGTCGCTGGAGGATTGGGACTGGCAGATCGCGATCAACCTGATGGGGGTGGTCAAGGGCTGCAAAGCGTTCCTGCCGCTGCTGGAGCAGAGCAAAGGCAAGATCATCAACATCGCTTCGATGGCTGCACTGATGCAGGGCCCGGCGATGAGCAACTACAACGTGGCCAAGGCCGGTGTAGTGGCGCTGTCGGAAAGTTTGCTGATCGAACTGGCGCAGCAGGAAGTCAGCGTGCATGTGGTCTGCCCGTCGTTCTTCCAGACCAACTTGCTCGACTCGTTCCGTGGTCCGACCCCGGCCATGAAAGCCCAGGTCGGCAAGTTGCTGGAAAGTTCGCCGATCACGGCTGCTGACATTGCAGACTATATCTACCAGCAAGTGGCCGCCGGCGAATTCATGATCCTGCCGCACGAGCAGGGGCGCATGGCCTGGGCGATCAAACAGAAGAACCCGCAACTGATCTACAACGAAATGACCACCATGGCCGATAAAATGCGCGCCAAGGCCAGACAAACCAACGGCTGAACTTGCCCCGAGGATGTTGCGTCGTTAGGGTGGCCGCAATGGTCACCCTGTCGAGACACATCAATGCTCAATTACCTGTGGTTTTTCCTCGCGGCGCTGTTTGAAATCGCCGGCTGTTTCGCCTTTTTCATGTGGCTGCGTCAGGGCAAAAGTGCCTTGTGGGTGATCCCGGCGCTGCTCAGCCTGACCCTGTTCGCCCTGTTATTGACCCGCGTCGAAGCGGCTTACGCCGGGCGCGCCTATGCCGCCTATGGCGGGATCTACATCGTCGCGTCGATCGGCTGGCTGGCGGTGGTCGAGCGCGTTCGCCCTTTGGGTTCGGACTGGATCGGCGTGGCGCTGTGCGTGATCGGCGCGAGCGTGATTCTGTTCGGTCCGCGCTTTTCCGCCCCGTGAGGCGAGGCTGTTTAGTGATTTGCAGGAAATGTCTGACGGGCGCAGCGCTCGTGGGTGTAGGGCAAGACTGAATTGCTCACGACGTATTGTCGAGCGCGCGCCCACCGCGCATCTTCAGGGCTGGCTAACCCTGAAGGACGAACTCCATGCTTGTACTCAGCCGTGTAGTGGGCGAGTTGATTTCCATCGGTGACGACATTTCCGTGCGCGTGTTGTCAGTCAACGGCTCCAGTGTGCGCTTTGGTGTCGAGGCGCCGCAGAAGGTCAATGTGCACCGTTCTGAAGTCTATCAGCGGATCCAGCGCAAACAGGTCACCGAAAAGGTCCGCTAGTCGAACAGATGCTTGGGCACATCGTGTTTGAGCATCAACTGGCATTGTTCGCTTTCCGGGTCGAAGACGATCAGCGCCTGGCCTTTGGTCAGCGCCTGGCGCACGCGCAGCACGCGGGTTTCCAGCGGTGTGTCATCACCGTTGTCGGTGCCGTCGCGGGTGACGAAGTCCTCGATCAGGCGGGTGAGGGTGTCGACTTCAAGAGCGTCGTAGGGAATCAGCATGGGCACCTCGGTTCAATCAATGGCGGGATGCTACGGCGATTGGAGGCTGGCTGCCAGTTTTGTGTGGGCAGTATCGGCCTCATCGCGAGCAGGCTCACTCCTACAGGGAAATGCATTTCAACTGTAGGAGTGAGCCTGCTCGCGATAGCCATAGTTCAGACAACAAGGATTCAGCTGTCCGAACGCTGCCCCACCAGACTGTCCACCGACGGCACTCGCGTATCGCTCTCCATCTGTGTCTCATGCTCGATCTGGTGACTGAAGCGATCCAGCGAAGCATTGGCCGGCGCCGCATCGCTGGCAAATACCGGCGGACTCAAAATGTACGCCCCGAGCAAACGACTGAGCGCCGCCAGACTGTCGATGTGCGTACGTTCATAACCGTGAGTGGCATCGCAGCCGAAGGCCAGCAGGGCGGTGCGGATGTCGTGCCCGGCGGTGACTGCCGAATGCGCGTCGCTGAAGTAATAGCGGAACAGGTCGCGCCGTACCGGCAGTTCGTTTTCACCGGCCAGACGCAGCAAATGCCGCGACAGGTGATAGTCGTAAGGGCCACCGGAGTCCTGCATCGCCACGCTCACCGCGTGTTCGCTGGAGTGCTGGCCGGGCGCGACCGGCGCGATGTCGATACCGACGAATTCGCTGACGTCCCATGGCAATGCCGCCGCCGCACCGCTACCGGTTTCTTCAGTGATGGTGAACAGTGGGTGACAGTCGATCATCAACTCCTGACCGCTCTCGACGATGGCTTTGAGCGCAGCGAGCAATGCCGCAACCCCGGCCTTGTCGTCGAGGTGACGGGCGCTGATGTGACCGCTGTCGGTGAACTCCGGCAGCGGGTCGAACGCCACCACGTCGCCGACGCTGATGCCCAGCGAGTCGCAATCGGCCTTGGTCGCGCAGTAGGCATCCAGACGCAGCTCGACGTGATCCCAGCTGATCGGCATCTCGTCTACGGCAGTGTTAAACGCGTGCCCGGAGGCCATCAGCGGCAACACGCTGCCGCGTATCACGCCATTGTCGGTGAACAGGCTGACCCGGCTGCCCTCGGCGAACCTGCTCGACCAGCAACCGACCGGGGCCAGGGTCAGACGGCCGTTGTCTTTCACTGCACGCACGGCGGCGCCGATGGTGTCGAGGTGCGCGGAGACGGCGCGGTCGGGGCTGTTTTTCTTGCCCTTGAGGGTGGCGCGAATGGTGCCGCGACGGGTCATTTCGAAAGGGATGCCAAGTTCTTCCAGACGCTCGGCGACGTAGCGCACGATGGTGTCGGTGAACCCGGTAGGGCTGGGAATGGCGAGCATTTCCAGCAGGACTTTTTGCAGGTAGTTCAGATCCGGTTCAGGGATTTGAGTGGTCATGGAAACTCCTGATGAGTTGAGGCGCATCGATGGTTTCGATGAGAAGGGATTTGTGGTGCCTGATTCGGCCCCTTCGCGAGCAGGCTCGCTCCCACATTTGGATGAGTTCCCCTGTGGGAGCGAGCCTGCTCGCGAAGGCGTCAGTCCAGACACCTCGGAATCAAGAAACAGCCGGCTGACTGTGCGGAAACAACAGATCGACAAATCGCTCTGCCGTCGGCTGCGGCTCGTGATTGGCCAGGCCGGCGCGTTCATTGGCTTCGATAAACACGTACTCGGACTGATCCGCCGCCGGCACCATCAAGTCGAGGCCAACCATCGGAATGTCCAGCGCCCGCGCTGCACGGACGGCGGCATCGACCAGGGTCGGGTGCAGAATCGCCGTGACGTCTTCCAGCGTGCCACCGGTGTGCAGATTGGCCGTGCGACGGACGAACAGGTGCTCGCCCGCCGGCAGGATGCTGCTGTAGTCATACCCGGCCGCGTGCAGGGTGCGTTGGGTTTCGTGATCCAGCGGGATCTTGCTCTCGCCACTGGTAGCGGCTTGCCGACGCCGGCTCTGCGCCTCGATCAATGCACCGATCGAATGATGGCCGTCACCGACCACCTCGGCGGGACGACGAATCGCTGCCGCCACCACTTCAAAACCGATCACCAGAATCCGCAGGTCGAGGCCTTCGTGGAAGCTTTCCAGCAGTACGCGGCTGTCGAAACGCTTGGCGGCTTCGATGGCCTGCTGCACCTCTTCGATGCTCTGTAGATCCACCGCCACGCCCTGGCCTTGTTCACCGTCGAGCGGCTTGACCACCACACGCTGATGCTCGTCAAGAAACGCCAGGTTGTCGTCGGCGTTGCCCGCCAGTTGCTGCGAAGGCAGCTTCAGGCCGGCGCCTTTCAACACTTTGTGGGTCAGGCTCTTGTCTTGGCACAGACTCATGCTGATCGCGCTGGTCAGGTCGCTCAGCGATTCGCGGCAACGCACCCGACGTCCGCCATGGCTGAGGGTGAACAGCCCGGCTTCGGCATCGTCCACCTGCACGTCGATGCCGCGCCGGTGCGCTTCCTCGACGATGATCCGCGCATAAGGGTTGAAGTTGGCTTCCGGCCCGGGCCCGAGGAACAGCGTCTGATTGATGCCGTTCTTGCGCTTGATGGCGAAGGTCGAGAGGTTGCGAAAACCGAGCTTGGCGTAAAGATTTTTGGCCTGACGGTTGTCATGCAGCACCGACAGATCCAGATAACTCAGACCACGACTCATGAAGTGCTCGATCAAATGCCGCACCAGCACTTCACCGACACCGGGCCGCGAGCACTGCGGATCCACTGCCAGGCACCACAGGCTGCTGCCGTGTTCCGGGTCGTTGAAGGCTTTCTGGTGATTGAGGCCCATGACGCTGCCGATCACCGCGCCACTGTCTTCATCTTCGGCCAGCCAGTACACCGGGCCGCCCTGATGATGCGGAGTCAGGCGCGTGGCATCGATCGGCAACATGCCGCGGGCCTGATACAGCAGATTGATCGCTTGCCAGTCCGCTTCGCTTTGCGCGCGGCGAATGCGGAAGCCGCGAAACACGCGGGTGGCCTGGCGGTAATCGCTGAACCACAGGCGCAGAGTATCGGACGGGTCGAGAAACAGTTGCGTCGGTTCCAGACCGAGAATCTGCTGCGGCGCGGCGACGTATAGAGCGATATCGCGCTCGCCGGGCTGCTCGTTGAGCAGTTCTTGCGCCAGTGTCGCCGGGTCCGGGAAGGTGTGGCCGATCAGCAGCCGGCCCCAACCGCAGTGCACGGCGATGGGGTCGGCGCCGAGTTCGCTGCCGTCTTCGGCCAGACGCGCCTGCAAGCGTTCATACGACGGTGCCTGACCGCGTAACAGGCGCTGATTGATCGCTGTGGCGTGAGGTTTCATCAATCAGATTCCTTGTTCACTGAGCCACAGGTTCAGGGCCGCCAGTTGCCACAGTTTCGAGCCGCGCAACGGCGTCAGTTGGCCTTGCGGATCAGTCAGCAGTTTGTCGAGCATGGCCGGGTTGAACAGGCCGCGATCCTGGCTCGGATCCAGCAGCAGTTCACGCACCCAGTTCAGGGTGTCGCCTTGCAAGTGCTTGAGGCCCGGCACCGGGAAGTAGCCTTTCTTGCGGTCGATCACTTCACTCGGGATCACCAGGCGCGCGGCTTCTTTGAGCACCTGTTTGCCGCCATCGGGCAGCTTGAACTGGCCGGGAATCCGCGCTGACAGTTCAACCAGTCGATAGTCGAGAAACGGCGTGCGCGCTTCCAGGCCCCAGGCCATGGTCATGTTGTCGACGCGTTTGACCGGGTCATCCACCAGCATCACCGTGCTGTCCAGACGCAGCGCTTTATCCACTGCCGCATCAGCTCCGGGTTGAGCGAAATGCTCCTTCACGAAGTCGCCGGCCGCGTCATTCGCTGTCAGCCATTTCGGCTGTACGGTGGCCGCGTAGTCTTCGTAGCTGCGGTCGAAAAACGCCGCGCGATAGGCTGCATACGGATCCGCTGCGCCGTCGACTTGCGGATACCAGTGATAACCGGCGAACAGCTCATCCGCGCCCTGGCCGCTCTGCACCACTTTGCAATGCTTGGCCACTTCGCGCGACAACAGGTAGAAGGCGATACAGTCGTGGCTGACCATCGGCTCGCTCATCGCACGGAACGCGGCGGGCAGTTGCTCGATGATCTCTTTTTCGTCGATGCGCAATTGATGATGTTGAGTGCCGTAGTGCTTGGCGATCAGATCGGAATACTGGAATTCATCGCCACGCTCGCCGCCGGCATCCTGGAAACCGATGGAAAAGGTCGACAGGTTTTCCACGCCGACTTCACGCAGCAGGCCGACGAGCATGCTTGAATCGACACCGCCGGAAAGCAGCACGCCGACATCCACCGCTGCGCGTTGACGGATTGCCACGGCCTCGCGGGTGCTGTCGAGTACACGGTCGCGCCAGTCTTCGAGGGTCAGGTTTTTCTCGTCGTCGTGTGGGCCGTAGGGCAGGGTCCACCAGGTTTTCTGTTCGGTGCGGCCATCGGCTTCGACGCGCATCCAGGTCGCTGGCGGCAGCTTTTCGATGCCCGCGAGCAAGGTGCGTGGAGCGGGCACCACCGCGTGGAAATTCAGATAGTGGTTGAGCGCCACCGGATCGAGGATCGGGTTGATGTCGCCGCCCTTGAGCAGCGCCGGCAGGGCCGAGGCAAAGCGCAAACGCTGGCCGGTGCGCGACAGGTACAAAGGCTTCACGCCGAGACGGTCGCGAGCGATGAACAGGCGCTGGGCATCACGCTCCCAGATGGCGAACGCGAACATGCCGTTGAGTTTCGGCAGCAGCGCTTCGCCCCAGGCGTGGTAGCCCTTGAGCAGCACTTCGGTGTCGCCACCGGAATAGAAGGCGTAGCCCAGCGCTTCGAGTTCGGCGCGCAGTTCCGGGAAGTTGTAGATCGCGCCGTTGAAGGCCAGGGACAAACCGAGCTGGCTGTCGATCATCGGCTGCGCCGAGCCGTCCGACAGGTCCATGATTTTCAGGCGACGATGGCCCAGGGCAATTGGCCCTTGGGCATGGAAGCCCCATGCGTCGGGGCCGCGGGGGGCCAGGTGATGGGTGATTCGCTCTACCGCTGCAAGGTCTGCAGGTTGATGATCAAAACGTAACTCGCCAGCTAATCCGCACATAAAGTCCTTACCGGTTTTTCCGTTGGGGAGGGGTGATTCAAGTCAGGCCAAAATGGCCGGTACTCAGAAACTGACCCGCTGCAGATGTGGGAGTTTTAGAACGATGAGTTATAAGAGGGGGCGACTGACCAGCGGCCAGTCGCGATTTTTCATTTGCCGCGAATCAACGTGCGCAGCGCGAAACGATTGGGGTGGCAGGCTTCGGCGACACTTCTGGGCAGTGGCAGCGGCTCGTTGTCCAGCCACGCCGCGAGCAGTTCGCCAGACAGCGGCGCGGTGATCAGCCCGCGTGAACCGTGGCCACTGTTGACGTACAGGCCATCGAGCCACGGGCAGGCGATGTCCGGCACTTGTCGCGCGTCCTTGCTCAACGCGGCGTAGGCCTGAGTGAAAGCTGCGCGGTCAGCGAGGGGGCCGACGATCGGCAGATAGTCGGGACTGGTGCAGCGGAATGCGGCGCGTCCCTCCAGAGTTTCCGGGGGCAGTTGATTGATGTGCAGGCGCGCCACCAGATCGCTGGAGATCTCTTCGAGCATCGCCAGATTGCCCAGGTGTTCGGCGGTGGTCGGGGTCAGGTCGTCGCTGTTGAAGTCGAAACTCGCGCCCAGCGTGTGTTCGCCCAAGCGTGCCGGCGCGACATAACCTTCGGCGCAGACCACGGTGCGCAGCGCCTGGCTTTCAGTGGTTTGCGGCAGGCGCGTGATTTGCCCGCGAATGCGCTTGAGCGGCAACTCGGCACTTTGCGCAAAGCGTTTGATCTCCGCCGCGCCGGCCAATATCACCACCGGCGCGCTGGCGAGCACGCGCTCGCCGTCGAGGGCTTGCCACTGACCTTCGACCTTGCGCAGTTCCAGCGCATCGTGATGCTTGAGCAGTTCGATGTTCGCTTGCGCGGCTTGTGCCTGGCACAGCGCCGGCGGATGCACCCAGCCGCCTTCGGGGTAGAACAGCCCGCCGTGTGCCAGCGCAATCCCGGCTTGGATCTCGGCTTGCGGCTGATCGAGCCAGTGCACCAGATCTTCCGGGAATGCCGCGGCCAGTTGCGCCTGACGCTCGGCTTCCTTGGCGTTGAACGCCAGTTGCAGCACGCCGCAATCGTCCCAGTCGGTGCCGCGTTGCAGGGTTTCCAGCAGACGGCGGGTGTAGCCGAAGCCGCTGACAATCAGTTGCGACAACGCGGTGCCGTGGGCCGACAACTTCAGGTACAGCACGCCCTGCGGATTGCCCGACGCTTCCTGTGCCACGGCCTCGTGACGCTCCAGCAGACTGACTTGCCAGCCGCGCGCGGCGAGGCTGGCAGCGGTCGCACAACCGGCCAGCCCGGCGCCGATCACCAGCGCGCGCCGCTCGCCGGTCAGCGGGGCAGGGCGAGCGAACCACGGTTTGTCCGGCAGTGGTGGCGCGACGTCCTGCGGCCAGCCGAGAAACTCGCCGCGCAGGATCTCCCACTTGTGGCCGATGCCCGGCGTGCGTTTCATCTTGAACCCGGCGGCGTTGAGCAGACGCCGCACCCAACCGGTGCTGGTGAAGGTGCTGATGGTCGAGCCCGGCGCCGCCAGTCGCGCCAGTTCGACGAACAGTTCAGCGGTCCACATGTCGGGGTTTTTCGCCGGGGCGAAACCGTCGAGAAACCACGCATCAATCTGCGCATCGAGTTGCGGCAGTTGCTCCAGCGCATCGCCGATCAGCAGCGTCAGCGTCACGCGGCCATTGCCGAGAATGATCCGCTGAAAGCCCTGATGGATCGCCACGTACTGCGTCAGCAGTTGATCGGCCAGTGGCTTGAGCTGCGGCCACAAGGCCAGCGCCCGTTGCAGATCGGCCGGGCTCAACGGGTATTTTTCGACGCTGACGAAATGCAGCCGCGCACCGGCCACCGCGTACTGTACGAACAACTGCCAGGCGCAAAGGAAATTCAGCCCGGTGCCGAAGCCGGTTTCGCCGATCACCAGCCGCCCGTGCGCCGGCAGCGCGGCAAAGCGCTCGGCCAGACGGTTCTGTTCGAGGAACACGTAACGGGTTTCATCCAGCCCCGACTGGTCGGAAAAATACACATCATCGAACACCCGCGAGCGCGGGCGTCCCTGGTCATCCCAGTCGAGTTGGGCATGGGGCAATACAGGTTTCATGGCAGGCTCGGCAACGACAAGGCGGCCATTCTAGCTGATCGGGCGGAGCGTGCTTGATCCATGGCAAGGCCTGGCTGTGCAGCCTCGAAGACAATCAACGATTTGGGCGCGGATCAGAGCAACCTGTGGCGAGGGGATTTATCCCCGATCGGCTGCGTAGCAGTCGCAATCCCGCTACCAGCGTGCATCTGGCGTTGAATGGCTTTGGGGCCGCTGCGCTGCCCATCGGGGATAAATCCCCTCACCACAGAGTTTTTCTTGAAGCCAAAAGGAGCGGAATTTCTCCGTCGTGCCCATGCCCAATCCGCTAGTCTTGCTGAATCCTGGAAGGAGCCGTCCCCATGTTTGAATCCGCCGAAATCGGCCATGCCATCGACAAAGAGACTTACGACGCGGCTGTACCTGCCTTGCGTGAAGCACTGCTGGAAGCGCAATTCGAGTTGCAACAGCAGAAGCGTTTTCCGGTGATCATTCTGATCAACGGCATCGAGGGCGCCGGCAAGGGCGAGACCGTCAAGTTGCTCAACGAGTGGATGGACCCGCGTCTGATCGAGGTGCGTACTTTCGATCAGCAGACCGATGAAGAGCTGGCGCGGCCACCGGCGTGGCGTTACTGGCGGATGCTCCCGGCCAAGGGGCGGATGGGCGTGTTCTTCGGCAACTGGTACAGCCAGATGCTTCAGGGCCGGGTTCACGGTCTGTTCAAGGATCCGCGTCTGGACCAGGCGATCAACGCCGCCGAGCGTCTGGAAAAAATGCTCTGCGATGAAGGCGCGCTGATCTTCAAGTTCTGGTTCCACCTGTCCAAGAAGCAGATGAAAGCGCGGCTCAAGGCGCTGGCCGACGACCCGCTGCACAGCTGGCGCATCAGCCCGCTGGACTGGCAGCAATCGCAGACCTACGACAAGTTCGTCAAATACGGCGAGCGCGTGTTGCGTCGCACCAGCCGTGACTATGCGCCGTGGCACATCATCGAAGGCATGGACGCCAATTATCGCAGTCTCGCCGTCGGCAAAATTCTGCTGGAGGGCCTGCAGAATGCGCTCAAGCGCCCAGAGGTGCATACCGAAGAGGTCAACGCCGCCCCGTTGGGCACGGCGGTCGATCAACTCAACCTGCTCGACAGCCTCGACCTCAATCAGCGGCTGGAAAAGAAAGACTACGAAGAACAACTGATCACCGAGCAGGCGCGGCTGTCCGGGCTGATGCGCGATAAACGCATGCGCCGCCACGCACTGGTGGCGGTGTTCGAAGGCAACGATGCGGCGGGCAAGGGCGGGGCGATTCGCCGGGTGGCGGCGGCGCTCGATCCGCGTCAGTACAGCATCGTGCCGATTGCCGCGCCCACTGAAGAGGAGCGCGCGCAGCCGTATCTGTGGCGCTTCTGGCGGCATTTGCCGGCGCGGGGCAAGTTCACCGTGTTCGACCGCTCCTGGTATGGCCGGGTGCTGGTGGAGCGGGTCGAGGGCTTCTGCAGCCCGGCCGACTGGCTGCGGGCTTACAGCGAGATCAACGATTTCGAAGAGCAGATCGCCGACGCCGGGGTCATCGTCGTCAAGTTCTGGCTGGCTATCGACAAGGACACGCAGATGGAACGTTTCCAGGCTCGTGAGCAGATTCCATTCAAGCGCTTCAAGATCACCGAGGACGACTGGCGCAACCGCGACAAGTGGGACGCCTACCGCGCCGTCGTGGGCGACATGGTCGACCGCACCAGCACCGAGATTTCGCCGTGGACGCTGGTCGAGGCCAATGACAAACGCTGGGCCCGGGTCAAGGTCTTGCGCACGATTAACCGAGCGCTTGAGGAAGCTTTCGCGAAGTCCGACAAACGCGCGAAAAAACACAAGGACTGAGCCGATGGACCCGCATACGCGGGGTGAATGATTGTCGCGGTCGGCGGCAGGGTGGACTTATGCTCGGTCCACTCTCCTCCGACAACAACAATTGAGGTATGCCATGCGTGAAGTGGTGATCGTCGACAGCGTGCGGACCGGCCTGGCCAAGTCCTTTCGCGGCAAGTTCAACCAGACCCGCCCCGACGACATGGCGGCCCATTGCGTCAACGCGCTGCTGTCGCGCAACGACATCGACCCGGCCAGCGTCGAGAACTGCATTGTCGGCGCCGGCTCCAACGAGGGCGCGCAGGGTTACAACATCGGCCGCAACGTGGCGGTGCTGTCGCGTCTGGGCACCGGCGTGGCCGGCATGCCCCTCAACCGTTTCTGCTCTTCGGGGTTGCAGGCGATTGCGATTGCCGCCAACCAGATCGCCTCCGGTTGCAGCGACATCATTGTTGCCGGCGGCGTCGAGTCGATCAGCCTGACCCTGAAAAGCGTCAACACCGATCACCTGATCAACCCGCTGCTCAAGCAGCAGGTGCCGGGCATCTACTACACCATGGGCCAGACCGCCGAAGTGGTTGCGCGCCGTTACGACGTCAGCCGCGAGGCCCAGGATCGTTACGCGCTGCAGAGCCAGTTGCGCACTGCCCAGGCGCAGGCGGCCGGGCTGTTCAATGATGAAATTGTGCCGATGTCGGTCAAGTACCGGGTCGAGGACAAGAACAGTGGTGAGGTGCAGATCCTCGATGGCATCGTCGATCACGACGACTGCAACCGCCCGGACACCACTTACGAAAGTCTCGCCGGACTGAAACCGGTGTTTGCCGAGGACGGCTCGGTCACCGCTGGCAACTCATCGCAGCTGTCTGACGGCGCCTCGATGACGCTGGTGATGAGCCTGGAAAAAGCCCTGCAACTGGGGCTCAAGCCGAAGGCGTTTTTCCGTGGTTTCACCGTCGCCGGTTGCGAGCCGGACGAAATGGGCATCGGCCCGGTGTTCTCGGTGCCGAAACTGCTCAAGGCCAAAGGCTTGCAGGTGGCGGATATCGATCTGTGGGAGCTGAACGAGGCGTTTGCTTCGCAATGTCTGTATGCCCGGGACCGGCTGGAAATCGACAACGACAAATACAACGTCAACGGCGGCTCGATTTCCATCGGCCACCCGTTCGGCATGACCGGGGCGCGGCAGGTCGGGCATCTGGTGCGTGAGTTGCAGCGGCGTAACCTGCGTTACGGCATCGTGACCATGTGCGTGGGGGGCGGGATGGGGGCGACGGGGTTGTTTGAGGCGGTGCGCTGAACCCTGGAAGGTGGGGTGGTTGATCTACCGCTTTCGCGAGCAGGCTCGCTCCCACATTGGAATGCATTCACCTGTGGGAGCGAGCCTGCTCGCGAAGAGATCGACCGGATTTACCGGTTGGAATCCAGAAGCTGCATCCGCGCGATATACGCTTTTATTTCCTGCTCAGCCTTATCCGGGGAATCGAACGGCCCCTCAAGGGTGTTCTCCCGCGTGCTGAAAAACAGTTCGCCATTGACCCGACACAACCGGTCGCTGCGAAAGTGCGTGGCGGGGGCGCTGTCATCGGCGCGCATTCCGTACATGATCCGGCTCCTTAAGTGATCCGTTGCAGGGATCCAATCAGCTTATGCCTGAAGCACTTGGCGCGCCTCGTCAGCCGATCAACGGCAAAGCGTCAATTTAATGCTGCGACCTGCACAGTTTCATTCGCGGCCTGGCCCGAACTGTCCCTGTGTTGCGTCTGTCGGCGGGCCTAGAATGACCGCTCTCGTCAGCAGGCATTGGGGTTCGCATGCACATTTCATCCGGTCGCTGGGTTTACGGTCTGTTCCTGGCGCTGCTGACGGCGTTTTTGTGGGGCATCCTGCCAATCAAACTCAAGCAGGTGCTGCAGGTGATGGACCCGATCACCGTGACCTGGTTTCGCCTGTTGGTGTCGGGCGGCTGCCTGTTCATCTACCTGGCGGCCACGCGCCGCCTGCCGAGCCGCAAGGTGCTCGGCCCCCGGGGCGGCTGGCTGGTGCTGATGGCGGTGCTCGGGCTGGTGGGCAACTACGTGCTGTACCTGATGGGCCTTAACCTGCTCAGCCCCGGCACCGCGCAACTGGTGGTGCAGATGGGGCCGATCATGCTGTTGATTGCCAGCCTGTTTGTGTTCAAGGAGCGCTTCAGCATCGGTCAGGCCATTGGCCTGGCGGTACTGCTGATCGGTTTTGTGCTGTTCTTCAATCAGCGTCTGGCTGAACTGCTCACCTCATTGTCGGACTACACCGCCGGCGTGTTGCTGGTGCTGTTGGCCTCGACGGTCTGGACCTTCTACGCATTGGGGCAGAAGCAATTGCTCACGGTGTGGAATTCGTTGCAGGTGATGATGGTGATCTACCTGTTCTGCGCGCTGTTGCTGACGCCGTGGGTGCATCCGCTCGAAGCACTGGAACTGAGTCCGCTGCAGGGCTGGCTGTTGCTGGCGTGTTGCATGAACACGCTGATTGCCTACGGCGCCTTCGCTGAAGCACTGGCGCACTGGGAGGCCTCTCGGGTCAGTGCGACGCTGGCGATCACGCCATTGGTGACCTTTGGCGCGGTGGCGATTGCCGCCGGGGTGTGGCCGGAATATGTGCATGCCGAGCAGATCAATGGGCTGGGTTATGGCGGGGCGGTGCTGGTGGTGCTGGGGTCGGCGCTGGTGGCGTTGGGGCCGTCGTTGATTGCCGGGCTGAGGGCGCGGCGACTGCGCATTGCAGCCAGTTAGACCGCGCTGCTCCCATTCGCGAGCAGGCTCGCTCCCACATTTGAACGCTTTTCCAACATGGGAATGCGGTCCACTGTGGGAGCGAGCCTGCTCGCGAAGACGGACTTTCAGGCGCTACAAATCTCAGCCCTTGGCGCCAGCCTCGATCATGTTCTCCGGCCGCACCCAGGCATCGAACTCTTCATCGGTCAGATAGCCCAGCTGCAGCGCCGCCTCACGCAAGGTCAGGCCTTCGCCGTAAGCCTTCTTGGCGATTTCCGCCGACTTGTCGTAACCGATGTGCGGGTTCAGCGCGGTCACCAGCATCAGCCCACGTTCCAGGTGCTGGGCCATGACCTGCGCGTCCGGCTCAAGGCCGGCAATGCAATGCTGCTGGAAGTTGCTGCAACCGTCGGCGAGCAGGCGGATCGATTGCAGCAGGTTGTGAATGATCACCGGTTTGTACACGTTCAGTTGCAGGTGGCCCTGACTGGCGGCGATGCCGATGGTGACGTCGTTGCCCAGCACCTGGCAGGCCAGCATCGACAGCGCTTCGCACTGAGTCGGGTTGACCTTGCCGGGCATGATCGAACTGCCCGGTTCATTGGCCGGCAATTTGACTTCGGCAAAGCCTGCGCGAGGGCCGGAGCCGAGCAGGCGCAAGTCGTTGGCGATTTTCATCAGCGCCACGGCGAGCGTCTTCAGGGCGCCGGACAGACTGGTCAGCGGCTCGTGTCCGGCCAGCGCGGCAAACTTGTTCGGCGCGGTGACGAACGGCAGGCCGGACAGCGCGGCGAGTTCGGCGGCAATCGCTTCGCCAAAGCCGTGCGGCGAATTCAGGCCGGTGCCGACCGCAGTGCCGCCCTGCGCCAGTTCACACACCGCCGGCAGCGCGGCGCGGATCGCCCGCTCGGCATAATCCAGCTGTGCTATGAAGCCCGACAATTCCTGACCGAAGGTGATCGGCGTCGCGTCCATCATGTGCGTGCGACCGGTCTTCACCAGTTTCATATGGCGTGCCGCCAACTCGGCCAGACCGCCGGACAGCTCGGCGATCGCCGGCAGCAATTGCTCCTGCACGGCTTTGGCAGTGGCGATGCTCATGGCGGTGGGGAAGCAGTCGTTGGAGCTTTGCGAGCGGTTGACGTGATCGTTGGGGTGCACCGGCGTCTTGCCGCCGCGCGGGTTGCCGGCCAGTTCGTTGGCGCGACCGGCGATCACTTCGTTGACGTTCATGTTGCTCTGGGTACCGCTGCCGGTCTGCCAGACCACCAGCGGAAACTGGTCGTCGTGCTGGCCGTCGAGGACTTCGTCGGCGGCCTGTTCGATCAGGCGGGCGATGTCGGCGGGCAGGTCGCCGTTGCGGTCGTTGACCCGGGCGGCGGCTTTCTTGATCAGGGCCAGGGCGTGCAGTACCGGCAACGGCATGCGTTCCTGACCAATGGCGAAGTTGATCAGCGAGCGTTGCGTCTGAGCACCCCAGTAGGCGTCGTCCGGGACTTCGATCTGGCCCAGGCTGTCGGTTTCGATACGGCTCATCGTGCACACTCCTGTTGGTTCGTTTGCGCAGTTTAGGCCCGGTCAGGCCCAGGTGGTTCCCTCGAACCGATTGTTGACCGGTAAAACCCGGGCAATCAAGCGCGGCAAGGCTCGGGGGTTGAGCCACGAGGTTTTTTAGGCGCAGAATGGTCGCCCTTGGGGTTTTACCTCGCCTAGCTGAAAAGGAAACTCGATGACTCGTCTTCGTGCCATCTGCACCGCGGTTGCACTGGTTTGCGCCAGCGGCCAGGTGCTTGCCGATACCGCCAGCCACAACGCCAGTGCTGAAGCTTTCCTGACCCTGGCGCACGCTGACAAGCTGGGCACTCCGGTGTACATGCAAGTGCAGCAAATGTTCGCTCAGCGTTTTGAACAGACCAAAGCCCCGGAATCCAAGAAAGCCGTACTGGAAACCTACCAGGCCAAGGCCAACGCCGCCCTGGACCAGGCCATCGGCTGGAACAAGCTCAAGCCTGACATGGTCAAGCTCTACACCAGCAACTTCAGCGAATCGGAGCTCAAAGACCTGGTCGCGTTCTACCAGTCGCCACTGGGCAAGAAAGTCCTGGAAAAAATGCCGCAGCTGACCCAGCAATCGGCCCAGATGACCCAGGCCAAGCTGGAAAGCGCCGTGCCTGTCGTCAACAAGTTGCTCGACGACATGACCAACGAGCTGGCACCGAAAGGCGCTGCGCCGGCCAAGAAGAAGTAAGCGGAGTTCGTGATGACCATGCAACAACGCATCGAATCGACGCTGGGCCTGCTGCAGCCTGAGCATCTGCAAGTGCTGGACGAAAGCCACATGCACAGTCGCGGGTTACAGACGCACTTCAAGGCAGTGGTGGTCAGCGCGCAGTTCGAAGGCCTGAACCGGGTCAAGCGCCACCAGAAAGTCTACGGCACGCTCGGCGAGCTGATGGGCGAGTTCCATGCGTTGGCGCTGCACACCTACACCCCGCAGGAATGGGCAGAAGTGGGCGCCGCTCCGGCGTCGCCGACCTGTGCCGGCGGTAGCAAACACTGATATTGGATGCAGTTGTGGCAGGGGCTTTTGTGGTGAGGGGATTTATCCCCGATGGGCTACGAAGTAGCCCTGAAACCATTCAATCCATTTACAACCGTTAAACCGCATTCTCAGGATTTACGACTGCTGCGCAGCCGATCGGGGATAAATCCCCTCACCACAGTAGTTTTGACAGAACCTAAATCCACCGTGTTTTTGCTAGAATCCGCAACGCGCCGCTCACCCGGCGCGTTTTTTTTGAATCCGGTTCACCCTTTGCGAGGGTAGCCACCTGGAGAAATACCTATGACACAACCGATTGTCGTGGCGGCACTGTATAAGTTCGTCACCCTCGAAGATTACGTTGACCTGCGCGAGCCCCTGCTGCAAGCGATGGTCGACAATGGCATCAAAGGCACTCTGCTGATCGCCGAAGAAGGCATCAACGGCACCGTGTCCGGCAGCCGCGAAGGCATCGACGGCCTGCTCGCCTGGCTGAAGAACGACCCGCGCATGATCGACATCGACCACAAAGAGTCGTACTGCGACGAGCAGCCGTTCTACCGCACCAAGGTCAAGCTGAAGAAAGAGATCGTCACCCTTGGCGTCGAAGGCGTGGACCCGAACAAAAAGGTCGGCACTTACGTCGAGCCGCAGGACTGGAACGCGCTGATCAGCGACCCGGAAGTGCTGCTGATCGACACCCGCAACGACTACGAAGTGGCGATCGGCACCTTCGAAGGCGCCATCGATCCGAAAACCACCAGTTTTCGCGAATTCCCCGACTACATCAAAGAACACTTCGACCCGGCCGTGCACAAGAAGGTCGCGATGTTCTGCACCGGCGGCATTCGCTGCGAGAAAGCCTCCAGTTACATGCTGGGCGAGGGGTTCGAAGAGGTTTACCACCTCAAGGGCGGCATCCTGAAGTACCTCGAAGAGGTGCCGCAGGAAGAAACCAAGTGGCAGGGTGACTGCTTCGTGTTCGACAACCGCGTGACCGTGCGTCACGACCTCAGCGAAGGCGACTACGATCAATGTCATGCCTGCCGCACACCGGTCAGTGTTGAAGATCGCGCCTCCGAGCACTACGTGGCCGGCATCAGCTGCCCGCATTGCTGGGACAAGCTGAGCGAGAAAACCCGCCGCAGCGCCATCGATCGGCAGAAGCAGATCGAACTGGCCAAGGCGCGCAACATGCCGCACCCGATCGGCTACAACTATAAACAAGCACCCACCGAGGCCTGATCATGACTGCGCGCCTGCTCTATGTGATGGATCCGATGTGTTCCTGGTGCTGGGGGTTCGCTCCGGTTGCCAAGGCATTGGTCGAGCAGGCGCAGGCAGCCGGGGTGGAGTTGCACCTGGTGGTCGGCGGGTTGCGCACCGGTAGTGGTGCAGCATTGGAACCAACTACACGTCGCTACATCCTCGAGCACTGGCAGGCGGTCACTGAGGCTACCGGCCAGCCGTTCAAGTTCGACGGGGCGTTGCCCGACGGTTTTGTCTACGACACCGAGCCGGCCTGTCGGGCAATCGTCACCGCGCGCAGCCTGGCGCCGGATTGCGCGTGGACGCTGGTCGGCCTGATCCAGCAGGCGTTTTACGCTGAAGGCCGCGATGTCACCCAGGCCAGTGTGTTGGTCGAACTGGCCGAACAGGCCGGCGTGCCGCGCATCGAATTTGCTGCCTTGTTCGATCATGCCGACCAACACAAAGCGACTCAGGCTGATTTCAGCTGGGTGCAGGATCTGGGCATCGCCGGGTTCCCGACCCTGCTCGCCGAGCGCAATGGCCAACTGGCGCTGTTGACCAACGGCTATCAACCGCTCAGCGAACTCTCGCCGCTGCTTGGTCGCTGGCTGGAGCGCGCCGCCTGTGCCTGACCTGGCCGATGACACGCCAGCCGTAAAGCGTGTCGACCGGCTGAGCTGGGCAGAAGTCCGGCGCCTGGCACTGCATCACAAAAAATCCCTGTGGATCGCCAACGGCGTGGCCGTGCTGGCGACGCTGTGCAGTGTGCCGATTCCGTTGCTGTTGCCCTTGCTGGTGGACGAAGTCCTGCTCGGGCATGGCGATGCCGCGCTGAAAGTCATGAACCACGTGCTGCCGTCGATGTGGCAACAAGCGGCGGGTTACATCGGCCTGATGCTGGTGGTCACCTTGACTCTGCGTTGCAGCGCCCTGTGTTTTGGCGTGTTGCAGGCGCGGCTGTTTGCCCGGCTGGCGAAAGACATCGTCTACCGCATTCGCGTGCGGCTGATCGAGCGCCTGAAAAGGATTTCCCTCGGCGAATACGAAAGCCTCGGTAGCGGCACCGTGACCACCCATCTGGTCACTGACCTCGACACTCTCGACAAGTTTGTCGGCGAAACCCTCAGCCGATTTCTGGTGGCGATGCTGACGCTGGTCGGCACCGCGAGCATCCTGATGTGGATGCACTGGAAGCTGGCGCTGCTGATCCTGCTGTTCAATCCATTGGTGATCTACGCCACGGTGCAACTGGGCAAGCGGGTCAAGCACCTGAAGAAACTGGAGAACGACAGCACCTCGCGTTTCACTCAAGCCTTGAGCGAAACCCTCGATGCGATCCAGGAAGTGCGCGCCGGCAACCGTCAGGGTTTCTTCCTCGGGCGACTCGGCTTGCGCGCGCAGGAAGTGCGTAACTATGCGGTCAACTCGCAGTGGAAGACCGATGCGTCGAACCGCGCCAGTGGTCTGCTGTTCCAGTTCGGCATCGATATCTTCCGCGCGGCGGCGATGCTCACGGTGCTGTTCTCCGACCTGTCGATCGGCCAGATGCTCGCGGTGTTCAGCTACCTGTGGTTCATGATCGGCCCGGTCGAACAACTGCTCAATCTGCAATACGCCTACTACGCGGCGGGTGGCGCACTGGCGCGGATCAACGAACTGCTGGCGCGGGCTGACGAGCCGCAATACCCGGGCGGCGTCGATCCGTTCAAGGGGCGGGAAACCGTGGGTATCGAGGTGCAGGGGCTGAGCTTCGGTTACGGCGATGAATTGGTGGTGGATCAGATGAACCTGTCCATCGCCCCCGGTGAAAAAGTCGCGATTGTCGGCGCCAGCGGCGGCGGCAAAAGCACTTTGGTGCAACTGTTGTTAGGGCTGTACACGCCGTTGTCCGGGACCATTCGTTTCGGCGGTTCGACCCAGCAGGAAATCGGTCTGGAGCTGATTCGTGAAAACGTCGCGGTGGTGCTGCAGCATCCGGCGCTGTTCAACGACACCGTCCGCGCCAACTTGACCATGGGCCGCACCCGCAGTGACGAAGCCTGCTGGCAGGCGCTGGAAATCGCCCAGTTGGAGACGACCATCCGGGCGTTGCCGGACGGACTCGACAGCATCGTCGGACGTTCCGGCGTGCGTCTGTCCGGTGGTCAGCGTCAGCGTCTGGCGATTGCGCGGATGATCCTCGCCGAGCCGAAAGTGGTGATTCTCGACGAAGCCACTTCAGCCCTCGACGCTGCCACCGAATACAACCTGCATCAGGCCATGGCGCGCTTCCTCAATGGCCGCACCACGCTGATCATTGCCCATCGCCTGTCGGCGGTGAAGCAGGCGGATCGGGTGCTGGTGTTCGATGGCGGGCAAGTGGCCGAGGATGGCGACCACCAGCAACTGATCGCCGATGGCGGCCTCTACGCCAAACTCTACGGCCATCTGCAGCGCCTGTAATCAGCCCCACAGCACCTGCAACGCCGCCTCGCCGCCGTCATGGCCGAACTGCTTCATCACCACCGAACAGGATTCGCACGGGCGCATCGTTGTTGCGATGTCGACCGCGCGGATCTCTGTCGGGTCGGGATATTTCTCGCGCAGCACGCTGATCAGTTTGCTTTCGCTGTCCAGCGAGGTCGGCCGGCTGGTTTGCGTCGGCTGATAGGTTTTCAGCTCCTTGATGGTCAGCGGCACGGCCAGCAGTTGCCCTTGCTCGGTGACCTCCAGCGAGGTGCGCGGGAAGTCTGGGTTGTAGTCGATGTTGATGTAAGTGGTGTCGCCGATCCGCACGTGATCAGCGTTGATGCGGCTAAACAGCGGCAAGCACTGTGTGCTGCCCTGAGCGCCGGAGACACTGACGTACACCTCCCGTTTGCCGCTGGTGGTGGTGACTTCTGCATAGGCAATGTTGCGCGGATTGTGTGACTGCTGATGCGCGGGCAACCGTTTGTGCAGTTTCTGCATGGCACGGTTGATACGCAGGGGCGCGTTGGTGTTGGCCGGGTTGATCGTCGGTGACAGAAACAACGTGTCGAAAATCTCTGCGGTTTTCTGCCGGAAGAGCTCCGGCGCTTCGCTGCTGCGCGTCCAGGTGGTGGCGCCTTCGGGCAGGCGGGTGACGATCATCCGTGTCGAATTATCGAACATCAATGCTTCGCCCGGGCTGGTGTCGACCTTCAGCCATTTCATATTGTTTGCAGGAATGGCCGTGGTGCCGATGGGGATCGCGATCTGTTCCATGGTGTGCATCGCGCGCTGCACCGATTCCAGACCATGGATGCGCACAATGTTGTTGGCGTGTAGCGAGCCGGTGTAGACGGTCAGCAGTTCAGCACCGAGGGTGCCGTCGGCCAGTTCGGCGGGTGCCAGGCGCCTGAAGGTCAATTGATCGGGCGCTTTTTTACCCTTGGCGATGGTGGCCAGGTAGTACTCCTGGATGTTGATTCGGAAGAACACGTAGGAGGCCGAGTCGTCGATGGCCGGCATTAGCACCGCACCAACCTGATGTGAGTCATTGATCCCGTCATAGCTGCCGCCGGTTTTTATCCGCGCATAAATGCCTTTGCGAAACTGCAGCGTGGCTTGAATCTGCTGTCTTGGTACCAGCCTGCCTTGATGGAATCCAAGGAGTCGCAGATCACCGGTGAACAGCCTCGGGCGGTTATCGATGATTTGATAAAGCCTGGCATCGACCGCCAGGAACATTCCGTCTTGATGGGGCAGCATGGCCGGCTCCGAAACCCGCTCGCCGAACCACGGTGCGTAACCCTTTTCCTTGTCGATCGTGCCGACGGCGGGCGTCGGGGCGGGTTCTGCGGTGATGTAGCTGACGCGGCAGTCGCCCGCGCCCGGTGCGCGACGGATCCGGCACGGCAGCAGCGTCCAGTGCTGACTGTCATCGAGCAGATCAACGCGGCGCAGTTCATCGCCGTCGAGTCGATAGGGCACATCATCGATCAAGACCGTGGTGCGTCCGCCAGCCTCGGGGACAAGCTCGACGCGGGTGTTCGGCGCTACTTCGATATCGATCTGATCGTCGGTTTTTTTCACGGTGCGGTAGTGCGAACGCCCCAGCGAAAAATCATGCTCGTGTGCGAGCAACTGCGGCCCATAAGGGCGGTCGGACAGCGGATCGAGCAAGTGATGCCGCGAGCCGCCGACGTTGCGCACCGGCACATCGTCGATGCCTCTGACCACGGCCAGGTGATCGGCAGGGTTCAGCGCTTTCCAGCGCCCGGCATCCAGTGCCTGGGGCAGACTGTGCAGCAGGTCATAGTCAGCGCTTCTGCCGGCCAGCCTTTTCAGACGTGCAACCGCGCGGTGTTCCAGATGCGCCACGGCCCGCACTGCGCCGATCGCGCCTCGACCACCGAGCTTGAGCAAAGCAGGCGCAGCGTCCAGCGGATTGAGGTTTCTCAAGCTCGAAATCAGCAGGTTTTTCGACAATTGCGCCATGCGTGGCAGGGCGACGCGAATCGCCATTTTCCCGGCTACGGCAGCGAGGCGAATGCTGCCGGCGACGAACTTGCCCAAGGGAATCGCGAACGAGACGATATCAAGGAGCAGGCCGAGTACGCCCATTGCGCGTTTGCCCGGACTGTCCGACTGCAGGTCTTCGAGACTGCCCCAGAACGGGATGAAGCCCTTGAGGGCATGAGTCCAGTGCTTTTTGCGGCTGTCGCGCTCGAAACGGGTATCACCCCAGGCCTCACTGCGCAGCGCCTGCTCATCGGCATAGAACAACCGGGTCGCGATGAACGAGGCGATGTGCGCCGTGCGCGGCGAGGTGAAGGTCAGGTTCGGCGAACTGTCGTGATGGGCCGCCGGGATCATCGAAATCGGGAGGGAGTCGCCCAGCGGTTCGAGGATCGCGACGCATTTGGCGTCGGGGGCGGGTGTCGAACCGTCCCAGTGTGCTTTTCGATCAAACGGCAGGCGGCGGGCGACGATGCGGCTGATGCTCTGGCCCTTGGTCCGTCCACGTTTGGGCGGCAGGGGTGGCAATAACAGGCCGCCCACATGTGTGTCATTCAGATCCGGGCGTTTGCGAAGGATGCCGGCGCGTGGCAGGCATTCGTAGAATTGTGGCGGGCCCTGATACGTCGCCTGCAACACGAAGCCCATGCGAGCCCGGTACGGCAGGATGTTTTCCGCTGTCTCCAGGTGAGCTTCGATATGCCGTGTCGGATCCCTGAGGCTGTGAATCCGCACTTCGCCGTGCTCCAGTGCCCGGCGGTCGGGCCACGGCAGTGTGACCAGCAGCGACTTGATCAGGTATTCATAGGCTTCGCGGGTCTCGCTCAGATAGTCATCGAACTGCTGCTCGAACAAGGGCCTGATCTCGGGCAAGGTGCAGTTGCTCGGAAACCGTGAAAGGCGTCGGCCTGGATGTCCGGTGTCGACAAAACCGCTTTGCAGTTTGCCTGCTGCGTTGAGGCTGATCCATTCGCTGGCACTGCGGCCATCGTTGCTGACGTACCAGCGTGTGTCGCTGCTCAACCCGCCGGCGGCATAGACCTCCAGCAACGGCCAGGTCGGCAATACCACATCCGGGGTGTCGATAATGCTGCGTCGGCTACGGTTGGGCGTTGAAGGATGGTGGCGTTTGAGGCGAATCGTCGTGTGATCGTACAGCTCGTTGGCCAGCGCCTTGTCCAGTTGCTGTTTTGCCAGGGCGAGTCGCCGTGGCGGCTCGATGTCCAGTTGCAGGATCGCTGCGTTCATTTGCTTCTTGTGGTCTTCCAGCGCTTGCAGGGCAGTGTCATCGCCGAATGTCTCGTTCGCAGCGACCTGGGCTCCGGTGGCCAGTGTCCAGGTCTGTGCGGCAGCCACTCGGGTCATGGCGATCAGGGTTTGCAGGTCGGTGCTGGCGTTTTCGCTTTTGTGCAGCGGCAGATCGACCAGTTGCTGAAAGCTCAGATATTCCAGCAACTGTGGATCGAGGGCATGGGCGAGGTGCACGCCATGCACGAAATTGACCCAGACCACCGAGCTGGCGTACGGCAGGTCGTCAGGAATGTCGCGCACTTGAAATTCCGGCCCGAACTGCGTCAGGCATATCCATCCCAGCACATGTTTTTCGGTCGGGGACGAGGTTCGGTGAGAATCCTCCAGGTGCTGTAAAAAATCCCGGCGAATGCTGGCGTAGCTGGCGCCGTAGTGAGCGCGTTGTTCCAGCGCAAAACCGGCCACTTCGGTCGAGCTGCCTTCGCCGGGCAGTTCGTACCACAGGCACAACGCCTCGAGCAGTAAACGCAGGCCGATATCGGGCACGGTCAGTTCATCGGGCCGCGCGCCATACCATTGCAGTTTCTGCAGCAGGCGCTGGCCCAGGTCACGCGCCTTGGGGGTGTCGAGCAGGCGTTCCAGGCAGGCGGCAGGCTGCTGTTCCAGTTGCTGGCGGGTGAATGGGGGCGTTACTTCGCTGGCCAGGCTGTCGATGGCCGACAGGGTTTTGCCGGTAAGCCAGTCGCCAATCAGGTCGTGAATCGCGGCTTTGTCATCGTCGCTCATCAGTCCCGTCAGCGCCGGGTGATGCCGCAGATTCAGTCGATGGCTGGCGCGTTGTTCTTCGACCTTGCCGATCAGCCGGGCCAGTGCCGTGGCGTCCTGTACGTCGGCAAATGTGAACCCGGACTCACGCAGCAGTTGTGACAACGGCAGCAGCCTGTCGGAACGCAGGTGTGCGCCTATACTCAGCAACGCTCGCTGAAATTCTTGAATTGTGCTGGAGGCCCGGGTGACATCCTCGATGGTGAAGCGGGCGCAGCTGCCATCGGGACGATTGAAGGAAAAGCTGCAGTGACCGGCTGCGGCGTCGACTTGCAGCAATGATCCTCTGGACGTTTGCAGGTAGGCCGCCAATTGTGGTTCGGCGCTGTCATCGAACAGTGCTTGCAGAAGGTTTTGCGCCTGGTCGTGTGCAGTACCCAGGCGTGAATGTGTCTGGGGCGTGAGGTAGTAGATCTCCACTGACGCTGAAGCGTCGAGGACGGCGCGCAGGGCGGTGATCATTGCCCTGTATTCGCTCTGTTGGGCAGTATGGCGTTGCAGCGTGGCGGAAGGTGACTGCATGGAAAACGGCTCTGGAATGATTGAAAGCCGTCAGTGTCGAAGCATGGCGAACAGCGGGTGCGGTACATACGTATCGCCGGTTGAAAATGTCCTGGTTTGCTGGAAGGGGTCGCTCCCTTGTCTGGCTCTGGCGATCTCCCCTTGAAGATGACAGTGCGTGCGCAAAGGACCTCATGAAGCAAAAAAGGACTCTCGGAACGCCACGGTTGTTGGGCATCGTCTGGCCATTTATTGCCGTCGTGTTATTTCAGGCTTTACTGGGGGGCGTGAGTCTTTACGTCCTGTCGGCCGTTCGCGGCTATGTCGCCGGCGAGAGTCTCTGGTCCAAGGGCCAGAAAGACGCCATCTATTACCTGAACCTGTATGCCGACAGCCGCGACGAGGCGATCTTCCTCAAATACAAGGAAGCGATTGCCGTGCCTCAGGGCGGTCACCAGTTGCGTCTGGCGCTGGATCGTCAGCCGCCGGATCTGCAGGCGGCACGGGAGGGGATCCTCAAGGGCGGCAACCATCCCGATGATGTGTCGAGCCTGATCTGGCTGTACCTCAATTTCCGTCATTTCAGCTATCTGGAAACCGCGATCGACCGCTGGACCATCGGCGACGCCTATCTGGTGCAACTGGACAATGTCGCGCGCGAGATGCATCAGGGCATCAGCGAAAACATCGCGACGCCAGCTGATATACAGCACTGGAAAGCGCAGATTTTTGCCATCAACGACGGTGTGACGCCGGCGGCCAAGGCGTTCAGCGATGCCTTGGGCGAAGGCTCGCGGATGATCCTGCGCCTGCTGCTGTTCACCAACCTGGCCACGGCGCTGGGGTTGATCGTGCTGGCCCTGTTGCGCACCCACAAACTGCTCAAGCAGCGGCATGCCTTTGCCCAGGCGCTGCAGCTGGAGAAGGATCGGGCACACATCACCCTGCAATCGATTGGCGACGGGGTGATCACCACCGACGTCAACGGCGCGATCGATTACATGAACCCGGCGGCGGAGGCGATGACGCACTGGAAGTCCGAGCACGCGGCGGGGTTGCCATTGGCAGCGCTGTTCAATCTGCTCGATGACAATGCGCAGACCGAAGGGCTGACGCTGATCGAGCACATTCTCAGCGGGCAACTGATCGGTGGCAGCGAGCACTCCAAACTGATTCAGCGCCTGGATGGCAGTACGGTCTCGGTGACGCTGGTGGGCGCGCCGATCCGCAACGCCGAGAAGGTTATCGGTACGGTGCTGGTGCTGCATGACATGACTCAGGAACGGCAATACATCGCCAACCTGTCGTGGCAGGCGACCCACGATGCCCTGACCGGTCTGGCCAACCGCCGCGAGTTCGAATATCGCCTGGAGCAGGCCCTGCACAATCTGACGCGCCAGCCCGGTCGGCATGCGCTGATGTTCCTCGATCTGGACCAGTTCAAACTGGTCAACGACACCTGCGGTCACGCCGCCGGCGATGAGTTGCTGCGGCACATTTGCACGCTGTTGCAATCGGGCTTGCGCGAGAGCGACACCCTCGCGCGGCTGGGCGGCGACGAGTTCGGCATTCTGCTGGAGAACTGCGCCCCGGATGCCGCCGAGAAAATCGCCGAGAGCCTGCGCCAGACCGTGCAGAACCTGCATTTCGTGTGGAAGGGGCGGCCGTTTTTGACCACTGTGAGCATTGGCCTGGTGCACATCGCCCAGACCCCGACCACCCTCGAAGCGTCATTGCGCGCCGCCGACATGGCTTGCTACATGGCCAAGGAAAAGGGCCGCAACCGGGTGCAGGTCTATCATGCCGACGACTCCGAGCTGTCGCTGCGCTTCGGCGAAATGGCCTGGGTGCAGCGCCTGCACATGGCGCTGGAGGAAAACCGCTTCTGCCTTTATGCCCAGGAAATTGCTCCGCTGGGCGCTACAGCCCATGGCGGGGGGCACATCGAAATACTCTTGCGTCTGCATGACGAAGCCGGACGGATGATCCTGCCGGACAGTTTCATTCCGGCGGCCGAACGTTATGGTCTGATGAGTCAACTGGATCGTTGGGTCGTCGAGAATGTTTTTAAAGTGATTGCCCAATGTATTACCGAACAACATGAAGGTCCGTTGGCAATGTGTGCGATTAATCTTTCAGGCATTACTATCGGAGATGACGCGTTCTTGCACTTTCTGCGTGAACAGTTTGTTAATTACGCTATACCCCCTGAAATGATTTGTTTTGAAATTACTGAAACCAGCGCCATTGCCAATCTCGGCAGCGCAATTAGATTTATTAATGAACTCAAAGGCTTAGGTTGTTACTTCTCACTTGATGACTTTTGTGCCGGAATGTCTTCATTCGCTTATCTGAAACATTTGCCTGTAGACTTCCTGAAGATCGACGGGAGTTTCGTAAAGGATATGCTGGACGACCCGATTAACCGTGCAATGGTCGAGGTGATCAATCACATCGGGCATGTCATGGGTAAGCAGACAATTGCCGAGTTTGTTGAAACAACCCAGATCGAGCAGGCATTGCTTGAAATCGGGGTGGATTACGCTCAGGGTTATGTCATCGAACGCCCGCAGTTGTTTACCTGCGACAGTTTGCAAAGTCGGCCCGCCAGACCGCAGCCGCTGTTGTTCAAGGCGCCTGGCACGTTCCGTTGAAATCTCTTGCCGATCCTTACAATCACAAATCAAAAGGAGCCGAACAGTGATCGACACATTCAACCGAACCGGACCACTCATGGAAGCTGCAAGTTATCCTGCCTGGGCACAACAGCTCATTGCAGATTGCAGCGAGAGCAAGCGCCGGGTTGTCGAACATGAACTGTACCTGCGCATGCGCGATAACAAGCTCAGCGCCAAAACCATGCGCCAGTACTTGATCGGGGGCTGGCCAGTAGTTGAACAGTTTGCGTTGTATATGGCGCAGAACCTGACCAAAACCAAGTTTGCCCGCCATCCTGGGGAGGACATGGCGCGCCGCTGGCTGATGCGCAACATCCGCGTCGAACTCAATCATGCCGACTACTGGCTGAACTGGAGTCGCGCGCATGGCGTCAGCCTGGAGGATCTGCAGGCCCAGCAAGTACCGCCGGAACTGCATGCATTGAGTCACTGGTGCTGGCATACGAGTTCGGCGGATTCGCTGATCGTCGCCATCGCTGCGACCAACTACGCCATCGAGGGCGCGACCGGGGAGTGGTCAGCGCTGGTTTGTTCCACTGGCGTGTACGCGGCGGCGTTCCCGGAAGAAGAGCGCAAGCGCGCGATGAAGTGGCTGAAGATGCACGCCCAATATGACGACGCGCACCCGTGGGAGGCGCTGGAAATCATCTGCACGCTGGCGGGCATGAACCCGAGCCAGGCGCTGCAGACCGAGTTGCGCCAAGCGGTGTGCAAGAGCTACGACTATATGTACCTGTTTCTGGAGCGTTGCATGCAACTGGAAACCGCCGAGCGGGCGTTGCACGGGCGTGAACGCCGGGCACTTGTAGAGAGCTGATTCTCGGCAAAACGCCAAAGCAAATGTGGGAGCGGGCTTGCTCGCGAAAGCGGTGTGTCAGTCAGCAATTGTTTGACTGGCACACCGCTTTCGCGAGCAAGCCCGCTCCCACAGTGGTTTTTGGGTGTCTGGAAGGACTCAGCCCGCCATTGCCAATCGATTACGCCCTTCGCGCTTGGCCACATACAGCGCACTGTCGGCCCGGCGCAGCAGGCTGTCGGCCGATTCCCCCGGCAACAGCGTCGAACAGCCAAGGCTGACAGTCAGGTCGATCAGTTTGCCGTCCGCGAAATACTCTGCAGTCTGCGCGGCATGGCGCAGACGCTCGCCGACCATCGCTGCCGCTTCCCGGCCGGTGTTGCACAGCAAGATCAGAAATTCTTCCCCGCCATAGCGAAACACCATGTCGACGTTACGCAGTTGGCCCTTGATCGACGCTGCCACCGCTTTGAGCACGTCATCCCCGGCACTGTGGCCATGGCTGTCGTTGACCCGTTTGAAGTGGTCGATGTCGAGCATCAGCACCGACAACGGTTGCAGGTGCCGGCGTGACATGTCGATCTCGCGTTGCAGGGTCTGCTCCATGGCGATCCGGTTGCCGGTTCCGGTCAACGGGTCGCGCAGCGCACTTTGCGTTGCGGCGCGGTAGAGCAGGGCGTTGCGCATCGGAAACAGCAGCGACGACAGCAGCGATTCGAGGTTGCCCTGATCCTGCTCGCTGAAGCGCTGGTTGCGGCGGAAGACCAGTTCACCCAGGTGCTCGCCTTCGTGGCTGAGGCTGTAGCTGACCGAATGGTGACCGCGGGCACCGAACTCCAGGCGCAAGTCGCTGCCCGAATGCACGTAGCTCAAGGCATCCAGCGGCACAAGACGCTGAACTTCGCGGAAAAACAGACCGAGGATTCGTTGCGGCTCAAGACTGGTTTGCAGTTGCAGGCTTATTTGCTGGCGCAATTGCGCCAGGCTGGCCGAGCGTTCCAGAAGCGGAGGCAGCTGACCAAAGCCCAGGCGTTGCAATTTGGCACTGTCAAAGTCAATTGCATTGGTCTGGGAAGGTGATTTCATATGGCGTGAGCCCCTAAGCAGTAAGTCTGTCTTACAGGCTGGGTGAGAGCGGCTATGGGCTGCGCGTCATACTGATCCATCAGTCCCGTAGGACATTTGGCGTAAGTTTAGTCTGCCTGATGACGATTAGTCAGCTATCGAAATCGGCCTTGCCCCAGTGCCTTCACACGGCATGCTTTGAGGAGAATTAGAGCGAAAGTCGTGCCATTCGGTTCAGGTTTATTAAAACCTTTATGAATCAACAGGATGGCTTTTTGCTTTGAGGGCGGGTGGCGGATATTTGACTGAGGTGTGACGGTGGGAAGCGGCAATTGTGTGCCGCGACGGTAATCCGCCACGGCAACAAAAGCGACGTATGGCAGTTATTGCGCGTTGAATGCCTGGCCATTGATGCCCGTGCTGTCCGGGCCCATCAGGTACAGGTACACCGGCATGATCTCTTCCGGGGTCGGATTGTTCAGCGGGTTTTCTCCCGGATAGGCCTGTGCACGCATGCTGGTACGCGTGCCGCCCGGGTTGATGCTGTTGGAGCGCACGGGTGCCACGCCATCGACTTCATCGGCCAGGGTTTGCATCAAGCCTTCGGTGGCGAACTTCGATACTCCGTAAGCGCCCCAGTAGGCCCGGCCCTTGCGCCCGACGCTGCTGGAGGTGAACACCACCGAGGCATCCTGCGACAGCTTGAGCAGCGGCAGCAGGGTGCTGGTCAGCATGAACATGGCATTGACGTTGACTTGCATGACACGCATGAAGTTTTCGCCCGACAGCTGCTCGATCGGCGTGCGCGGCCCGATGATCGAGGCGTTGTGCAGCAAGCCGTCGAGGTGGCCGAACTCGCTCTCGATCATCGCCGCCAGCTCATCGTATTGATGGGGCAGGGCGGTCTCGAGGTTGAACGGGATCACTGCCGGTTGTGGATGCCCCGCGGCTTCGATCTCGTCGTAGACCTGAGTCAGATTGGCTTCGGTCTTGCCCAGCAGTAGCACGGTGGCGCCGTGGGCGGCGTAGGTTTTCGCGGCAGCCGCACCGATGCCACGACCGGCACCGGTGACCAGAATGACCCGATCCTTGAGCAATTCGGGGCGGGCGGTGTAATCAAACATAAAAACCTCACAATCCATTCATGAAGACCTGCTTCCTTGTGGTGAGGGGATTTATCCCCGACCGGCTGCGAAGCAGTCGTAAACCTGCATGGCGAATCGACCTGAATGCGGGGGCTGCTTCGCAACCCATCGGGGATAAATCCCCTCGCCACAAAGGCCGTTTTCAGCAGCTGCACAGCGCGCTGTCGAGCACCTTGCGCAACTCCAGCGGATGATCCACCACCACATCCGCGCCCCAGTGCCGCGGGTTATCGTCCGGGTGGATATAGCCATAGGTCACGGCACAGGTTTTGGTGCCGGCATCGCGGCCCGACTCGATATCGCGCAGATCATCGCCCACAAACAAAACCGTCGACGGATCCAGATCAAGCATTTTGAACGCGAGGATCAGCGGCTCCGGGTCCGGTTTGCTGTTTTTCACGTGATCCGGGCAGATCAGCAGCGCCGAGCGCTCGGCCAACCCCAGTTGCTGCATGATCGGCTCGGCAAAGCGTACCGGTTTGTTGGTGACCACGCCCCAGATCAGGTTGGCCCGCTCGATGTCGGCCAACAGCTCGCCCATGCCATCGAACAGCTTGCTGTGTACCGCGCAACCGGCCAGATAACGCTCGAGGAATTCCTGACGCAGCTCCTCGAAGCCCGGCGATTCCGGGTCCATCGAGAACGTCACCGCGACCATCGCTTTGGCACCGCCGGAGATTTCGTCGCGGATGTGCTTGTCGTTCATCGGCGGCAAGCCGCGATCCGCGCGCATCGCCTGACAGATGGCGATGAAGTCCGGCGCGGTGTCGAGCAGGGTGCCGTCCATGTCGAAAAGGACTGCTCTGATGGCCATCGGCTTACTCCTCGCGCAGGGTCTGGATCATGTAGTTGACGTCAACGTCGCTGGCCAGCTTGTAGTGCTTGGTCAGCGGGTTGTAGGTCAGGCCGATGATGTCCTTGACGGTCAGGCCGGCGATGCGGCTCCAGGCGCCCAACTCGGACGGGCGGATGAATTTCTTGAAGTCGTGGGTGCCGCGCGGCAGCAGCTTCATGATGTATTCGGCGCCGATGATGGCGAACAGGTACGCCTTCGGGTTGCGGTTGATGGTCGAAAAGAACACCTGGCCGCCGGGCTTGACCATGCGGTAGCAGGCGCGGATCACCGACGACGGGTCCGGTACGTGCTCCAGCATTTCCAGGCAGGTTACGACGTCAAACTGCTCGGGCATTTCTTCAGCCAGGGCTTCGGCGGTGATCTGCCGGTATTCGACGCTGACCCCGGACTCCAGCTGATGCAGTTGCGCGACCGCCAGTGGCGCTTCGCCCATGTCGATGCCCATGACAGTGGCGCCGCGCTGGGCCATGGCTTCGCTGAGGATGCCGCCGCCGCAACCGACGTCGAGAACTTTCTTGCCGGCCAGATTGACTCGCTCGTCAATCCAGTTGACGCGCAGCGGGTTGATGTCGTGCAGCGGTTTGAACTCGCTTTCACGGTCCCACCAGCGATGGGCCAGGGCTTCGAATTTGGCGATTTCGGCGTGGTCGACGTTGCTCATGATCTATTCCTCGAAAAACTTGAAAAGGGCTGTAGCCGCGGAGTCTGCTCCGCGGTGTTTACGATTCGGTGTGGCCGCTGATGCGCTGGCCCCAGGCCCGGGCGGTAACGCCCAGCTGTTGTTCATCCAGACGGGTCAGGCGCCGGTCGTCGAGTAACTGTTTACCGGCGACCCACAGGTGTTTCACGCAGTCGCGGCCGGTGGCATAAATAAGCTGCGACACCGGGTCATAGACCGGTTGCTGAGCCAGGCCGGACAGGTCGAAAGCGACAATGTCCGCAGCCTTGCCGATCTCCAGCGAACCGACCTGCGCCTCGATGCCCAAGGCCCGTGCGCCGTTGAGCGTGGCCATGCGCAGCGCACGATGGGCGTCCAGCGCGGTGGCCGAGCCGGCGACGGCTTTGGCCAGCAGCGCGGCAGTGCGGGTTTCGCCGAGCAGGTCAAGGTCGTTGTTGCTCGCCGCGCCATCGGTGCCGACGGCGACGTTCACGCCAGCCTGCCACAGGCGCTCCACCGGGCAGAACCCGCTGGCCAGCTTCAGGTTCGATTCCGGGCAGTGGATCACGCTGGTGTTGCTTTCTACCAGCAATGCCAGATCGTCATCGCTGATCTGGGTCATGTGCACCGCCTGGAAGCGCGGGCCGAGCAGGCCGAGACGACCGAGGCGGGCCAGTGGCCGCTCGCCGCGATGCTCCAGCGATTGCTGGACTTCGAAGGCGGTCTCGTGGACGTGCATGTGGATCGACGCGTCCAGCTCTTCGGCGATCACGCGGATTTTTTCCAGGTTCTCGTCGCCCACGGTGTAGGGTGCATGGGGGCCGAAGGTGATTTTGATCCGTTCGTGATGCTTCAGATCGCCGAACAGCTCGACGCCCTGACGAATCGCCTCATCGGCGCTGCTGGCGCCGGGGATCGGGAAATCGAGGATCGGAATCGCGATCTGCGCGCGAATGCCGCTATTGTGCACGCGCTCACTGGCGACTTTCGGGAAGAAGTACATGTCCGAGAAACAGCTGATGCCGCCCTTGATCTGCTCGGCAATCGCCAAGTCAGTGCCATCACGGACGAACTCTTCATCGACCCATTTGGCTTCGGCCGGCCAGATGTGGTTTTCCAGCCAGGTCATCAGCGGCAGATCGTCGGCCAGGCCACGGAACAGGGTCATCGCCGCATGCCCGTGAGCGTTGATCAGGCCGGGGCTGAGCAGCACGTCCGGCAATTCGCGGACTTCAGTGGCGTTACACTTCAATGCTTCGGCGCGCGGGCCGATAAACACGATGCGACCGTCGCGAATGCCCAGGCCATGCTCCTTGAGCACAACGCCTGCAGGTTCGACGGGTACCAGCCAGGTCGGCAGCAATAATAAGTCGAGCGCAATGGCAGGTTTCGGCATCGAGGGTCGGTTCCAGTGCTTTTGTAAAGGATGGCGAAGTATACCCGAGCGTCTTCGCGGGGGGATCGCTATAATCGGCGGCTTTTGTTCATGAGTGCGGGGTGAGGGATGCGCGATCGACTGTTGGCTGCGGAGAAAGTAAAGGCCATCGATTGGCGAGATGGCGCGCTCCACCTGCTGGATCAGCGTATTTTGCCGTTCGAGGAAACGTGGATTGCCTACACCAGCGCTGCCGGTGTGGCTGAGGCGATTCGTTCGATGGTGGTGCGTGGCGCACCGGCCATCGGCATCAGCGCGGCCTATGGCATTGTGCTGGCGGCCCGCGCCCGCGTGGCTGAAGGCGGCGACTGGTACGCGGCGCTGGAAGAGGATTTCGCCCTGCTGGCGGATTCCCGCCCGACGGCGGTCAACCTGTTCTGGGCGTTGAATCGCATGCACGATCGGCTCGATCGTCTGAAGGACAATGCCGATCCGCTGGTGGCGCTGGAAGCCGAAGCCATTGCCATTCATGAAAGCGACCGCGAAGCCAACCTGACCATGGCCCAGCTCGGCGTCGATCTGATCCGCAAACATCAGGGCAATGCCCAGGCGATCCTGACCCACTGCAACACTGGTGCTCTGGCCACCGGTGGTTTCGGTACCGCGCTGGGGGTGATTCGTGCGGCGTACCTGGAAGGCATGGTCGAGCGGGTTTATGCCGATGAAACCCGACCATGGCTGCAGGGTTCACGCCTGACGGCCTGGGAGCTGGCGAACGAAGGCATCCCGGTGACGCTGAATGCCGACTCGGCGGCTGCGCACATCATGAAGACCAAAGGCGTGACCTGGGTGATCGTCGGCGCTGACCGCATCACTGCCAATGGCGACGTGGCGAACAAGATCGGCACCTATCAACTGGCGGTCAACGCCATGCACCACGGCGTGCGTTTCATGGTGGTGGCGCCGAGTTCGACCATCGACATGCATCTGGCCAGTGGCGACGACATTCCGATCGAGGAGCGTGACGGCGCCGAGTTGCTGGAGGTGGGTGGCAAGCGCGTGGGGGCCGATGTCGAGGCGTTCAACCCGGTGTTCGACGTGACGCCGGCGGATCTGATCGATGCGATCGTCACTGAAAAAGGCATCGTCGAGCGGCCGGATACAGCGAAAATGGCTCAGTTGATGTGCCGCAAGCGCCTGCATTGATTGGCTTTGGCGTCTGCAAGGACGCCTTCGCTGGCAAGCCAGCTCCCACAGGTTCTGTGCTCGCCGCTGACCCTGTGGGAGCTGGCTTACCAGCGATGGGGCCCTAAAAGTCAATAAACATCGCAAAACCTGACCTCAAAACTGTATTCAAAGAGGCTCTGAGCCTCTCTCGTCCCCTTTACGCCTGTCATCGGTCAACTAACTATGCTCCATGCGCATCTGGGGGATAGGTGCGTGGCGGCTCTTGTGATAACATCCGGCGTTTTCCGAGGCAGCTTCACGGAGCTGTCTTTACTGCGCAAATCCACGGTTCGATTTGTTGATTTGTCGTAAGTCGGCGCATGGCACTCAGCCTGCCCCGACGAGCTTCGTACATCCCATATGGATATGACGAAGTTTCACCAGAAAAAGGAATCAGGCTTCTCATGGGCGAACTGGCCAAAGAAATCCTCCCGGTCAATATCGAAGACGAGCTGAAACAGTCCTACCTCGACTACGCGATGAGCGTAATCGTCGGCCGTGCACTGCCGGATGCGCGCGATGGCCTCAAGCCCGTGCACCGTCGCGTACTGTTCGCGATGAGCGAGCTGGGCAACGACTTCAACAAGCCGTACAAGAAATCTGCCCGTGTTGTCGGTGACGTGATCGGTAAGTATCACCCGCACGGTGATACCGCGGTGTACGACACCATCGTCCGCATGGCTCAGCCTTTCTCCCTGCGCTACCTGCTGGTTGACGGTCAGGGCAACTTCGGTTCGGTGGACGGCGACAACGCCGCGGCCATGCGATACACCGAAGTGCGCATGACCAAGCTGGCGCACGAGCTGCTGGCTGACCTGCATAAAGAAACCGTGGACTGGGTGCCGAACTACGACGGCACCGAAATGATCCCGGCGGTGATGCCGACGCGCATCCCCAACCTGCTGGTCAACGGTTCCAGCGGTATCGCCGTGGGCATGGCAACCAACATTCCGCCGCACAACCTCGGTGAAGTCATCGACGGTTGCCTGGCCCTCATCGACAATCCCGAGCTGACCGTCGATGAGCTGATGCAATACATCCCTGGTCCGGACTTCCCGACGGCCGCGATCATCAACGGTCGTGCCGGCATCATCGAAGCCTACCGCACCGGTCGCGGCCGCATTTACATGCGTGCCCGTTCGATCATCGAAGACATCGACAAGGTCGGTGGCCGTCAGCAGATCGTCATTACCGAACTCCCGTATCAGCTGAACAAGGCGCGTCTGATCGAGAAGATCGCCGAGCTGGTCAAAGAGAAGAAGCTTGAAGGCATCACCGAGCTGCGCGACGAGTCCGACAAGGACGGTATGCGCGTCGTGATCGAACTGCGTCGCGGCGAAGTGCCTGAGGTGATCCTCAACAACCTCTACGCCCAGACCCAGCTGCAATCGGTATTCGGCATCAACATCGTCGCGCTGATCGACGGCCGTCCGCGCATCCTGAACCTCAAGGATCTGCTGGAAGCCTTCGTCCGTCACCGTCGCGAAGTGGTCACCCGTCGTACCGTATTCGAACTGCGCAAGGCCCGCGAGCGTGGTCATATCCTCGAAGGTCAGGCCGTTGCCCTGTCGAACATCGACCCGGTGATCGCCCTGATCAAGGCGTCGCCGACCCCGTCGGAAGCCAAGGAAGCGCTGGTCAGCACCCCTTGGGAATCCAGCGCCGTAGTCGCGATGGTTGAACGTGCCGGCGCCGATTCGTGCCGTCCGGAGAACCTCGATCCGCAGTACGGTCTGCGTGAAGGCAAGTACTTCCTGTCGCCAGAGCAGGCGCAAGCCATTCTGGAACTGCGTCTGCACCGTCTGACCGGTCTGGAGCACGAGAAGCTGCTGGCCGAGTATCAAGAGATCCTCAACCAGATCGGCGAGCTGATCCGCATCCTCAACAGCGCCGTGCGCCTGATGGAAGTGATCCGCGAAGAGCTGGAAGTGATCCGCGCCGAATACGGCGACGTGCGTCGCACCGAGATTCTCGATGCGCGTCTCGACCTGACCCTGGGCGACATGATCCCGGAAGAAGAGCGCGTCGTGACCATCTCCCACGGTGGCTACGCCAAGACTCAGCCGCTGGCTGCGTACCAGGCTCAGCGCCGTGGCGGCAAAGGCAAATCGGCGACCGGCGTCAAGGATGAGGACTACATCGCTCACCTGCTGGTAGCCAACAGTCACACCACGCTGCTGCTGTTCTCCAGCAAAGGCAAGGTGTACTGGCTGAAGACTTACGAAATTCCGGAAGCGTCCCGTGCCGCCCGTGGTCGCCCGCTGGTCAACCTGCTGCCGCTGGATGATGGTGAATACATCACCACCATGCTGCCGGTCGAGGAATACACCGAAGGTCACTACATCTTCATGGCGACCGCCAACGGCACCGTGAAGAAGACCCCGCTGGAATCCTTCAGCCGTCAGCGCAGCGTCGGTCTGATCGCGCTGGAGCTGGACGAAGGCGATGTGCTGATCTCTGCGGCCATCACCGATGGCGAGCGCGAAGTGATGCTGTTCTCCGACGGCGGCAAAGTCACGCGCTTCAAAGAGTCTGACGTGCGTGCCATGGGCCGTACCGCACGTGGTGTGCGCGGCATGCGTCTGCCGGAAGGGCAGAAGCTGATTTCGATGCTGATCCCGGAAGAAGGCAGCCAGATCCTCACCGCTTCCGAGCGTGGTTATGGCAAGCGCACCGCGATCACCGAGTTCCCTGAGTACAAGCGTGGCGGCCAGGGCGTGATCGCCATGGTCAGCAACGAGCGTAACGGCCGACTGGTCGGTGCGGTTCAGGTGCTCGACGGCGAAGAAATCATGCTGATCTCCGATCAGGGCACTCTGGTGCGCACCCGTGTCGACGAAGTGTCGAGCCTGGGCCGTAACACCCAGGGCGTGACCCTGATCAAACTGGCCAAGGATGAAACCCTGGTCGGTCTGGAGCGGGTTCAGGAGCCGTCGGAAGTCGAAGGCGATGAGCTTGAAGGTGAAGAGGGTGCCGGGTTCGAGGGGGATGTCGTGATCGACGACGTTGCCGAGGACCAGCAACTCGACGCCGCAGCTGACGAAGAGTCGCAGGAATAAGCGGACAAGCGAGGGGGCGGATGAAAATTCGCCCCCTTGTTATTTGTCCGGTATGAAATTTCGACATCATGGAGATCCCCTGTGGGAGCGAGCCTGCTCGCGAATGCAGGCGCTGCGGTACCTCTGACCCACCGCGGTGATGCATTCGCGAGCAGGCTCGCTCCCACAGGGCTGTGTTGATCGGTAGTGTGATTTATTGCGTGATACCACCAAATCAGAGCGAGATTGGATGTGAGCAAGCGAGCCTATAACTTCTGTGCCGGTCCTGCGGCGCTTCCTGAAGCTGTCCTGCAACGTGCCCAGGGTGAACTCCTTGATTGGCATGGCAAGGGTCTGTCGGTCATGGAAATGAGCCATCGCAGCGATGAGTTCGTGTCCATTGCCACCCAGGCCGAGCAGGACCTGCGTGACCTGCTGAATATCCCGTCGAACTATAAAGTGCTGTTCCTGCAGGGTGGCGCCAGCCAGCAGTTTGCGCAGATTCCGCTGAACCTGTTGCCTGAAGGCGGCAGTGCCGACTATATCGACACCGGTATCTGGTCGCAGAAAGCCATCGAAGAAGCCTCGCGCTACGGCCACGTCAACGTTGCCGCCACCGCCAAGCCTTACGACTATTTCGCCATTCCGGGCCAGAACGAGTGGAATCTGTCGAAAGACGCCGCTTACGTTCACTACGCGCCGAACGAAACCATCGGCGGTCTGGAATTCCAGTGGATCCCGGAAACCGGTGATGTGCCGCTGGTCGCCGATATGTCCTCGGACATCCTCTCGCGTCCGGTCGACATCTCGCGTTTCGGCATGATCTACGCCGGCGCACAGAAGAACATCGGCCCGAGCGGTATTGTCGTCAACATCATCCGCGAAGACCTGCTGGGCAAGGCGCGTTCGCTGTGCCCGACCATGCTCAACTACAAGGTCGCGGCCGATAACGGCTCGATGTACAACACCCCGCCGACCCTGGCCTGGTACCTGTCCGGCCTGGTGTTCCAGTGGCTGAAAGAGCAGGGCGGCGTCGAAGCGATCGCCAAGCTCAATGACGTCAAGCAGCGCACGCTGTACGACTTCATCGACGCCAGCGGCCTCTATAGCAACCCGATCAACAAGTCGGACCGCTCGTGGATGAACGTGCCATTCCGTCTGGCTGACGATCGCCTGGACAAGCCGTTCCTCGCCGGTGCCGACGAGCGCGGCCTGCTCAACCTCAAGGGCCACCGCTCCGTGGGCGGCATGCGCGCCTCCATCTACAACGCCGTCGACATCAACGCCGTCAACGCGCTGGTGGCGTACATGGCTGAATTCGAGAAGGAACACGGCTGATGTCCGAGCAAGAACTCAAGGCACTGCGCGTTCGCATTGACGCTCTGGACAGCAAGGTCCTCGAGCTGATCAGCGAACGCGCCCGCTGCGCCCAGGAAGTTGCGCGAGTAAAGATGGCCTCGCTGGCCGAAGGCGAAGTGCCGGTGTTCTATCGTCCCGAGCGTGAGGCTCAGGTGCTCAAGCGGGTGATGGAGCGCAATCAGGGGCCGTTGGGTAACGAAGAGATGGCGCGGTTGTTCCGCGAAATCATGTCTTCGTGCCTGGCGCTCGAGCAGCCGCTAAAAGTGGCTTACCTCGGCCCTGAGGGCACCTTCACCCAGGCGGCGGCCATGAAGCACTTCGGTCACGCGGTGATCAGCAAGCCGATGGCGGCAATCGACGAAGTGTTCCGTGAAGTGGCGGCGGGTGCGGTGAACTTTGGCGTGGTGCCGGTGGAAAACTCCACCGAAGGCGCGGTCAATCACACCCTCGACAGCTTCCTCGAGCACGACATGGTGATCTGTGGCGAAGTCGAGCTGCGCATTCACCATCACCTGTTGGTTGGTGAAAACACCAAGACCGACAGCATCAGCCGCATCTACTCCCACGCGCAGTCGCTGGCCCAGTGCCGCAAGTGGCTGGACGCGCATTACCCGAATGTCGAGCGTGTGGCGGTGTCGAGCAACGCTGAAGCGGCGAAGCGGGTCAAGGGTGAGTGGAATTCGGCGGCGATTGCCGGTGACATGGCCGCAGGCTTGTACGGCCTGACACGTCTGGCCGAGAAGATCGAAGACCGTCCGGACAACTCGACGCGCTTCCTGATGATCGGTAACCAGGAAGTGCCGCCGACCGGCGACGACAAGACTTCGATCATCGTCTCGATGAGCAACAAGCCTGGCGCGCTTCACGAGCTGCTGGTGCCGTTCCATGACAACGGGATCGACCTGACCCGGATCGAAACCCGTCCGTCGCGCAGCGGCAAATGGACCTACGTGTTCTTCATCGACTTCGTCGGCCATCACCGTGATCCGCTGATCAAAGGTGTGCTGGAAAAGATCAGTCAGGAAGCAGTAGCACTCAAAGTGCTGGGTTCCTACCCGAAAGCAGTTCTCTAAGGGGCGGTAGCAAATGAGTGGCAACTTCCTCGCTCTGGCACAGCCGGGCGTGCAACAACTTTCGCCGTACGTTCCGGGCAAGCCTGTGGACGAACTGGCGCGCGAGCTGGATCTGGATCCGGCGAAAATCGTCAAACTGGCAAGCAACGAAAATCCGCTGGGCGCCAGTCCGAAAGCCTTGGCGGCGATCCGCGAAGAACTGGCCGAGCTGACCCGCTATCCGGACGGCAACGGCTTCGCGCTGAAATCGCTGTTGGCCGAGCGGTGCCGCGTCGAGCTGAACCAGGTGACCCTGGGCAACGGCTCCAACGATATTCTTGAGCTGGTGGCGCGCGCCTATCTGGCGCCGGGCCTGAACGCCGTGTTCAGCGAGCATGCGTTCGCCGTCTACCCGATCGCCACCCAGGCTGTCGGTGCGCAGGCCAAAGTGGTTCCGGCCAAAGACTGGGGGCATGACCTGTCTGCGATGCTTGCGGCCATCGACGCCAACACCCGCGTGGTATTCATCGCCAATCCGAACAACCCGACCGGTACCTGGTTCGGCGCCGAAGCGCTGGACGAGTTCCTGCAGGACGTGCCGGAGCACGTCCTGGTGGTGCTGGACGAGGCGTACATCGAATACGCCGAAGGCAGTGATCTGCCGGACGGTCTGGACTTCCTCGCGGCGTACCCGAATCTGCTGGTATCGCGCACGTTCTCCAAGGCCTACGGTCTGGCGGCGCTGCGCGTCGGTTATGGCCTGTCCACTGCGGTAGTAGCGGACGTGCTGAACCGCGTGCGCCAGCCGTTCAACGTCAACAGCCTGGCCCTGGCCGCGGCCTGTGCGGCGCTGAAAGACGAAGAGTATCTGGCGCAAAGCCGTCAGCTCAACGAATCCGGCATGCAGCAGTTGCAGGCGGGGTTCCGTGAGTTGGGTCTGAGCTGGATCGAGTCCAAAGGCAACTTCATCTGCGTCGATCTCGGTCAGGTAGCCGCGCCGATTTTCCAGGGGCTGCTGCGTGAAGGCGTGATTGTGCGTCCGGTGGCCAATTACGGGATGCCGAACCACCTGCGGGTGACCATCGGTCTGCCGGCGGAAAACAGCCGCTTCCTCGAAGCGCTGCGTAAGGTTCTGGCTCGTGGGTGATGTCACTGCTCTGCAATCTGCTGCACCTATGATCGGTCGCCTTGTAGTGGTCGGTCTGGGCTTGATCGGTGGTTCGTTTGCCAAAGGCTTGCGTGAAAGCGGTCTCTGCCGCGAGGTGGTCGGGGTCGATCTCGACCCGCAATCGCGCAAGCTGGCGGTCGAGTTGGGTGTGGTGGACCGTTGCGAAGAAGACCTGATCGCTGCGTGTCAGGGTGCCGACGTGATTCAACTGGCAGTGCCGATTCTGGCTATGGAGAAGGTGCTCGCGCGTCTGGCGAGTGTTGATCTGGGCCAGGCGATTCTGACCGATGTCGGCAGCGCCAAGGGCAATGTGGTGCGCGCGGCGACCGAGGCGTTCGGTGGTATGCCGGCGCGCTTCGTGCCGGGCCATCCAATTGCCGGCTCCGAGCAGAGCGGGGTGGAAGCTTCCAACTCTGAGCTGTTCCGTCGGCACAAGGTGATTTTGACGCCGCTCGAGCAGACCGACCCGGCCGCACTGGCGGTGGTTGATCGCTTGTGGCGCGAACTGGGTGCCGACGTCGAGCACATGCAGGTCGAGCGCCACGATGAAGTGTTGGCCGCGACCAGTCATCTGCCGCACCTGCTGGCCTTCGGTCTGGTCGACTCGTTGGCCAAACGCAATGAAAACCTTGAGATCTTCCGTTACGCTGCGGGCGGTTTCCGCGATTTCACAAGAATCGCCGGAAGCGACCCGGTGATGTGGCACGACATCTTCCTCGCCAACCGCGAGGCTGTCCTGCGCACACTCGATACATTTCGCAGCGACCTCGACGCCTTGCGCGACGCGGTCGATGCAGGGGATGGGCACCAATTGTTGGGCGTCTTCACGCGCGCCCGGGTTGCCCGCGAGCATTTCAGTAAAATCCTGGCCCGCAGGGCCTATGTGGACGCTATGAATTCCAACGATCTGATTTTCCTGGCTCAACCTGGTGGCCGCCTGTCCGGTCGGATTCGCGTACCAGGTGACAAATCGATTTCCCACCGCTCGATCATGCTCGGCTCGCTGGCCGAAGGCGTGACCGAGGTTGAAGGTTTCCTCGAGGGCGAAGATGCCCTGGCGACCTTGCAGGCATTTCGCGACATGGGCGTGGTCATCGAAGGCCCGCACCACGGTCGTGTGACCATTCACGGCGTCGGCCTGCACGGTCTGAAGCCTGCGCCGGGTCCGATCTATCTGGGCAACTCCGGCACCTCGATGCGCCTGTTGTCCGGCCTGCTGGCGGCGCAGAACTTCGACAGCACACTGACCGGCGATGCGTCGCTGTCCAAGCGTCCGATGAATCGTGTGGCCAATCCGCTGCGTGAAATGGGCGCCGTGATCGAAACCGCTGCCGAAGGTCGTCCGCCGATGACCATTCGTGGCGGGCACAAGCTCAAAGGTCTGACCTACACCATGCCGATGGCCAGTGCTCAGGTGAAGTCCTGCCTGCTGCTGGCGGGTCTGTACGCGGAAGGCAAGACCACCGTGACCGAGCCGGCGCCGACTCGTGACCATACCGAACGCATGCTGCGTGGTTTCGGCTACCCGGTGAGCGTCGATGGCGCCACCGCGTCGGTCGAGTCTGGCGGCAAGCTGACGGCGACCCATATTGAAGTGCCGGGCGACATCTCGTCGTCGGCGTTCTTCCTGGTGGCGGCGTCAATCGCCGAAGGTTCCGAGCTGGTGCTGGAGCACGTTGGCATCAACCCGACCCGTACCGGCGTCATCGACATTCTGCGTCTGATGGGCGCGGACATCACTCTGGAAAACCAGCGTGAAGTTGGCGGCGAGCCAGTGGCTGACCTGCGCGTGCGCGCTGCTAAACTCAAGGGTATCGAGATTCCGGAAGCGTTGGTGCCACTGGCCATCGACGAATTCCCGGTGCTGTTCGTGGCGGCGGCGTGTGCCGAAGGTCGTACCGTGCTGACCGGTGCCGAAGAGCTGCGGGTCAAGGAATCGGATCGCATTCAAGTCATGGCGGACGGCTTGCTGGCGCTGGGCGTCAAGTGCCAGCCGACTCCGGACGGCATCATCATTGATGGCGGCCAGATCGGTGGCGGGGAAGTGCATGGTCACGGTGATCACCGTATCGCCATGGCTTTCAGCGTCGCTTCGCTGCGCGCCACTGCACCGATCCGCATCCATGATTGCGCCAACGTCGCGACGTCATTCCCGAACTTCCTCGCGCTGTGCGCGCAGGTCGGCATTCGCGTGGCTCAAGAGGCTCAGTCGTGAAAAACATTGCACCGGTCATCACCATCGATGGGCCAAGCGGTTCGGGCAAGGGCACGGTCGCCGGGATCCTGGCCAAGCGTCTGGGCTGGAATCTGCTGGATTCCGGTGCGCTGTATCGCCTGCTGGCGTTCGCTGCGCACAACCATGGTGTCGACCTGACCAATGAAGAGCTGCTGAAGAAACTGGCCGCTCATCTGGATGTGCAGTTCATCGCGGCGACCGACGGTCAACTGCAGCGCATCATTCTGGAAGGCGATGAAGTCAGCGACGTCATCCGTACTGAAAGCGTCGGCTCCGGCGCTTCTCAGGTGGCCGCATTGCCGGCGGTACGCGAGGCGCTGCTGCAGCGCCAGCGTGCTTTCCAGGAAGCGCCGGGCCTGGTGGCCGACGGTCGCGACATGGGCACAGTGGTTTTTCCGGATGCGCCGCTGAAGATTTTCCTCACTGCCAGTGCCGAGGAACGGGCGCGCCGCCGATATTTGCAGTTGAAGGGCAAAGTCGAGGGTGTTAGTCTGTCGAGTCTGCTAGATGAGATCCGTGCACGCGACGAGCGTGATACCCAGCGCGCAGTAGCCCCGCTCAAGCCGGCGGCTGATGCGATACAGCTGGATTCCACGGAGTTGTCCATCGATCAGGTGCTTGAACGCATCATGAGCGAGATCGCCATTCGCGATATCGCCGGGTGACCAAGAAGGCCGCAGGGGACCAGTCATAGTCCTGCAGCGCTTCTTTTAAATGAAACTAACCCACACCGTCTGGGGTGTGGAGATGGGCGTATTCTTCGCCCTCATCTACAGGAATTAAAATGAGCGAAAGCTTTGCGGAACTCTTTGAAGAAAGCCTAAAGACCCTGAACCTTCAGGCAGGCTCCATCATCACCGGTGTTATCGTTGATATCGATTACCAGGCTCGCTGGGTAACCGTTCACGCTGGCCTGAAGTCTGAAGCACTCATCCCGCTGGAACAGTTCTACAACGACGCTGGCGACCTGACTATCAATGTCGGTGACGAAGTTCACGTTGCTCTGGACTCGGTTGAAGACGGTTTCGGTGAAACCAAGCTGTCCCGTGAAAAAGCCAAGCGCGCTGAATGCTGGATCGTTCTGGAAGCAGCCTTCGCAGCTGAGGAAGTGGTCAAGGGCGTTATCAACGGTAAGGTTAAAGGCGGCTTCACTGTCGACGTTAACGGCATCCGTGCGTTCCTGCCAGGTTCCCTGGTTGACGTCCGTCCAGTGCGCGACACCACGCACCTGGAAGGCAAAGAGCTGGAATTCAAGGTCATCAAGCTGGACCAGAAGCGCAACAACGTTGTCGTTTCCCGTCGCAGCGTCCTGGAAGCCGAGAACTCCGCCGAGCGTGAAGCTCTGCTGGAATCCCTGCAGGAAGGCCAGCAAGTCAAAGGTATCGTCAAAAACCTCACCGATTACGGCGCATTCGTCGATCTGGGTGGCGTGGACGGCCTGCTGCACATCACCGACATGGCGTGGAAGCGTATCAAGCATCCTTCCGAAATCGTCAACGTTGGTGACGAAATCGACGTCAAGGTTCTGAAATACGATCGCGAACGCAACCGTGTTTCCCTGGGCCTGAAGCAACTGGGCGAAGATCCATGGGTTGCTATCAAAGCCCGTTACCCAGAAGGCACTCGCGTTACCGCTCGTGTAACCAACCTGACCGACTACGGCTGCTTCGCTGAGTTGGAAGAAGGCGTTGAAGGTCTGGTACACGTTTCGGAAATGGACTGGACCAACAAGAACATCCACCCTTCGAAAGTCGTACAAGTCGGCGACGAAGTGGAAGTCATGGTTCTGGACATCGACGAAGAGCGTCGTCGTATCTCCCTGGGCATCAAGCAGTGCAAGTCGAACCCGTGGGAAGACTTCTCTGGCCAGTTCAACAAGGGCGACAAGATCTCCGGCACCATCAAGTCGATCACCGATTTCGGTATCTTCATTGGTCTGGACGGCGGCATCGACGGTCTGGTTCACCTGTCCGACATCTCCTGGAACGAAGTGGGCGAAGAAGCCGTACGTCGTTTCAAGAAGGGCGACGAGCTGGACACCGTCATCCTGTCGGTTGACCCAGAGCGCGAGCGCATCTCTCTGGGCATCAAGCAACTGGAAAGCGATCCGTTCTCCGAGTACGTCTCGGTTAACGACAAGGGCGCTATCGTGACCGGTACCGTGAAAGAAGTTGACGCCAAAGGCGCCATCATCGTTCTGGCCGACGACATCGAAGCAACCCTGAAAGCCTCTGAAATCAGCCGTGACCGCGTTGAAGACGCGCGCAACGTTCTGAAAGAAGGCCAGGAAGTTGAAGCCAAGATCATCAGCGTTGACCGCAAGAGCCGCGTAATCCAGCTCTCGATCAAGTCGAAAGACGATGCTGAAGAGAAAGAAGCCATCCAGAGCCTGAAAGCAGCTCCGGAAGGTGAAGCAGCTGACACCACTATGGCGGCACTGCTGCGTCAAGCAATGGCCAAACAGAACTAAGTTCTGCTTGATCATGAAAAAGGGCGACTTCGGTCGCCCTTTTTTGTGCCTGCGATTTGGTGGCGGTGCGCGCCGCGGTTTGCGTGTATCGAGGCTACGGTGAAACCAATCACTTCAGCGGGTTGTCTGTTTCTTTAATCGGATCAATCGCCTATTCGCGACTAAGCTGGGTATTAGTCGTGCAGTAGTCGGGCGTTGCCTGGCATAAGGAAGTGGATGAACAGATTTATTGTCTTGATTGCGGTGTTGGTACTGGCTGGCTGCACCACAAGTGCCAAAACGCATGCTGTGCGTGGCGTCAGCGGTATCGAGATCGACTGCTCTGGTCTGGGTTCGGGGTGGGAGAAATGCCAAAAGCGCGCAGCGAAGGAGTGCAAGGGCGCGGGTTACAGGGTAATCACCCGATCTGATCAGGCCAAGGATGAAGATGAATATCCGTTTGGCTTCAATCCCGCAGGCTACGTCACTCGAACCATGCTGGTCATGTGCCGTTGAGTGTGTGCTGCTTCGGCTTGTGCTTTTGTGCACTGAAAACAGGCGTTTCGGCGCCAAGGAAGATATGTCAATCCCTGGGCTGTTCAAAATCTTCCGGGCGTGCTAAAACCTTTCAAGCGCTGATCTAGCTGCTTGAAAAAGAAGGGAAAAATATGACGAAGTCGGAGTTGATCGAACGAATTGTCACCCATCAAGGGCTACTCTCATCCAAGGATGTGGAGCTGGCCATCAAGACCATGCTTGAACAAATGTCCCAATGTCTGGCCACTGGTGATCGCATCGAGATCCGTGGGTTTGGCAGCTTCTCCCTGCACTATCGTGCGCCGCGCGTCGGGCGCAATCCAAAGACTGGTCAGTCGGTTAGTCTCGACGGCAAATTCGTTCCGCATTTCAAGCCGGGCAAGGAGCTGCGTGACCGGGTGAATGAGGAAGAGGAGGAAGGCGTTTGATCCGCGCTACTAATTATCAAGGGGGCGTAGGTGCGTAATCTCAAACGTATATTTTTTGGTGTTTTCGTTCTTTTGTTGGTGCTGGTGATCCTGGCTTTCGTGCTGGAAAATCAGCAGTCAGTGTCGTTGTTGTTTCTCGGATGGTCTGTGCCTCAGCTGCCCATCTCCCTCGTTGTGATCGCGGCATTGCTGATTGGAATGCTTGTGGGGCCGATGCTCGCCTGGTTTCTGGGGCGTTTTGCTAAGCGTGCGCGCAAGCGTTTTGTTTAAGTTGTGACAATGCACCTAGGGCTGGCTAGGCTTAAGGTGTGAATGGTTGCTTAACGGTTGAAGCGCTCCTCCGGGTTGATTTTTAGTGGTCATGATCTCCCGCTGCGATGACTCCGTTTTCGATCAGCTGCAAGTCAGCGTTTTACGTTCTTCTATGCTAGCGGTATTGAAGCTCGCTGGTGTGTATACGCTATGCGCATTTAAATCTTCGGAAAGTTTCAGTGCGGGCTTGTTGTCTGAGGTTTTCAGTTTTCAAGTTTAACGTTACAAGTGGGATGGCATGTCAGGGAAAATACCAAAAGTTGCGGTCTTGTTGGCCGCTTACAATGGCATGCAGTGGATTGAAGAGCAAATTGCTTCGATTTTTGCTCAGTCCGGGGTGGATGTTAGCGTATATATTAGTATCGATCCTTCCACTGATGGCACGGAAGCTTGGTGTGCGGCGCTGGCAACGAGAGTGTCGAATGTCATTGTACTGCCCGATGCCGGAAAGTTTGGTGGTGCGTCGCGCAACTTTTTTCGACTGATTCGTGATGTTGAATTCGACGGGTTTGATTTTGTTGCTTTTGCTGATCAGGATGATATCTGGTGCGTTGATAAGTTGCAGCGCGCTGTGGTCGGCCTCGGGCGGCAGGAGGTTGATGCATATTCCAGTAATGTCACTGCTTTCTGGTTAGATGGTAAGACGCGTTTGTTGGATAAAGCTCAGTCTCAAGTTAAATGGGATTATCTGTTTGAGGCGGCTGGTCCGGGCTGTACTTATGTCTTTAGCAGCAGGTTGTCGCAGTCCATTAAATCTTCGGTGCTTGCGAATTGGGAAGCTTTACAGGGCGTGAGTCTGCATGATTGGTTTTTCTACGCATACGCACGGAGTCATGGATATCGTTGGTATATCGATCCAGTGCCTTCTATGCTGTATCGGCAGCACGATCGTAATCAAGTAGGTGCCAATACGGGGCTTCGGTCTTTAATTTCTCGATACAAAACTATTCATGATGGTTGGTGGTTCAGTCAGGTGCAACTCATTGCTCGACTAACGGGGCAGGAGTTTGATCCTTTTGTAGCGAGTTGGCTCCCATTGCATGGTTTGCAAATGCTCAGGCTATCGTTCAGTGCGTGGAGTTGCCGGCGTCGGATGCGCGATAAAGTATTATTCTTTTTTGTTTGCTGGCTAAAAATGCTGGTAAAAAATAAAGGCTGAAAGTCTAAAAAATAATTATGAGTTCAGTGATCGCCTCCCGGGTGATCCGTGGTGGTTTCATCATGCGGTGTACAAGGCGCAGATGATGCATACCTCCGCATCCTTGCGGCCTGTCCATTTCGCCATCCCTTAAAGCTGTCAGATTCTCAGGTCGGGAGGCAGGATTTTTTTTGTCAGCATGGCGTGCGGGGTGGGGCGATACGGCTCGTTTCGGTCAGACTGCATTCGTTTTCGCAAGCACTGCAGAGTGAGGGCGAGGCAAGCGCTGATGGTGGTGGCTGTCGTCGCTTTTTTAAGTGTGCGTTGCATCAATTGATGTAGAATGTAGCATTGCTTGCTAAGAACAAAAGCAAATACTGATTGGCTTTTTTATAAGTGATGGCGCTCTTTGCGGGGCGACGGTTCGTGCAAAGAGGGATTTTGTGACGGTTTCCAGCCAGAGTTTTGGTACAGATAATGCCGCCCAGGTAGCTGGCGAGCGTCTTGCGGACGTCGCAATTCTTATGTGTACATACAACGGCGCATCATTTCTCGCTGAGCAACTCGACTCGCTCGAGCGTCAGACGTATCGCAATTGGAAACTATATGTTTCCGACGATGGTTCTCAGGACGCGACACTGGCAATCCTGAAAGCATTTCAAGTCAAGGTGGGCGCAGAGCGCGTCCACATTGCGACAGGCCCCAAAAGAGGGTTTGTAGCCAATTTCCTGTCTCTCGCCTGCCGAGCGGATATCGATGCGGACTTCTTTGCCTGGTCTGATCAAGACGACATCTGGAAGGATTTCAAACTCCAGAAGGCACTTGATTGGCTGCAGGGTATCCCCGGTGATGTCCCTGCGTTGTACTGTGGTCGCACAGAGCTGATCGGTGAAACAGGTGATTCGTTTGGGTATTCGCCCCGGTTTAGCCTTCCACCACGTTTCTCGAACGCTCTCGTTCAAAGCATTGGTGGCGGTAACACCATGGTATTCAATAGGGCGGCCCAAAAGCTTTTGCTTGAGGCAGGCTATGACGTGGATATTCCATGTCACGATTGGTGGGCTTATTTGCTTGTTTCCGGGGCGGGGGGCGAGGTTCATTACGATCCTGAACCGGCGTTGTTGTATCGCCAGCACGACGAAAACCTGATTGGTGGAAACTCCGGTTGGTCTGCGCGTCTCAAGCGCATACCGCTGATTTACCAGGGCCGGTTCAGCAAGTGGAATGATCAGATCATCAAAGCGCTCGAAGCAATGCATCATCGTCTGAGCCCTGAGCACCAGGTGACGTTGGATCGCTTCAAAAAAGCACGCAAGCAGAAACTCTTCTCAAGAATCCTGGGATTCCAGCGGGCTGGTATCTACCGGCAGACACTGCTTGGAAACCTGGGGCTTATTCTCGTAGTTCTACTGAAAAAGATCTAAATTTATGACCATCTTAGTCACCGGCGGGGCCGGTTTTATCGGGGCGAACTTTGTACTGGACTGGCTGGCGCAGTCGGATGAACAGGTGATCAACCTGGACAAGCTGACTTATGCGGGCAACCTGGAAAGCCTGGCCAGTCTGGACAAAGATGTGCGCCACGTATTTGTGCAGGGCGATATCGGTGATGGTGAGCTGATAGCTCGCCTGTTGAACGAGCATAAGCCACGTGCGATCTTGAATTTCGCTGCTGAATCGCACGTCGACCGCTCTATTCATGGTCCGGAAGATTTCATCGAAACAAACATCGTCGGCACCTTCCGCCTTCTGGAAGCAGTGCGCGCCTATTGGGGCGGGCTCGAGTCAGGCGCCAAAGAAGCGTTCCGCTTCTTGCACGTTTCCACTGATGAGGTCTATGGCTCGCTGGCTAAAGATGATCCGGCGTTCACCGAAACTCATCAGTACGAGCCGAATAGTCCCTACTCTGCAAGTAAGGCTGCCAGTGACCACTTGGTACGCGCCTACCATCACACCTATGGTTTGCCCGTACTGACCACCAACTGCTCGAATAACTACGGGCCTTATCATTTCCCGGAAAAACTCATCCCGTTGATGATCGTCAACGCGCTTGCCGGTAAATCATTGCCTGTTTATGGCGACGGTCAACAAATTCGTGATTGGCTCTATGTCAAAGACCATTGCAGCGCTATTCGTCGTGTATTGGAAGCTGGGGTGGTTGGCGAAACCTACAACGTTGGCGGATGGAACGAGAAGCCAAACCTCGAGATCGTACACACTGTTTGCAGTTTGCTGGACGAGTTGCGCCCACGTGCCGATGGCCAGCCATATAACCAGCAGATCGCGTATGTGACAGACCGTCCAGGCCACGATCGCCGCTACGCAATTGACGCTCGGAAGCTTGAGCGTGAATTGGGCTGGAAGCCGGCGGAGACTTTCGAAACGGGTATTCGAAAGACTGTCGAATGGTACCTCGACAACCAGGTGTGGGTAGGTAACGTCACGAGCGGTGCTTATCGAGAGTGGGTAAGCAGGCAGTACGTATGAGAAAAATTGTGCTGCTTGGAAGTAACGGACAGGTTGGGTGGGAGCTACAGCGCTCCCTACCTTTGCTTGGAACCTTGGTCGCTTGTGATCGCAGTAAAGTCGACCTCTCTGATTTGGAAGCTGTGTCTGTTTATCTGGAGCAGGAACGCCCAGATGTTATCGTCAATGCGGCTGCCTATAATGCTGTGGACTTAGCAGAGTCCTGCGAGCAAGAAGCGCAGAAAATCAATTATCATCTCGTGAAAGTGCTCGCTGATTACGCAGCGGCGAACGGCGTTTGGCTCGTGCACTATTCGACAGACTATGTTTTTGATGGAGAGTCTGCATCCCCTTACATCGAAGCAGATCTTCCTAATCCATTAAGCGCGTATGGAAGATCAAAAGCTTTAGGTGAGAAGGCGGTAATCGCTAGCGGGTGCAATTATCTTCTATTTAGAACGAGTTGGGTTTACTCTGCTAGGGGTGGAAATTTCGCCAAAACTATTCTCCGTCTGGCAGCGAGTAAAAGCTCATTCTCGGTAGTGGATGATCAAGCCGGTGCTCCAACTTGTGCATCTCTGGTCGCTGATACGACTGTGTTGTGTCTTTATCGAATTCTAAGCGGTGATAGCTCCGAGAGATTGAGTGGTACCTATCACTTGGTTGCATCTGGATACGCAAGCTGGTACGAGTACGCTCGTTATTTAATATCCGAGGCGCTTAAATTGGGTGTGCAGTTAAAGTGCACTGAAGAAGATATTCGCCCTGTCGGCAGCTCCGAGTACCCTACTAAAGCTATTCGGCCAAAAAATTCTAGGCTTGACAATTCGAAAATTAAAACCGCGTTCAATATAAATATTCCTGATTGGAAGATTCATATTAAGCGAACGCTTTCTGATATAGCTAGGCAGGGATGATTATGTATCGTAAAGGTATAATTCTTGCGGGTGGTTCGGGTACACGCTTACACCCAGCAACACTTGCAATTTCAAAGCAGCTATTGCCGGTTTTTGATAAGCCGATGATTTATTATCCGCTAAGCACACTTATGCTGGCGGGGATCCGAGATATCTTGATCATTTCTACACCCCAAGATACACCTCGCTTCGAGCAGCTTTTAGGCAGTGGTGAAAAGTGGGGAATCAATCTTAGTTATGCAATTCAGGCGAGTCCGGATGGTTTAGCTCAAGCATTTATTATCGGTGAAGAATTTCTTGACGGTAGTGCATGTGCTTTGGTGTTGGGTGATAATATTTTCCATGGGCATGATTTCCAGGAGCTCTTAGCAAATGCTACGCAGCGTGAAAGCGGAGCAAGTGTCTTTGCATATCATGTAAATGACCCAGAACGATATGGCGTGGTCGAGTTCAGTAAGTCGGGCAAGGCTATCAGCTTGGAAGAGAAGCCTGTGGTGCCGAAATCCAGCTACGCCGTGACAGGCCTATATTTTTATGATGCAGATGTTGTAGAAATCGCCAAGAGCATCAAGCCATCTGAGCGTGGTGAGTTGGAAATTACAGATGTTAATCGTGTCTATCTAGAGCGTAATAGCCTATCGGTGGAAATTATGGGAAGGGGGTATGCCTGGCTTGACACGGGCACTCATGAGTCCCTTCTTGAGGCGAGCCATTTCATCGCAACCTTGGAGAACCGGCAAGGTCTTAAGGTAGCATGCCCGGAAGAGTTGGCATGGCGCAAGGGATGGATATCGGACGATCAATTGCTAGCGTTAGCTGCACCATTAATCAAGAACGGGTACGGCAAGTATCTGAAGCGTCTCTTGGAGCACGAGAGTCATTGATTTGCAGATAGCAGAATAGCCTCTTTTTCGAGGCTTTCTGCGAAAGATATACCTAGATTAAAAATTAAAACCGCACAGCACTTGTAATTCGAGGCTAAATACATGTCAATTCAACTGTTTGTACCTAACTTTCGTGTCGACGAATGCCTTGAAGGTATTCGTGAATGTCTTGAGAAAGGCTGGACTGGATTAGGTTTTAAAACTGTTGAGATGGAAGAAGCATGGAAGTCCTACACCGGACTGCCGCACGCACATTTTCTTTCGTCGAATACCGTCGGTCTTGAGTTGGCTTTTAGACTGTTCAAGACAAAGAACGGCTGGGACGATGATGCAGAGGTCATTACTACTCCTCTTACTTTCGTATCCACTAACCACGCGATTCTCTGTGCAGGTCTGAAGCCTGTATTTGCGGATGTTGATGACTCGCTGTGTCTGGATCCTGCAAGCGTCGAGCAGCGCATTACTGACAAGACCAAAGCACTGATCTTTGTAGGTATTGGCGGCAATGTCGGTCAGTACCAGAAAATTGTTGAAATTTGCAAGGCGCGCAACATCGCGTTGATTCTCGATGCTGCCCACATGTCTGGTACCCGTATTAACGGACGTCACGTATGTCCGGAAGCAGACGTTGTGGTGTTCAGCTTCCAGGCCGTAAAAAATCTGGCAACTGCTGACTCCGGCATGATCTGCTTCAAAAAGGCGGAAGATGACGAGCGTGTTCGCAAGATGAGCTGGCTGGGCATCAACAAGGATACTTATGCACGTACCGCCGCTCAGGGCGCGTATAAGTGGATGTATGATGTTGAAGAGGTGGGCTTTAAGTACCACGGCAACTCGATCATGGCAGTAATGGGTCTAGTTGCATTGAAATACCTGGATCGTGATAACGCCTACCGTCGCCAAATCGCTAACTGGTACCGCGAAAACCTGGCTGGTAACGACAAGGTCCGGTTTATCGACATTAACCCAGAATGTGAATCGTCGACTCACCTGGTGCAAATTCGTGTCAAAAACCGTGAAGAACTGATGCTCGCACTCAATGAGCATCAAGTGTACCCAGGCGTGCATTACCGTGATAACACGGAATACCGCATGTACGCGCATGGTAATGGCTCTTGCCCTAAAGCAGCGCTGGCCTCTCAGGAAATCATTTCGTTGCCGGTCCATATGGGTCTAAGCAAAGCCGATGTTGACACCGTATCTCAACTGGTAGCCAAGTACGCAAAATGAAACCTACCCTCTACTCAACATCTGATGAAGTCGTCGGGATCCGTCTACTAGAAGTAGCTGATTTACCGGCCACTCTGGCCTGGAGAAACAGGGACGAAAACCGCCGATGGTTTATTAACTCGAACATCATTGAATGGGGCAGCCACATCAAATGGTTTGAATCCTATCAAAAAAAGTCTGACGATTTTGTGTTTGTTATCGAGGCAGATGGTGAGTTAGTGGGGCAGTGTGCTGTCTATGGCGTGGATTTGGACAGAAAGCGAGCCGAAGTCGGCCGCTTTCTTGCCGCGCCGGACAAAGCCGGTAAGGGCTATATCAAGCGGGGCTGCCAGCTGTTGATCAATACCTGCTGGCATCAAATAGGGCTTGAAACTTTGTTTTTAGAGGTGCTGGCGGAGAACGTTAGAGCGATCTCGTTATACGTGAAACTGGGTTTTGTTGAAGTTTCCCGTAAAGGCAAATTAATAGTGCTTGAGCTAAATAGGCTTTAGATGATCAGTCAAAATAGTTTTTTACCTAGTGCATTAAAATCGTTCCTTGAGTGGCGTGTATGGCTATATATGGGCCTGCAGGATATCAAGGCGCGCTTTCGCAGATCCGCTATGGGGCCGCTCTGGATACTTATCAATCTTGCAATGATGGTTTTAGGTGCGGGTATGGTATATGGAGTATTACTTAAACAGCCTATGGCGGAATTTCTTCCTTACCTCACGTGTGGTTTGATAGTCTGGGGATTCCTAGTTTCATCTTTTGTTGATGGAGGGTACGCGTTTGTAGGGTCTGAGGGCTATATTAAGCAGTTTTCCTTTCCGAAGCAGATTTATCTATTTCGCGTGCTGGTAACATTGACTGTAGTAATGCTAGTTGGCGTTATCGCGTTGGCAGGTACATTACTTTTTTTTGATCGATTTAAACCAATGGGTTGGCTTTATGCACTGCCAGGTCTTGGCATTCTCTTGGTCGCGGGCTTGGGACACATCACTTTGAGCGCGTATCTTTCCGCACGTTTTAGAGATCTTCCGCATGCCATGAGCGGAATTTTCCAAGTGTTGTTTTTTGTTACACCAATCATGTTTCCCGTTGCCATGCTTAAAGATCGTGGGTTGGATTTTATATATAAGTATAATCCACTTTATTATTTGGTGGATGTTATACGTTTTCCAATTCTAGAAGGAACATTTGCGGTTAAGCAGGATTATATGTTTTGCGCGGCTTACTTAACGCTTCTATGGTTAGTCTGCATAGTGCTTGGGTCTAAAATGGATAAGAAAGTGGTTTATATGTTATGAGCGATATTTCTATAGCCCTGAAAGATGCAAGTGTTGTTTTTACCGGGCAGACTGATTTTGTAGGCCGGATTAAAAATACGATACTTCGTAGACCTGCGACGTCTAATACTAAAGAGTATACGATTAATGCCCTTTCTAACATCAATCTGTCTATCGCACGAGGCGAACGCGTCGGTCTAATCGGATTGAATGGCGCTGGAAAAAGCACACTGCTAAAAGTTATGGCCCGTATATATCCAACTACTTCTGGGTCAGCCCAAACGCGAGGGCATGTTTGTCCTATGTTTGAGTTTGCGACTGGTTTCGAGATGAATCAGTCAGGTTGGGATAATATCCGAATTCGTGCACTCTTGTTGGGTTTAAAACCAAGGGAAATTAAAGCCAAGATGGACGAAATTGCCGAGTTTTCAGAGCTGGGCGATTTTTTGAATTATCCGGTACGTACTTATTCCGCCGGGATGTTTATACGCCTTGCATTTTCTGTGTCTACTGCAATTAATCCGGAAGTTTTGCTGCTCGATGAGGTTATGGGCGCAGGGGATATAAATTTTGCCCATAAAGCTCAAGAGCGTATGAAAAAGTTCATGACCCAAGGAAAAATACTCGTTTTTTCAAGCCACTCTCCGGATTTGGTAAGTGATTTTTGTGAACGTACGATTTGGCTTGAAAAAGGAAAAATCCGCATGGATGGCAAAACTGACCAAGTGCTAAAGACTTACTCAGATAACTATTCGACAACTGTTTAAGGTTTTTAAACATGAAAGTCAAAGATCTCATCCGCGAAACTCAATGGATCCCTGGTAGCTCTTACGTTGATGGCTCTCGCCCGATCGTTTCTGTACTTCTGCCAACGTTCAGGCGCGCCAAAAGTGGCAAATTTCGTAAGGCAATCGAGTCCGTTTTGAACCAAACTTTAAATGAGCTCGAACTGATCATCGTAGATGATGCTAGTACCGATGGAAGTGCTGAAATTATAGCAGAGTTCATGGAGAAAGATGGGCGGGTGAGTTGCCTTCGCCATATTGAGAATATTGGTCTCCCAGCAATTTCCGAATATGAAGCATACGCCAAATCTCGTGGTGACTTCATCGCGTTCGCTTTTGATGACGATGTATTTTTCCCCGAAGCTCTGGATGAGCTTCTTTCTCACGCACAGATGACGCCTGATCAGGTTGTGTATGGGACAGTGGGTATGAGAATCAAAGAACTTGGTACGAATAAAGAACAGGTCGTATCGCTTGGCGCTAGTTTAGCCTCTCATAATATAAACAGTTGGAATTGTATTTCGAATAATGCTGTTCTGGTGCCTCGCTGCATACTTGATGATATAGGTCTTTACGATCCACACATTCTGATGACTCGTTTGTGTGATTGGGATCTATGGAGAAGAATTTCCAGAAAATATACTTTACGTTTCGTAGATGTATGCGTTGGGGAAATTAGTGGGCCGGCTACTAATGATAGTCTTGGCAATACTTATGCTCTAGATACTTGGGCGTCTGAAGAAAAGATGCGGCAAGAGCGTGATAACAGTCTTCGACCTTCAAAGTTTGAAGAGTACGACATTTTTACTCTGCCGAACTCCGCGTCGCATTGTACCGCGGTCGCAGTAAGAGAAATGGCATTTGCACACGCGCGAACTAGAAATAATTTTAATATCTCTAGTTCTTCAAATGACTCAGATGACAATAGAAAAGTTCTGGTTATCACTGGTAATCATGATGCTTGCACAAGTATCTATTTCGATTATTTGCCTAAGGAATGGAAGAGTCGTGTTCGCGTTATACGATATCCTGGAGGTTGGCCGATCTCGGAAATTGCTCACGCCAGTTGTATTGTATTTGTTCGACAGCTAGATCCTTTTTTTGAATGGATAGCTGCCGCACAAAAAATGCAGGTACCTTGCTACTATTTTACTGATGATAATCTTACCCTACTCCAAGAAAGCAAAGAAATGAGCTTTTTCGAGGATTTCAGTAAAAAAGCACTGCGCGGTAAGCTCAAAGATTTTTCTGGAGTTCTTACAAGTACTCTTTGCTTGAAAGAATATTTTGAAGAAAATCTCATTCATTCGGATATTAAGTTTTTTCCTCCGTCTTTTCAGGATCTGAAAATAGCCACGGAGGCAAAAAAAGACATGCGCGACCAGTTGGTAATAGCATTCGCTGGGGGGAGCCATCGATTATCCGCCCTTCAGGATGTGATGTTGCCTGCATTTCTTAAGTATGCTGAATCAGGTAAATGCATTAAGCTCATTGTTGGAGGGGCCGGTACTGCATTCTCCGAAGAATTTAAGAAACATGAAAAGCTGGAATTGGTTGCTATACCTTTCGAATTAAATTGGGAATCTGCACTATTGCAAATTTCCAAGTATAATCCGGATGTTCTTATTCACGCTCCTAGTGATACAGTAAATAATAAGTATAAGACAATGAATGTGGCTATGTCTGCGAACGTTTTGGACGCACTGCTCGTTGTTCCTGATTATATGCCATATTCAGATCTCAAAGAGATGAATGTAGGTTGTGTGGTTTCGTCGCCTTTTATTGCTCGTTCATGGCTAGAAATTTTGGAGAGTTTTGAATCCTTGGATTTCCAACAGCTCAAGGATAATAATAGAAAATATTGTGAAGAAAATTTCTCTGGGCTAATTAGCTGCAGTGTTCTTGAGTCTATTACGGAGTCGGCCAAGTTCAATGGTTTTTCTACAGTTGAAAGTCGCCTCAAATTGATTGCGAGTGAGCATGGCGGGAATATTGCTGTTCCGGCAAATGATGTAATAAAAAGTCCGAAAAAACTTATTGAAAGTCTTGAAGAGTTGGCCAAGCTAAGAGAGGCGAAATCAACTTCGAAGCGACTGGGGTTCATGACGCGCAAGCATGATTTGTGGGAAAGCTTGATGCCTCAATTCGGCCAAATGAAAGAATTTTCGTTGGCTGCTAAGAGTGGTGATGGCGATATTGTTTTGGAGTTGTCTAAGTCGTTACATGATGTTCCTTACGTAGAGTACGCGATTGCATTACCAGCGACCATTAAATCTATTATGGTTGCTTTTACGACGGATGGCCTTCAAGACGGATTGGTTGGTGTTGAGCTTGTTGGTGGGAGCGGTTCTGTAATTTTCAACAGGGTCGTATCGCTAAGCGGGGTAGACCTATCGTTGCCTGTTGAATTCATGGTAGACCATGTAACAGCTTCATCATCTTCTGATTATAGACTCCGAGTGTTTGCCCGGGCGTCTCATCCTGTTTACATGTTTGAATTGGTTAAGTATCGCTACGCGGGTTTGAAGCGACTCCCTGTGTATCCATTTGTGGAAATATCGACTGTATAGGTATTGCGGATGAAGTTAGATGTAGGTTGTGGGCCAAAATGCCTTCCGGAATTCGTCGGTGTTGATAGATTTTCGTTGCCTGGTGTTAAAGTGGTAGCGGATCTTGATAAGCCATTGCCGTTCGAAGACAATTCTATTGAGTTGATACATGCCGCTCATAGTTTGGAGCATGTTTCAGATTTAATGTTTACGATGAGAGAGCTTTATCGTATATCAAAACATAAGGCACAGATATGTATCGTTGCTCCATATTTCGAGCAGAAATTGAATCTTGCTAACCCCTATCATCTTCAGGTTTTTAATGAGCACACACCTAGGTTCTGGACGAATTTTGCTTGGGCACCCTTAGATCAAAATGAATATTACCACCCTCATGCTGCACCATGGGGGCTATCGGAATCTGATCACTCTAATCCAGGCTTAGATATTCGATTGCTGAGGATGGAGTTTTTTTACTTTCCTCGATTTAATCGATTGGATCCATCTCTGCAGCGAGAAATGCGTCAAAATTTAACAGATGTTTGTCATCAGGTTGCTTATCATCTCGTAGTCTGGAAGGATGAATGTGACGAAGAATACATTGAGATGACAAAACATCTGGATAAGTATCAGTTTTTAGATACACCTGCGTTACAGAAGGCAAGATCCGACGCTTTTAGTTACCCGCTAGAGGATAGTGTCATTCTGGAGCATGCCAAAAATAGTTTAACTAATGAGCTTGAATCGCGACTCAAAAATCAAATCGATGCTCAGCACGACTATATTGTAGAGTGTGAGAAACAGTTGCAGAGGAATGACAGGCTTATTAAGTTCCTTTCAGGGATTCCTGACTTGTCTCCGATCTTTCTTGGGCAGTTTAGTAAGTACCTTGAAAAAAATTACACGTCCTGTAGCGTAAATAGTTTTAAACTTGGTAGGCAACTGCCGAGTGATGGGTATATTGAGTACGGTATAAAGTCTCGGGGAGCTTATACGTCCTTTTCTGTATGTGTATATTTGGAGTCTGACACAAAAGAGGCAAAATTAGGTATCGAAGTTATAGATAAGAATAATTCCATTTTATGGAGCTCTCTAGAACCCTTATCTTCCGTCAATACGATCGGTGTAGTAAACTTCTTTCCTGGCAAAGTGCTTCAGCAAGATGATGTGGCCTTTGTAAGATTTTTTGGCCAAAATTTGAATGAGGGAGTTAACGTTTTAGAGTGTTCTGTTTTACCGCGTTTGCCTTTTCGCTCCAGTCGTCTAATTCCATATGCATGTTTTACAAATGATGAGTGAAGTGCAGCCTAATATTAATATTCTTCTTGTCGTCGAAGCAGATATTGCCACGACTCAATTGACAGAACAGTTGCTTGCAGAGTGTAAAGTATTTGGCGTAAATTATAGTAAGGTATATGTCTCTGAACTTGATGAAGAAGTTTTCTCCAAGCCAGCGCTCCCGCTCTTTGTCAGGACAGTGGATCCCGTTGCTGTTTTTTGGATGGAGGCTTTAAAACGTAGCAAGCTTCCATATTTTTATTACATTGATGATAACTTTTGGCTGATAAGTGGTGAGACGCCTCTGGCGAAGTATTATAAGCACCCTATTATTCGTCGGTCACTAAAATTTGCTGTTGAGAACGCTAGTACGGTAATTACAAATTCACAGGCGCTGAGAGAGTTCATACTTCCAAAAAATATTAATACCGTAGTTTTACCTGCCTTTTTTGATTTCTCGTTGCTTCCCGTTTGTCATCAAAAAACGGATCTGGAGTATCGAATTGGCTTTGCTGGTAGTTCTTCGCGTTCGGCTGACTTAGATGTTCTAAAAGATGTAATTCCTCATATTCTTGAGCAGAATGGTGATGTAGTATTTGAGTTTATCGGCTGTTTGCCAGTATGGTTGAAGTGTGGGGAGCGGGTTAGATATTTTGAACACATGAATAGTTATGCGGATTATATAGCTTTTCAATCGCAACGTGAGTGGAGGGTCGGTCTGGCTCCATTGGATAATAAAACTTCGAATAAATACAAAACAAATAATAAATATCGTGAATATGCAGCATTTCGGTGTGCAGGTATTTATTCAGCCTCCGAAAGTTATGTCGGTTCCGTAGTTGATGGAAGAACTGGGCTGATTGTTGAGGAAAATACTGCGGAATTTTGGATTGCCGCGATTGAGCGATATTTAGGTGACGAGTCAGGTAGAATTGCTATAGTTGATCAGGCATTTAACGATGTGAAGGGAAGGTTTGAAATATCGACTGTAGCTGCTCAATGGGCGACGCTCTTTCAGCAGGGTCGACGTATGTTGGATAATCGTAAAATATTACCTGTTCGCGCTTCATTTTTTAATAAGGTTGTTCGAAGGTTTCTCCACTACTGGTTGATGTTAGAGATTTCAATGTACGAAGGTGGTTTCAAACTCACATTTTTCCGGGTGCTAAGAAGAATATTTCGCTTATTTATTAAATGAAATTTAGAGTAGTGCTGCATTTTAATGTTTTGTCTGTGTTTTTTTGTGATGTGTCTAGTTGCTTTTATATGTTGGTATCTTAGCTTTGAGCTGAAACTTTTAATTATTGGCTCGTGACCGAAGGTCGGGTTTAATAAAAAACTTTTTTATTCTTTCTGGGCTTTATTTTAGAAAAGTTTAAACCGGTGTATATTTATATTTTTGGTGGTTAATTGTTTTAACCGGTTTTAGGGCGCTCCACGCTGTAACATTATTCTGGTCAGAAAATATAGGAAATTTCCTGCACCTCTTCCGTGATAAGTTGTATGACTTTTTCCTCTCTCCTTAGCCTAGATCGGCCTAACATGCCTAAAAAAATACTTGTTACCGGTGCATCGGGGTTTCTTGGGAAGTCCTTAGTTCAGCATTTCTGTGATCTTCCAAACGTATCAGTTATCGCACCACTACGTAATTTTGGTGGTCGCTTGTCCGAAAAAATAGAGGTTTCTCGTATTTTTGATATTGGCGGGGATACCGATTGGGCGGAATCCTTGGTCGGGGTTGATACGGTCGTACACGCAGCAGCGCGAGTGCATGTCATGCAAGAGGAATCGGCGCAAGCCATTGCGAAGTTTCGGGCTGTAAATGTAAGAGGAACGCTTTGCCTTGCACACCAGGCCGTTCAGGCCGGGGTTAAAAGATTTATCTATATTAGTTCCATCAAGGTTAATGGTGAAAGCACTCCGGTAGGTCACCCGTTCACCGCAAGCGATACGCCGCACCCTTCGGACGCTTATGGGATCTCCAAGTACGAAGCAGAGCAACAACTCATGCAGCTTGCCCAGACAGGCGCGATAGAGGTTGTCATTATTCGACCTGTACTTATTTATGGTCCTGGGGTTCGAGCGAATTTCCAGCAAATGATGCACTGGCTGGTGAAAGGGATTCCCCTGCCATTCGGGGCAATTAGTAATTCAAGAAGCCTTGTTTACGTAGACAATGTCGTCAATCTGGTTACGACTTGTATCGATCATCCTGGTGCCGCGAACCAGGTGTTTTTGGTCAGTGATGGCGAAGACGTTTCCACGACGCAGTTAATGAGCCGTCTCCTGATTTCGCTCGGCGTGAAGACATGGCTCATCCCTATTCCTGTCGCAGTGCTGAAGCTCCTTGCCATCTCCGTCGGACGAGGTGCTGTCGCACAGCGTCTTTTCGGATCGTTGCAAGTCGATATCAAGAAAAATCGTGAGTTGCTTGGCTGGCGGCCACCGTTCAGTCTTAACGATGGTTTGAAAGCAACAGCGGAGCATTTTTTGGAGTCTCGAAAAAGATGAGTTACGCGTGGGTCATACCTGTGGTTTTCGGTATTTCTTTTGTCATGACTGCAGTATTGCGTCGTTACGCAATATCCCGAAGTCTGATGGATGTTCCAAATGCGCGCAGTTCACATGTCGTTGCGACGCCTCGTGGCGGCGGCGTTGCAATTGTCCTGGCTTTTTTCGTATCCCTGGGTTTACTGCTTTTTACAGGCTTGATTTCTGTCGAGCTGTTTTTCGCTCTCGCAGGTGGTGGCGGCGCGGTTGCCCTGATCGGGTTCATGGACGACCACGGACATATCGCTGCACGCTGGCGGTTATTGGGTCATTTCGGTTCAGCTTTCTGGGTGCTGGGATGGATCGGGAGCTTGCCGCCAATCGCGGTGTTCGGTGTTTCCATCGATTTAGGCTGGGCAGGTTATTTAATGGCAGCTTTCTACCTGGTTTGGCTGCTCAACCTCTACAATTTCATGGACGGCATTGATGGTATCGCCAGTGTAGAAGCGATTTGTGCTTGTCTGGGGGCCAGTCTGCTTTACTGGTTATCGGGTATGGAGAGCCTGATTTGGGCACCGTTGTTGCTGGCTGCTTGCGTTGCCGGGTTTTTCTACTGGAATTTTCCTCCAGCGAGGATATTCATGGGCGATGCTGGCAGCGGATTTCTCGGTATGGTTTTGGGAGCCTTGTCTCTACAGGCTGCATGGATAAGTGCACCAATGCTCTGGGCTTGGTTGATTCTGCTTGGAGTCTTCATTGTCGACGCGACCTTTACGTTGTTGCGCCGCATGTTTCGAGGGGAAAAGGTCTACGAGGCTCACCGAAGCCATGCTTACCAGTTTGCGTCGCGTCGATTTGGCAGGCACTTGCCGGTAACAGCGGCGGTCGGTTTGATCAATCTGTTCTGGCTGTTGCCCATAGCGTTGTGCGTCACATGCCTGGATCTGGACGGTGCCTGGGGAGTAGTTCTGGCTTACACACCGCTGATCGTATTGGCGATAAAGTTTCGTGCTGGAGATCTGGAGACTCCGGCAGTCAAGAACTAAGCAGCAATCATTGGGTCATTTAGGTTTAGAGTGATCACCGAGCGCGCCGCAAGCTGCCACCATGGTGCGTGCCGCTGAGCAGAGTGATCAAGGTAATTGAAGGGTTTATGGATAAAATCAGAGAGTACCTGGTAAGCCTGCCTCGGCGCCGTAAGAGGTTGATTCAGGTCACCACAGACATGGTGCTTGTCTGGGCCGCCCTGTGGCTGGCCTTTATCGTCCGCCTCGGCCTGGACGATATGTATAACCCCTTCAAGGTGCATTTCTGGCTTTTCGTGTGCGCACCTATCATCGCAATTCCCTTGTTTATTCGTTTTGGCATGTATCGTGCGGTCATGCGCTATTTCGGCAACGATGCGCTCATTGCGATTATAAAAGCGGTCAGCCTGTCTGCGCTGATTTTGGCGCTTGTGGTTTATTGGTACAGCAATCACGAGGCTGTCGTTCCACGCTCGATTGTCTTCAACTATTGGTGGCTGAGTCTCGTCATTCTTGGCGGATTACGGCTTTGTATGCGGCAGTATTTCATGGGCGACTGGTTCGCCGGCGCTCAACACGTGCCTTTTACAAACCGCGATGACGGCCTGGTCAAAGTTGCGATCTACGGTGCCGGTGTTGCTGGCAATCAGCTGGTGGCGGCCCTGCGCATGGGGCGAGCCATGCGCCCAGTGGCATTTATCGATGACGATCCAAGTATCTCGGATCGGGTGATAGCAGGCCTGCAGGTTTACAAACCAAAACACATTCAACAAATGATCGATGAAACCGGGGCTCAGGAAATTCTTCTGGCTCTGCCGTCATCAACCCGTGCACGCCGCCGGGAAATTCTCACACTTCTGGAGAGCTTTCCTCTCCACATCAGGAGCGTGCCCAACTTCACTGATCTGGCCAGCGGCCGTGTGAAAGTTGAAGATATTCAAGAGGTAGACATCGCTGATCTGCTTGGGCGCGATTCCGTACCTGCGCAAGCGGATTTGCTTGAACGTTGTATCAAAGGCAAAACGGTCTTGGTCACTGGCGCGGGTGGCTCGATTGGGGCGGAACTGTGCAGGCAGATTTTCGCACTCGGTCCGACCACTCTACTGTTGTTTGATCACAGTGAATTCAATCTCTATAGCATTCTTTCGGAGCTGGAGCAGAGAAGGTGTCGAGAGTCGGTAGCGGTCAGATTGTTGCCAATTCTCGGCTCCATTCGTCATCCACATAAGTTGTTGGATGTCATGAAAACCTGGAACGTTGAAACGGTCTACCATGCCGCTGCTTACAAGCATGTGCCCATGGTCGAGCACAATATTGCCGAAGGGGTGTTGAATAACGTCATTGGTACTCTCAATACTGCTCAGGCTGCGCTGCAGTCGGGTGTGGCAAACTTTGTGTTGATCTCAACTGACAAGGCGGTTCGCCCCACTAATGTGATGGGCAGTACCAAACGCCTTGCAGAGCTTACGCTGCAAGCTTTGAGTCGGGAAATTGCGCCGGTGCTATTCGGCGACAAGTCCAATGTCTCCCGAGTCAACAAGACTCGCTTTACAATGGTGCGTTTCGGTAATGTCCTGGGTTCTTCCGGTTCAGTGATTCCCCTGTTTCACAGCCAGATCAAATCCGGCGGGCCGTTAACCGTTACTCATCCCAAAATCACCCGTTATTTCATGACCATTCCTGAAGCTGCACAGCTGGTGATTCAGGCTGGCTCCATGGGGCAGGGCGGCGATGTATTTGTGCTCGACATGGGAGAACCGGTAAAGATTGTCGAATTGGCCGAGAAGATGATTCATCTGTCCGGCTTGAGCGTACGCTCGGAAAAGAACCTGCAGGGCGATATATCCATCGAATTCACCGGATTGCGTCCCGGTGAAAAGCTTTATGAAGAGCTGCTGATTGGCGATAACGTATCGGCGACTGAGCACCCGATGATTATGAGCGCAAAGGAAGATCATCTCTCTTGGGAGTCACTCAAGCTGCGTCTGACGGAATTGATGACTGCCGTTGAGCAGGACGACTATTCCCGCGTCCGCCAACTCCTGCGCGAAACCGTCAGTGGCTACTCTCCCGACGGCGAAATCGTCGACTGGATCTACCAGCAGCGCCGCTTGGAACCCTGATTGTTTCACATCCTGTAATAGACGCATTTTTGACAACCGCCAACCATCGCCTAAGTTTGGAGAGCAGCTTCGGAAAAGCTGCTTTCTAAAACGATGATGGAGCGTCATTTATGCGTAACGGTTTTTTCTACTCTCTGGTTTTTGCTTTGCTCACCAGTGCTTCAATCGCTGTAGTGGCGGCACCTGCCGTTGTCCAGAACGCGGATAAGGCTACGATGGTGAGCGATACCGTTGCGACGTCTACCAGTGAAAAGGTCGATCTCAACGGTGCGGATGCGATAACGCTGCAAAAACAGTTGTCCGGAGTCGGCGAGGCGAAAGCCAAAGCGATTGTTGCGTATCGTGATGCTAATGGGCCATTCGCCTCGGTGGATGAACTACTTGAAGTGAAGGGCATCGGCAAGGCGATCCTGGATCGCAACCGCGACAAGCTGGAAGTGAACTAAGCTGAATATTCAACGCCAAGGGGCCGGTCATTGACCGGCCTTTCTGCTTTCTGGTGGCAGCGATGCGACAGTGGGAGCGGCGTAGCGTTTGTCGGTGAGCTGAAAATTATGGGTATCATATTGTCTTTGGATTATGCCTATAATAATTTCCGTCACCTCCAGGCCAGTGAGCGTTGGAGGCCTATCGCCCAATATGTTTCAGGAGCGCTCTCATGAGTTCAGTCCAGTCTCAAGGTATCGCTGTCGTCACTGGCGCATCGTCCGGTATCGGTGCCATCTACGCGCAGCGTCTGGCCGCGCGTGGTTTTGATTTACTGTTGGTGGCACGTGATCAGCAGCGTCTGGAAAGCGCAGCGAACCAGTTGCGCGAAGCGTACGGTGTAAAGGTCGAAGTGCTCAAAGCCGACCTGACGCAAAAGAACGATGTCCTCAAACTCCAGCAACGCCTGCGCAGTGATTCAAGCATCAGCCTGTTGGTGAATAACGCAGGGGTCGCAGCCGATGGTTTGCTGGCCAATTCCGACGTCGAGCAACTGGAGCGTCTGATCCAATTGAACGTCACCGCCGTGACGTTGCTGGCCTCGGCAGCCGCCGCCAGTTTCGCCAAGGCTGGACGCGGCACGATCATCAACATCGCCTCGGTGGTGGCGCTGTTTCCTGAACGCTTCAACGCGACCTACAGCGCTAGCAAAGCCTACGTGTTGAGCCTGACTCAATCGCTCAACGCCGAGCTCGAAGGCACTGGCGTGAAGGTGCAAGCGGTGTTGCCTGGCGTTACCCGCACTGAAATCTGGGAGCGTTCCGGCATCGATGCCAGCGGCATTCCGGCGGAGATGGTGATGGAGGCCGGCGAGATGGTCGATGCGGCGCTCGCCGGTCTGGATCAGGGCGAGTTGATTACCATCCCTTCGTTGCCGGATGAGGGGGAGTGGCAGGCATTTGTCCGTGCGCGGCATGTCATGGCACCGAATCTGTCGCGCAGCTCCGCGGCCCAACGCTACAAAAATTGATCAGAGGTAACTGCGGTATGAGTCAGCGTCGAATTGTTGTCACCGGTATGGGCCTGGTTTCGCCTTTGGGGAGTGATCTCGAGATTGTCTGGCAGCGTTTGCTCGCCGGGCGCTCGGGCTTGCGCAATTTGCCGGAGGCGGTGAGCGCAGATCTGCCGACCCGGGTCGCCGGGATGGTGCCAACGGCGGCGGAGGACATCGAGGCCGGTTTCGATCCGGACCTTGCCACGCCGCCCAAAGAGCAGAAGAAGATGGATCGCTTCATCCTGTTCGCCATGGAAGCGGCGCGCCAAGCGTTGGCGCAAGCCGGATGGCAGCCGTCCGAGGCCAAGGATCAGGAGCGCACCGCGACCATCATCGGCTCCGGTGTTGGTGGGTTCGGCGCAATAGCCGACGCCGTACGCACCACGGACAGTCGTGGCCCGCGTCGGCTGTCGCCGTTCACCATTCCATCGTTTCTGGTCAATCTGGCGGCCGGTCATGTGTCGATCCAGCACGCTTTGAAAGGCCCGCTCGGCGCACCGGTGACTGCTTGTGCTGCCGGGGTCCAGGCAATCGGCGATGCTGCGCGGATGATTCGTGCCGGTGAAGCGGATATCGCGGTTTGCGGCGGCGCGGAAGCCTGCATTGATCGGGTCAGCCTGGCCGGTTTTGCCGCGGCGCGAGCGCTATCCAGCGGTTACAACGACACCCCCGAACGTGCCTCACGACCCTTTGATAGTGGTCGCGATGGTTTCGTGATGGGCGAGGGCGCCGGTCTGCTGGTGATCGAATCGCTGGAGCACGCGCTGGCACGTGGCGCGCAGCCTTTGGCTGAGCTGGTCGGTTACGGCACCACTGCCGACGCCTATCACCTCACCGCCGGGCCGGAGGACGGCAGCGGTGCACGACGGGCGATGCAGTTGGCGCTGGCTCAGGCGGGTGTCGCGCCAGAGCAGGTGCAGCATCTCAATGCGCATGCGACCTCGACGCCGGTGGGCGATCTTGGTGAGTTGGCAGCGATCAAGGCGCTGTTCGGTACGGAGAATAAAATCGCCGTGACGTCGACCAAATCCGCCACCGGGCATTTGCTCGGCGCTGCCGGCGGGTTGGAAGCGATCTTCACCTTGTTGGCCATCCGCGATCAGGTAGTCCCGCCGACGCTCAACTTCGACAATCCGGATCCTGCGAGTGTGGGTGTAGATATCGTTCACGGTCAGGCGCGGTCGATGCCAATCGAGTATGCCCTGTCCAACGGTTTCGGTTTTGGCGGAGTGAATGCCAGTGTGCTGTTCAAGCGCTGGCAGGCTTAGTCCTGCGATTGCTTGAGGTGATCGCGCGTGACGTCGAGGATGCGTTGGGCAAGCTCGACGTCAGCGACACTGCGTGACAGCAAGAGCGCGCCGACCAGCGTCGACATGATGACAATGGCCCGATCGGCGTTGTTGTCGCCCTCGAGGGTGCCTTCGATTTGACTCAGTCGGGCATTGAGTACCGCATCACTGGTCGGGCTCGGCTGGCCGCGCAGACCCAGCTCTGAGGAAATGGTCAGCAGCGGACAGCCTTCGTGCGGGGAGGTCTGATGCCATTCGGACAGGTAGGTGTCGATAAACGCCTGCAGCGGCTGTTCCTGGGCAAAGATCTCGGCGCACAGGCCATCGACTTGATTGCTTGCCTCCTGCAAGGCTTTCTCGACCAGTTCGTCCTTGGATTTGAAGTGCGAGTAAAAGCCGCCGTGGGTCAGCCCTAGCGCTTTCATCAGCGGTTGCAGACCGGTAGCACCAATGCCGTCTCTGCGAAATCGCGCCGAGGCTTCCTTGATGATCCGCTGATGGGTTTGAGCTTTATGATCTTGCGAGTAACGCATGTGGAACTCTCCGCAACAAGACCACCATCTTAACCAAGGTAAATGACATGGTGACTGTACTTCTACTTCTTAAAAGCGCGCCGCTGAGTCCAATACGATCCTTGGAGTTAATACTCCGCACAAAAAACAAACCCCGCCGATTCAGGCGGGGTTCTTCGTTCAGCGATCCTGCGCGTCTTTGATGTCCGCTTCGGCGTTGCGCTGCGCAACGCGTTTGCGTTCTTCATCGGTCAGTTCAACCTTGTTGGCGGTGTCGCGCAGCATCATCAATCCGCCAACGATCGAGCCGATTGCAACGACCAGAATCAACCAGGCATACCAGGGCATAACGGCTCTCCTTAATGGCAGCTCGGCGGGCGAGGGTTTCGCCAGCGACGCTGCATACCACTTTGAGCGAAGTGAGTTCGCAGTGGTTCCATTCTAGGCCGGTTAAGCCCGGTGTACCCGAAATCCCTCAGCGGCCGGTCAGCATCGCATCGGCCGGAGCGTCAGCGCGCAGTTGCCCGGTGAGCAGAAAGTAGCCGAAGCCGACCGCCATGAAGCCAAGGAAAATCAGCCCGATCAGTGCATTGAACCAGGCCATGGCGATCAGACACACCACCGCCAGTACCAGTGCGATCAGCGGAATCAGCGGATAGCACGGGGCACGGAAAGTCCGCTCGAGATTGGGTTCGGATTTACGCAATTTGAACAGGCTGAGCATGCTCATGATGTACATCACGATCGCGCCGAACACGGCCATGGTGATCATCGCCGCAGTGAGGGTCATGCCGCCGAGGTTGATCAAACCATCGCTGTAGATCGCGGCGATGCCGATGATGCCGCCGGCAATGATCGCCCGGTGCGGGGTCTGGAAGCGCGAGAGTTTCGCCAGCGACGCCGGCAGGTAACCGGCGCGGGCGAGGGCGAAGAACTGCCGCGAGTAGCCGAGGATGATCCCGTGGAAGCTCGCCACCAGACCGAACAGACCGATCCACACCAGCATGTGCAGCCAGCCGGAATTGTCGCCGACCACGGTCTTCATCGCCTGCGGCAACGGATCGTTGATGTTCGCCAGGGTGCGCCAGTCACCGACGCCTCCGGCAAAGAACATCACGCCCATCGCCAGCAGCACCAGGGTCAGGATCCCGCTGATGTAGGCCTTGGGGATCGTGCGCTTCGGATCCTTGGCTTCTTCGGCAGCCATCGCCGCGCCTTCGATGGCGAGGAAAAACCAGATCGCAAATGGAATCGCGGCGAACATCCCGGCAATCGCTGGCGGCCCGAACACATCGGAGCCGGCCCAGCCGTTCAACGCAAAACTGCTGAAGCTGAACGCTGGCGCGACCACGCCCATGAACACCAGCAATTCGATCACCGCCAGCACGCAGACGATCAGTTCGAACGTCGCGGCCAGTTTCACCCCGAGGATGTTCAAAGTCATGAACACGATATAGGCGCCGACTGCCGCGTGTTTCGGGTCGAGCGCTGGAAATTGCACATTCAGGTAGGCACCGATCGCCAGCGCAATCGCCGGAGGTGCGAAAACGAATTCGATCAGCGTGGCCAGCCCGGCGATCAGCCCGCCTTTCTCACCGAACGCACGACGGCTGTAAGCGAACGGCCCGCCGGCATGCGGAATCGCCGTGGTCAGTTCAGTGAAGCTGAAGATGAAACAGGTGTACATCGTGGCGACCATGAACGAGGTCACCAGAAAACCCAGCGTGCCAGCCACGCCCCAGCCGTAACTCCAGCCGAAATACTCGCCGGAAATCACCAGCCCGACGGCGATGCCCCACAGGTGCAAGGTGCCCAGCGTGGGTTTGAGTTGTGTGTTCATGCGCTTGCTCCCGGAACGGTTTGGAAAGCTCGGGGGAGGGCGTGTGCAGTGGGCGTGCCATTGCTGTGGGGCAGGTCGTAATGTGAAGAAAGCTGTCGTATCGGGGATGTTCGCGGCTGGATGAGTGTTTTTTGTGCGCCAGTTGGGTGCGATGTTGTCGGTTATGCCGTCTTCGCGAGCAGGCTCGCTCCCACAGGGGAATGCATTTCAAAATGTGGGAGCGAGCCTGCTCGCGAAGAGGCCAGCCCATACGGCGCAAAACCCCGCTGTAACGCCAGCATAAACCCACTCTTTACGCTTTCTTTATGCCTAGCTAACCCCCTCGGTCTCGTTCCTTTACAGCCTACTTTCCGACAATGCCTCCACACGCGGCAATACGCCGTAACACGGAGATCTTCCATGAGCGTTCTGGACGGGGTGTCCCTGCTGTTGGCAGCCGGGCTGTTCATTTATCTGTTGGTTGCGCTGTTGCGCGCGGATCGGAACTAGGAGCGGCTATGCACAGTTATGACTATTGGCTGATCCTCGCGTTTTTTGCGGTGGTCTTGCTGCCGGCGCCGTTCCTCGGGCGCTTTTACTACAAGGTGATGGAAGGTCAGCGCACCTGGCTGACGCCGATTCTCGGCCCGGTCGAGCGCGGTTGCTATCGGATTGCCGGGGTTGATCCGCAGGCTGAGCAGAGCTGGCAGAAGTACACGCTGGCCTTGCTCGCGTTTAACCTCGCCGGTTTCCTGCTGCTGTTCGCGATCCTGTTGTTTCAGGATCACCTGCCGCTGAACCCGCAAAACCTGCCGGGCCAGGAATGGACCCAGGCGTTCAACACCGCGGTCAGTTTTATGACCAACACCAACTGGCAGTCCTACAGCGGTGAAGCGACCCTCAGCTACTTGAGCCAGATGGTCGGTCTCACCGTGCAGAACTTCGTCAGTGCCGCCACCGGTCTCGCCGTGCTGGTTGCGTTGTGCCGTGGCATCGGGCGCAAGTCGACCAAGACTCTGGGCAACTTCTGGGTCGACATGACCCGCGCCACCCTCTACGGCCTACTGCCGCTGTGTCTGCTGCTGGCGCTGTACCTCGTCTGGCAGGGCGTGCCGCAGACCTTCGCGCAATACGTCAATGCCGTCACCATGCAGGGCGTCGATCAAGTGATCCCGCTCGGCCCGGCCGCCAGCCAGATTGCGATCAAGCAACTGGGCACCAACGGCGGTGGCTTCTTCGGTGTGAACTCGGCGCATCCGTTCGAGAACCCGACCGCGTGGAGCAACCTGTTCGAACTCGCGTCGATCATTCTGATTCCGGTAGCGCTGGTGTTCACCTTCGGTCATTACGTGAAAGACCAGCGGCAGAGCCGCGCGATCATCGCCTGCATGCTCGCACTGTTCCTGATCGGCGGCGCGACTTCGCTGTGGGCCGAATATCAGCCTAACCCGGCGCTGAACAATGTCGCGGTCGAACAGACCGCGCCGCTGGAAGGCAAGGAAGCACGCTTCGGTACAACTGCCACCGTGTTGTGGTCAGTGACCACGACTGCGGCGTCTAACGGCTCGGTCAACGGCATGCACGACAGCCTCAACCCGCTCAGCGGCATGGTGGCGCTGGTCAACATGATGGTCGGCGAAGTGATCTTCGGCGGCGTCGGCGCCGGGCTCTACGGCATGTTGCTCAACGTGCTGATCGCGGTGTTCCTCGCCGGCCTGATGATTGGCCGCACGCCGGAATATCTCGGCAAGAAACTGCAGGCGCGGGAAGTGCAATTGCTGGTGGTGACCTTGCTGGTGATGCCGGTGGGCGTGCTGGTACTCGGCGCGATTGCCGCTGCTCTGCCTGGCCCGGCGGCGACCATCAGCAACCCCGGCCCGCACGGTTTCAGCCAGTTGCTCTATGCCTACACCTCGGCCAGCGCGAACAACGGTTCGGCGTTCGGTGGCCTGAGTGCCAACACCCCGTTCCACAACCTGATGCTCGGTCTGGGCATGTTGATCGGTCGCTTCGGTTACATCCTGCCGGTACTGGCCCTGGCCGGCAGCCTGGCGATGAAGAAAACCGCACCGATCGGCCAGAACAGCTTCCCGACCCACGGCCCGCTGTTCGTGACCCTGTTGACCGTGACCATTTTGCTGGTGGGCGGCCTGACCTTCCTGCCGACTCTGGCGCTCGGTCCGATTGCTGAACACTTGAGCATGGGCTTCTAAGGAATCGATCATGAATATGCATGTTCCTGCAAAACCTGCGGTGCCGACCCAGTCGGCAGAAGCACCGAAAACCGCGATCTCGGCCCTGTGGCGTCCGGCGCTGGTGCAAGCTTTCGTCAAGCTCGACCCGCGCCAGCTGGTGCGTTCGCCGGTGATGCTGGTGGTCGAACTGACGGCGATTTTCACCACCGTGCTGTGCTTCATCCCGGACAACGTCGTGCCGACTTTCGTCGCCGCGCAGATTGCCCTGTGGCTGTGGTTCACCGTGCTGTTCGCCAACTTCGCCGAAGCGCTGGCCGAAGGTCGCGGCAAGGCTCGCGCCGACAGTCTCAAGGCCGGCAGCGAAGGCCTCAGCGCGCGGCGCAAACTGGCCAATGGCAGCTTCCAGGTGGTGCCCGCCGCCAGCCTGCGCAAGGGTGATGTGGTGCGCGTCGAGGCGGGGGAGATGATCCCCGGTGACGGCGAAGTCATCGAAGGCATTGCGGCGGTCAACGAAGCGGCGATCACCGGTGAATCGGCGCCAGTGATTCGCGAGTCCGGCGGCGATCGCTCGGCGGTCACCGGCAACACGCGCCTGGTGTCCGACTGGTTGTTGGTGAAGATCACCGCCAACCCGGGTGAGTCGACCCTCGATCGCATGATCGCCCTGGTCGAAGGCGCCAAGCGCCAGAAGACCCCGAACGAAGTCGCGCTGGATATCCTGCTGATCGGCCTGACCCTGATCTTCCTGCTGGTGGTGGTGACCCTGCAGCCGTTCGCCCACTTCGCCAACGGCAGCCTGCCGCTGGTGTTCCTGGTGGCGCTGCTGGTCACGCTGATTCCGACCACCATCGGTGGCCTGTTGTCCGCCATCGGTATTGCCGGGATGGATCGACTGGTACGCCTGAACGTGATCGCCAAGTCCGGTCGCGCCGTGGAAGCGGCCGGTGACGTGCACGTGCTGCTGCTGGACAAGACCGGCACCATCACTTTCGGTAACCGCCGTTGCAGCGCGGTGTATGCGGCGCCGGGTGTGAATGGTCGCGAACTGGCAGAAGGCGCGTTGTTTGCCTCGCTGGCGGACGAAACCGCCGAAGGCAAATCCATCGTTGAATACCTGCGCGGTCTGCACCCACAAACCGAGCCGACGCTGGATACTTTGACTGCCGTGCCGTTCAGTGCGGAAACCCGCTTGTCCGGTGTCGACTATCAGGGCCGCGTGTATCGCAAGGGCGCCGTGGATTCGCTGCTGTCGTTCCTCGGCCAACAACGCTCCGATCTGGCCCCGGCGCTGTCGCGGGAAATCGACAAGATCGCGCAGAGCGGCGGCACGCCGTTGCTGGTCTGCGCCGACGGCAAACTGCTCGGTGCGATTCACCTCAAGGACGTGGTCAAGCCAGGCATTCGCGAGCGTTTCGCCGAGCTGCGCAAACTGGGGATTCGCACAGTCATGGTCACCGGCGACAACCCGTTGACCGCTGCGGCCATCGCGGCTGAAGCGGGCGTCGATGACGTGCTTGCCGAAGCCACCCCGGAGAAGAAACTGGCGCGTATCCGCCTTGAGCAGAACGACGGTCGTCTGGTCGCCATGTGCGGCGACGGCGCCAACGACGCCCCGGCGCTGGCCCAGGCTGACGTCGGCATGGCGATGAACGACGGCACGCAAGCCGCACGCGAAGCCGCCAACATGGTCGACCTCGACAGCGACCCGACCAAGCTGCTGGACGTGGTGCAGATCGGCAAGGAATTGCTGGTGACCCGTGGTGCGCTGACAACCTTTTCCATCGCCAACGACGTCGCCAAATACTTCGCGATTCTGCCGGCGCTGTTCGCCGCGATCTATCCGCAACTGGGCGTGCTGAACATCATGCACCTGACCAGTCCGCAGAGCGCGATCCTCTCGGCGATCGTCTTCAACGCCTTGATCATCGTGGTGCTGATTCCACTGGCACTGCGTGGCGTGCGCGTGCAGGCAGCGAGTGCCGCGGCACTGCTGCGGCGCAATCTGCTGATCTACGGACTGGGCGGGATTCTGGTGCCGTTCGTGGGGATCAAGGCGATCGACATGCTGCTCACGGCTTTGCATTTGGTGTGATCCATTCGCGAGCAGGCTCGCTCCCACATTTGCAATGCGGCCTCCTGTGGGAGCCAGCCTGCTGGCGATGAAGTCGACTCGGTCCACCTGAATTAACGCGGTATCCGCTTTCTGAATTCGAGGATTTTGCAATGTCCACAATGATACGTCCGGCCCTGAGCCTGCTGGTGCTGATGACCCTGATCACCGGCGTGGCCTATCCACTGGTGGTGACCGGCGTTGCGCAGGTCGCTTTTCCTGAACAGGCCAACGGCAGCCTGGTGCACGACGCCGATGGCAAGGTGCGCGGCTCGTCGTTGATCGCCCAGGATTTCGTCGGTGATGCGTGGTTTCATCCGCGTCCTTCGGCGGGCGCCTTCGCGACCGTTTCCAGCAGCGCCAGTAACCTGGCGCCGAGCAATCCGGCGCTGGCCACCCGGGTGATCGACGACGCCAACAAGTTGCAGGTGCCCGGCCAGGGGCCGGTGCCCTTGGCGTTGCTGACCACCTCCGGCAGCGGCCTCGATCCGCACTTGCCACCGGCGGCAATTGCCTATCAACTGGCGCGTGTCGCGCAAGCGCGCAACTTGCCGGTGGCGACCTTGCAGCAACTGCTCGATGCGCACATCGAACAGCTGCTGGTGGGGCCGCCGGTGGTGAATGTGCTGGAGCTGAACATGGCGCTGGAAAAACTCTGAACCGGCGGCGCGGCCATTCGCGAGCAGGCTCGCTCCCACAGGAATACGTGTTCCAAATGTGGGAGCGAGCCTGCTCGCGAAGAGGACCGAAAGAACACCGCATAACTATCTGGAAGAGAGAACATCAAGCATGAGCGACTCCGGCCGCGCCGACGCGCTGTTAGCAGACCTGCCCCGCGACGGCCGTGGCCGGCTGAAGATTTTCCTCGGCGCCGCCCCCGGGGTCGGCAAGACCTACGCCATGCTCCAGGCCGCGCACACGCAATTGCGCCAGGGCATGAAAATCATTGCCGGTGTCGTCGAAACCCATGGCCGTGCAGAAACCGAAGCGCTGCTCGGCGGTTTGCCGCAGCAGCCGCTGGTGCGCTCGGAATACCGTGGCGTGATGCTCGAAGAAATGGACCTCGACGGCCTGCTCGCAGCCCAACCCAAGCTGGTGCTGGTTGATGAGCTGGCGCACACCAACGCCCCCGGCAGTCGCCACGCCAAGCGCTGGCAGGACATTCAGGAACTGCTCGCCGCGGGCATCGACGTCTACACCACGGTCAACGTCCAGCACCTGGAAAGCCTCAACGATCAGGTGCGCGGCATCACCGGCGTGCAGGTGCGCGAAACCCTGCCGGACTGGGTGCTGCAGGAAGCCTACGAACTGCTGCTGATCGACCTGCCGCCGCGTGAATTGCTGGAGCGTCTGCGCGAAGGCAAGGTCTACGTGCCGGAGCAGGCGCGGGCGGCGATCGATGCGTTTTTCACCCAGACCAACCTCACCGCGTTGCGCGAGCTGGCGATGCAAACGGCGGCCGCGCAGGTTGATAACGATCTCGCGCAAGGCTATCGCCAACTTGGTCAGGCAGCTCCGGCGGTGCGCGGGCGTTTGCTGGTCGGCGTCGATGGCGATGCGCATGCCGAACGCCTGGTGCGTCACGCCAGCCGCGTGGCCCAGCGCCGTCATTTGCCGTGGAGTCTGGTGCATGTCGACAACGGCACGGTGCGCGACGAGCAATCGCGCCTGCGCCTGCAAAATGCCCAGCAACTGGCCGAACGCCTCGGCGGCGAAGTGGTATTGCTGCGCGCCGGCGAAGTGGCGAAAACCCTGATTCAGCATGCTGCCGAACGCCGGGCGAGTCTGCTGTTGGTCGGCCAGTCGCGGCCGAGTCTGCGCCGTCGCCTGTTCGGTGGCGGGCTCGCAGCGCGTTTGCTTCGTCAGGCCCACGGCCTGGAAATCAACGTCCTCGACAACGACCATGAACACCCGCAACCGCGTCTGCGGGCGACGCCGACGCTGGTCTGGTTCGACTATCTGTTGGCGCTGGTTGCCACGCTGTTGGCCAGTGCGCTGGCGTGGGCGGTATCGAGTATTTTGCCGCTGCCGAACATCTCGTTGGTGTTCCTCGCGGCGGTGTTGCTGGTGGCGGTGCGCAGCAGCCTGGGCCCGGCGCTGGCCTGCGCGGCGTTGTCGTTTCTGACTTACGACTTCCTGTTCATCCCGCCGAATTTTTCCTTCGCCATCCAGCGCGAAGAAGACGTTCTGACCTTGCTGTTCTTCCTGCTGATGGCGGCGCTCACTGGTAACCTCGCGGCGCGTCAGCGGCGGCAGTTGCAGGCGTTGCGCGATACGCAGGAAGAGACCACAGAGCTGCTCGATCTGTCGCGCAAACTGACTGCGGCGACGGATCGTCAGGCGGTGGTCAGCGCCGCCGCGCAGCACCTCAACGGCTGGAGCGATCTGCAATTGTGCCTGCTCAACCGCGACGGCCAGGGCGGCTGGAAAGTCGAGACCGGCGGGCCTCTGGAATTCAGCGAATCGGAACGCGCCGCCGCCGACTGGGCCTGGCAACACGATCAACCGGCCGGCATGGGCACCGGCACGCTGCCGTTCGGTCGCTGGTGGTGGTGGCCGTTGTCGGTGGAAGACGGGCCGCTGGCGCTGCTCGGGGTCTGCGCCAAAGAAGGCCAGATTTTGAGCGGCCAGCGTCGACGCCTGCTCACCGCGTTGAGTCAGCCGCTGGCGCAGGCACTGGCGCGGGCGCAACTGGCGGACGATCTGGAAGCCGCGCGCTTGCACGGTGAAACCGAGCAATTGCGCAGTGCGCTGCTGGCCTCGGTATCGCATGATTTGCGCACACCGCTGACCGCCATGCGCGGCAGCATCGACAGTCTGCTGGCCCTCGGCGAAGCGATTCCGCTGGAGGATCGCCGCGAGTTGCTCGAAGGCACCCGCGACGAAGCCGAACGCCTCGATCGCTACATTCAGAACCTGCTGGACATGACCCGCCTCGGCCACGGTGCATTGAAGCTCGCGCGCGACTGGGTAGCGCCGGCGGACATCGTCGGCAGTTCGCTCAATCGCCTGCGTGCGGTGCTCGCGCCGTTGCAGGTCAGCACCGATGTGCCGTCCGAGTTGCCGCTGCTGTTCGTGCATGCGGCGCTGATCGAGCAGGCGCTGGTCAATGTGCTGGAAAACGCCGCACGCTTCTCGCCGGTTCACGGTCGTTTGCAATTGAGTGCTGGTGCCAATAACGAAGAGATCTTCTTCACAGTCAGCGATGAGGGGCCGGGGATTCCCGAGGACGAGCGAGCGAAAATTTTCGACATGTTCTATACCGCCGCGCGTGGCGATCGCGGCGGGCAGGGCACCGGTCTGGGCCTGGCGATCTGTCAGGGCATGGTGGGTGCGCATGGCGGGCGCATCAGCGTCGCCGACGGCATCGACGGGCGCGGCACCAGCATCACCCTGCACCTGCCGTTGCAGACGCAACCGGGGATGGACAATGAAGCCTGATCGCGACTGCGCTACTCTCTTGCCAATCTTTTGTGTCGATGTGAATTCATGAGCCAGACCGCGACCATTTTGGTCATCGATGACGAACCGCAAATCCGCAAATTCCTGCGCATCAGCCTCGCCTCACAAGGCTACAAAGTGCTGGAGGCCGGCACCGGCGCCGAGGGACTGGCCCAGGCCGCGCTGAACAAGCCCGACCTGCTGGTGCTCGACCTCGGCCTGCCGGACATGGACGGCCAGCAGGTGCTGCGCGAGTTTCGCGAGTGGGCCACCGCGCCGGTGCTGGTGCTTTCGGTGCGGGCCAGCGAAGGGCAGAAAGTCCAGGCGCTGGATGGCGGCGCCAATGATTACGTGACCAAGCCGTTCGGCATTCAGGAGTTTCTCGCCCGGGTTCGCGCGTTGTTGCGTCAGGCACCGGCCGGCGAGGCCCAGCAAGCGGCGCTGACGTTCGGCCCGTTGACCGTGGACCTGGCCTATCGACGAGTGCTGCTCGACGGTGCCGAAGTGGCGCTGACCCGCAAGGAATATGCGGTGCTGGCGCAACTGGCGCGGCACCCGGGGCGGGTGATCACCCAGCAGCAATTGCTCAAGGATATCTGGGGGCCGACGCATACCGAGGACAGTCACTACTTGCGGATTGTGGTCGGGCATTTGCGCCAGAAGCTGGCGGATGATCCGACGCGGCCGCGGTTTATCGTGACTGAGGCGGGGGTTGGGTATCGGTTGTTGAGTGAGAACAGCCTGTAGGTTTTGGGTTGGTTGAGCTGACGCCTTCGCGAGCAAGCCCGCTCCCACAGGGTTCTCCGGTGTGATTGAAATTTGTGTTTCTCACCGGCCACTGTGGGAGCGGGCTTGCTCGCGAAGAGGCCCTGACAGCCAGCCGTGATTTCAGCCCTGCTCACTCTCATACCGATCCAGCGTATCCCGCGCAATCTCCCGCCCCAGCGCGATCAGTTCCGGCGCCTTGTAGAACTCGAAAAACCGGCACACGCGCTTCGGCACGTTGATCAGAATGTCCGGCGGATAGCCGGCGATCTTGTATTGCGCCAACGAGGTCTGCATCACCTCGAAACTCTGGTTGATCAGGTCCAGCAGTGACGCCGGCCCGACGTTGTCGATGATGAAAGAACCGGTGGCGGACTTCGGCGCGCCTTCGCGCTCGGGTGCCGCTGCCGGTTGCTGACTTTCCGGTTCGCTGCCTTCCAGCCATGGGTTGATGTCCGCCGCCTCTGCGCGCAGGGCTTCCTGTTCCAGCAACAGCAATTGCTCGGCCTGTTTGCGGCGGAACGGCATCTTCGAACCCAGCGAACTGAGCAAACTGTCAAAGCGCGAACGAAACGCGGGTGGGCGCTGAATCACCGGCAATTTGTAGTGGCGCTGGTTGGTCGCGTTGAGGTTGACCGCGATGATCAGGTCGCAGTGGCTGGAGACCACCGGCACGATCGGCAACGGGTTGAGAATGCCGCCGTCCACCAGCATCCGGTTGCCCTGCATCACCGGGGTGAACAGGCTGGGAATCGCCGCCGAGGCGCGCATTGCCTGATGCAGACAGCCTTCCTGAAACCAGATTTCCTGCTGGTTGGTCAGGTCGGCGGCGACCGCAGTGTAGGGGATGCGCAGGTCTTCGATGTTGATCTCGCCGACGATCTTGCGGATCTGTCCGAAGACTTTTTCGCCGCGAATTGCACCGAGGCGAAAACTCACGTCTACCAGCCGCAGCACATCCAGATAGTCGAGGGTTTCGATCCAGGTGCGGTACTCGTCAAGTTTGCCCGCCGCATAGATCCCGCCGACCACCGCGCCCATCGAACAACCGGCAATGCAGGCAATGTCGTAACCGCGTCTTTCGATCTCCTCAATGACCCCGATATGGGCATAGCCCCGGGCGCCACCGGAGCCCAGCACCAGTGCGACACGCTTTTTCATCAAACTTCCTCCCGACAAGGCTCCACAATGCACCCATCCGGGGGCGGGCGACAATCGGCAGGGTCGCTGGAGACGGCAGGAGCGTCGTTTTTTCGATACTCCGTGACCGCTCGGCGCTATGCTTTGGTCGCCGCAGATTCATGGGGCGCCAAGGCACTTTTCCCGCGCCGCAACGTCTTACCTGCACGACTGTTGACCTATTTTGAGGTGTTAGTGATGAAAGCCTGGATCTGTGTGCCGTTGATCGCGCTGGCATTGGCCGGTTGCGCTGGCAAGACTGCTTATCGGGACAGCTGTGGCAGTCAGCTGGATGCGGCGTGGCATGAACTGGACTTGGCCAAGGCCGAAGGTTTCGCCGGCACGGTCAGCTACTCAAAGGCGCTGTCGTTGCTGACCGCGGCCAAGACTCAACAGCAATTCGAAGGCTTTGAAGGCTGCAGCAACAAGGCCGAGAAAGCCCGTTTCTATATTCGCGAATCCCGCGCCGGCCGCTAAGCTGCTGACTTGACGCAAGGATGCGCCTGCCTTCTCACGGCAGACTCATCCTTCAAGCCATGTGAATCAGGAGCAAGCGATGTCTGCGTTGGTGGATCGGTTGGTGGCTCATGTCCTGAGCCTGGAAGTGCGTTTGCTGGCCTGTCAGGCGCGCCTGACTGCGCGTACCGACCCTGAGGCGCTGCACGACTTGCGCACCACGGTGCGGCGCTTGCGCAGCCTGTTGCGACCCTTGCGTGGTTTGCCCGGAGTCGAGCAACTGGAGGGCGCGGCGTCGGCAGTTGGTCAATTGACCACACCGTGGCGTGATCGCGAGGTGTTGGCGGCGTATCTGCTCAAGCATGATCAACCGCAAGCGGCGCAGCGGCGCATGGCGCAAATGGACGAAGCCTATCCAACATTGGCGGCGAGCGCCGAAGTGGCTTCGCTGCTGATTATCCTCGATGCCTTCCCGCGATTCCTGCGTGCTTCCGAGCGCCAGGGCCTGCTCAAGGGCCTGGGCAAACGCATCGAAAAACGCCTGCACAAACAATGGAAGAAACTCGACGAGGCGCTGCACGATCCGGCCCACGACCGCCATCGTCTGCGCTTGCTGATCAAGCGCGTGCGTTATGGCATCGAAGCCTATCCGGAACTCGATCGCCTGCCTGAGCCGGCGCTGCCGCGGTTGAAGTCGGCGCAGGGCGCGTTGGGTGACTGGCACGATTGCTGGCAGTGGCTGGCGCGGGCCGAACTGGAAAGCGATCTGCAACCCTGCGTCGCGACGTGGCAGGCAGGCCTGATCAAGGCTGAAGCCAAGGCGGATCGGGTGCTGGATAAACTCAGTTCAAGCTGCTTCAAATCCTGAATCCACTCAGATCCCCTGTGGGAGCGGGCTTGCTCGCGAAAGCGGTGTGTCAGTCACAGATGTGTCTACTGATACACCGCTTTCGCGAGCAAGCCCGCTCCCACATTCGAATATCTTCCTGACCTTAAGGCCTTTCTGTCAGTCCATTTGACCGGAATAGACGCTGCGGCGCTCTGCCATGCTGGTTAAGATCGCTGCATCCCTTTTTTCGCTTGCCGAGGTTGTCATGCGCTTTTCCGATCTGATCGAGGCGGTCCGTCGCCAGCCAGAAGTGACCATTCCCGCCGAGTGGGGTCAGGGGCGAGCCAGTTTTGGTGGCCTGGTGGCGGCGCTGCAATACGAGACCATGCGCGCGAATGTGCCGGCGGATCGCCCGGTGCGTTCGTTGGCGATCACTTTTGTCGGCCCGGTCGAGCCGGAAATTCCGGTGCGTTTCGAAGTTGACGTGTTGCGCGAAGGTAAAGCGGTCAGCCAGGTGCTGGGCCGGGCTGTGCAGAACGGTCAGGTGGTGACAATTGTGCAGGGCAGCTTCGGCGCTTCGCGACCTTCGGAAGTGGCCGTTGCCGCCTATCCGGCAGCCGAAATGAAACACTGGGACGAATGCCAGGAGTTGCCGTACATCAAGGGCGTGACCCCGGAATTCATGCGGCATCTGGCGATGCGCTGGAGTGTCGGCGGCATGCCGTTCACCGGCAACACATCGCGGCAGATGGGCGGCTGGGTACGTTTGCGTGGGGACGTCAAGGAAGAACCGGTCAATGAGGCGCATCTGCTGGCGCTGGTGGATGCGTGGCCACCGGCCTTGTTGCCGTACCTGAAGAAACCGGCACCGGGCAGTACGCTGACCTGGACCATCGAATTCGTTCAGCCGTTACGCGAGTTGAGCACCTTGGACTGGTGCAAATATCTGGCAGACATCGAATACGCCGCCGACGGCTACGGCCATGTCGCCGCCAAGCTGTGGAGCGCGGAGGGAGAGTTGATTGCCATGAGTCGGCAGACCGTGACGATTTTTGCCTGAGTCACTCAGTGCCGACGGTGGCGCTCACGCCAGGCGCGCCACCAGCCGCCACTGAGGAAGAACCGCGGAAAGGTCAGAAACTGCTCGACCAGCAAGCGCGACACGGCATCTTTACGATCACTGAACGGCTCGGAGGCTTGCGCCTCCAGGCTGTGGCCGTGGCGCTGCAGACCCAGCGCCGCGACGATACCGATCACACCGATGGCGATACTGGCCAGACTCAAGCTGAACACGCCGGACACGATCAACAGAAATGCAACGATGAACAGCGGCACGGCAATCAGGTGCAACACCAGATTGGTCGGATGCTGGTGATTGTTCGGGTACGCGCGCCATTGCCACGCTGGAAGATTGGGGTGACGTTTGCCCATGTTGACTACTCCTCGATCCATGTTGAACACATGCTTGAAGAATAGGCCGGGGCGGGTGGGGCGGCGAATCAAGGTTGGCTATGGCGGTGATAGGTGCAATGGCTGGATTCGATGGTGTTGCAATTGACGCCATCGCGAGCAGGCTCACTCCTACAAAGGATCTGCTGCGCACACAAATCCCCTGTAGGAGTGAGCCTGCTCGCGATGAGTCCCTTAAAGTTTGAGTTGACCGATGGCCTTGCTCAATTCCCCGGCCAACGTCGCCAACTCATTGCTGGTGGTCGCCGAATCCACGGTCTGCTGCACGGTGTTTTCGGTCACATCACGAATGCTCACCACCGCCCGATTCATCTCTTCCGCCACTTGGCTTTGTTGCTCCGCCGCCACCGCAATCTGCGTGTTGCTCTCGCGCATCTGCGCCACGGCGCCAGTGATTTCCGCCAGTGCTTCGCCGGCCTCCTGCGCCTGCTGCACGCAGTCGTCGGCCTTGTACGAACTCTCCTGCATGAAGTCCACCGCATCGCGCGTGCCGGCCTGCAGTGCCGAGACCATGGTGGTGATTTCATCGGTGGAGGTCTGCACACGCTTGGCGAGGTTGCGCACCTCATCAGCGACCACCGCAAAACCGCGGCCCATCTCGCCGGCACGCGCTGCTTCGATGGCGGCGTTGAGCGCCAGCAGGTTGGTCTGCTCGGCGATGCTGTGAATCACACTGACCACGCCGTTGATCTTCTGACTGTCCTCGGCCAGACGCTGGATCATCTCGGCGGTCTGCTGCACACCGCTGGAGAGTCCGGCAATCGATTGCTGCACGCGGCTGACCACTTGCTGGCCACTGCCGGCCAGACCATCGGCGGTCTGCGACAGGTCGCGGGTGGCGCCGGCGTGCTGGGCGATGTGGTAAACCGTGGCGGTCATTTCATTGATCGCGGTGGCGGCCTGATCGGTCTCGCTCTGTTGACCGAGCATGCCGTGGCGCACTTCGTTCATGCTCGCCGCCAGACGTGCGGCGCCGACGTCGAGTTGCCGCGCGGTGTTGGCAACGGTGGTGACCACCCGCTGATAACCGGCCTGCATCGCGTTGAACGCATTAGCCATTTGTCCGACTTCGTCCTTGCAGGCCAGCGGCACGCGGGCCGAGAGGTCACCACTCTTCTCTACATGCAGCATCACGTCTTTCAAGGTGTTGAGCTGACTGAGCAGGAAGCGGATCAGCAGTTGCGAGGCGCCGAGCATGGCCAGCATCAGGATGAACACCGCCACGGCGTAGTTGGCAAAACGTTCACTGAACACTTGCGCCAGACTTGGGCCATAGGCGATGACCGCGACTTGCTCGCCGTCGCCACGACTGAACACTTCAGCGCCCAGCAGCGGGTTGTTGCCGAACAGCGGCAGATGATTGATCTCGTTCCAGCCGTTGCTATCGCTGATCTCCAGCAGCGGTTGATCATTAAGGCGCGGCGCTTCCCCGCGTTTGAAGGTCAGTACCTGATCGGCCTTGGGCAGCGCCTGCCCAGCCGGCCAGGCCTTGAGCAATTGTGCCTGGGCTTGCGCGGAGGTTTTCGACGCGTGACTGCGGGCCTGCTGCTCAAGTTGCACGGCGTACAGCACCAGCAGCAGGGTGGTGACGAAGGCGACCGCATTGACCGCCCAGAATTTGTATTTCAGCGAGATATTGCTAAGCCAGGCACCCATGGAGGTCTTCTCTGATAGCGGAAACAGTTTTGGCAAGGTGCCATCATTGTGCCGCTATGAAGATCTGCGGATCTTGATATGGGTCAACAGGTTCTACGCTGAGCCCCTTTGTCGGAGCGGGCTTGCTCGCGAAGGCGGTGGTTCAGTTAATTAACAATGACTGACACACCGCCTTCGCGAGCAAGCCCGCTCCCACAATGGGATTTGAGGTGTATCAGGGCAGGGCGGGGAGGTTGAAGAACGCGCGGGCACACGCCGTTGTGTGCGCAGCCAGATCTTCCTCGGTCTCGCCCCGATGCAGCGCCACTTCGCGCAGCACCTCGGTCAGATACGCCGGTTCATTGCGGCCGTTCTTCGGCTTTGGGCGCAAGGTGCGAGGTAGCAGGTACGGCGCGTCGCTTTCGAGCATCAGTCGTCCGCGCTTGATCTCCTTGACCAGCGGGTGCAGGTGTGTGCCCCGGCGCTCGTCGCAGATCCAGCCGGTGATGCCGATGTGCAGGTCCAGATCGAGGTAACTGAACAGGGCTTTTTGCTCGCCGGTAAAGCAGTGCACCACGGCGGCGGGCAGTTGATCGCGGAAGTCCCTGAGGATTTCCAGCAGACGCTGACTGGCATCCCGCTCATGCAGGAACACCGGCAATTGCAGTTCTACCGCCAGCGCCAGATGTTCTTCGAGGACTTTTTCCTGTTGCGGGCGCGGCGAGAAATCACGGTTGAAATCCAGTCCGCATTCACCCACGGCGACCACGTTTGGCTCTTGCAGCAGACTGCGCAAACGGCGCGCGCTGTCAGCGTTCCAGTCACTGGCCGAATGCGGGTGAATGCCAGCGGTGGCAAACAGCCGCTGGCCGCTTTGATCCAGTTGCCGGCAGAGCTCCAGCGCCTGTTCGCTACCCTCGACGCTGGTGCCGGTCAGCACCAGTTGGCAGACCCCTGCAGCGTAGGCGCGGTCGAGCACGGCCTGATGTTTTTCGGCGAAACTGGGGTTGGTCAGGTTGACGCCGATATCGATGAGTTGCATGGTTCTACCTCGGGCCGAAGGCCGGAAAGCATACCAGAGCTGTAGATTTATAAGAAAAGCCAAGAACTACAACGAGTTATAGCTGTCTTTTGATGCCGTGACGTAGCCCGGGTTGGCAGAAAAGCCATCACTGTGCCAGTCTCTCGCACTTTGCCAGCGCTCCAGGCGCTCTGTTTTCGTCGGTGATTTCGACCGTTTAGCGGTGAAATCGCCCCGTATTTTTTCCGGAGAGTGGATGCATCGTCCCTCGGTTTTGCTCCTGTTGTGCGCGTCACTGCTGCTGCCGATAACGGCGGTTGCGCGCTTGCCCGGGCCACAGCAAGCCGTACCGGCCGCCAAGGTTCGTGACCTGGCGGAAATTCGCAGCAGTCGCGTGTTGCGCGTGCTGGTCAACCAGAGCCGCAACAGTTCCGGTGAAGTCCAGGGCCAGGCCATCGGCGTCGAATACCATCGCCTGCGCGCCTTCGAGCAATACCTCAATGGCCACGCCCGCGATGGTCAGGAAATTACCCTCAAGATCATTCCCAAAGCCAAGGATCAGCTGCTCGGCGCGTTGCAGCGTGGTGAAGGAGATCTGGTCGCGCCCGGCGAGCTGCTTGATCTGCAACCCGGCCACGCGGTGGCCAGCAGCGAGCCGATCGCCAGCAACGTGCCGCTGGTGCTCGTCGGCATCAAGGGCGAGCGCCGTTACACCAAGGTCGAGCAGCTTTCCGGCAAAACCCTGGCCTTGCCCACCGGCAGCGCGGCGGGGGAGGCGGTCAGCCAGCTCAATCAGAAACTGGCGTTGCACAAACTGGCGCCGATCAAGATCGAATGGGTCGATCCGACGCTGGCCGTTGAAGACGTGCTGGAGATGGTGCAGGGCGGGATTTTCCACCTGACCGTCGTCGAGCAACCGATCGCCGAGCGTTGGGGCAAGATCCTGCCCAAGCTGCGTTTCGACCGGCAATTGATGATCAGCGAACCGGGTGAGGAATACTGGTTCGTGCGCCGTGATGCCTCGATGCTGCGGGCGAGCATCGATCGTTTCCTGGTCGGCTACAGGAAGCCGGCGAACGAGGATGCAGAGTTTCTGCGGATTTATCGACGGCTCTATCAAGTGCATTATCCGTTGGCCAAGGCTGACCGCCAGCGTCTGGAGAAACTGCGCCCGACCCTGCAAAAACACGCTGACGCGCAAAGCATGGACTGGCTGAACCTGGCGGCGCTGGCCTTCAAGGAGTCAGCCCTGCAACCCAGCGCCCGCAGTGGCAGTGGTCCGACCGGGTTGATGCAGATCACCCCGTCCGCAGCGCAGCGAGTCGGTGTGAACAACATCCAGAATCTCGATGCGAATGTGCAGGCCGGGGCCAAGTACCTGGCGATGATTCGCCGCAAGTTTTTCAACAGTCCGAAACTCAATGAGCGCGAGCGCATGGCCTTCACCCTGGCGGCCTACAACATCGGCCCGGAGCGGGTGCAGGGCATGCGTGCCGAGGCACGGCGGCGCGGGCTGAATCCGAACCAGTGGTTCTTTCAGGTCGAGCGCATCGCCATGGAGCAGGTGGGCATGGGCCCCGTCAGCTATGTTAATAGCGTGAACAAGTATTACTTGGCGTTCGACCGGGAGCGGGAGTCGCTGGAGCCCCGGGGACAGAAAGTCGCTTCACGGAAATGATCTAATAATTTGATTGTTATGGCGGAATAATTGCGCTTTTAACATGAATTTAACTGATTAATATAGCGGCCAATCCCAACACACTTATCGCAAAACAAGGAATGCCCCATGAGCTCTCTGATCAACAAGGTTCTGTTCACTCGCGCCGGTTACGGCCTGACCATTCTGCGTATCGCGGTCGGCGTGATCTTCGCCGCCCACGGTTCGCAAAAACTGTTTGGTCTGTTCGGTGGTTACGGTCTGGCGGGCACCGCGCAATACATGGACAGCATCGGTCTGCACCCGGGTTACCTGATGGCCACGCTGGCCGGCGGTACCGAGTTCTTCGCCGGTCTGGCGCTGATCATCGGCCTGCTGGTGCGCCCGGCGGCGCTGGGTCTGACCTTCCTGTCGCTGGTGGCGATCTTTACCGTACACATCAGCAACGGTCTGTTCATGGCCAACAACGGTTACGAGTTCGCCCTGGCGCTGCTCGGTGGCAGCCTCGCGGTGATGATCGAAGGCGCCGGCAAGCTGTCGGTGGATCGCGCCATCGCCGGTTGAGCGCTCTGGCTCAAGCAAAAGGCCCGCATTGTGCGGGCCTTTTTTGTTGCGGCCGATTCTTGACACTCATCGGTCACGTTATCTAGGATGTTGCTCATGCGCCGATTTAAACAGCTACTTGCGGGGCGCCAGGTGACTCAGACAGTTGCCGTCAGAAGCCGGAACAGGGCTTCGAAATACCGCTAAAGCGCTGGTTCGGTGTTGCCTCTCACCTGCCATGCAGACTTTTGAGGCAGAGACACGACACGATGAATGCACTACGCCCTCCAGCACGTCCCGCGCCGATCACGGCACATATCACCCAGCGCAACCCGAAAATCCTGCTTGGCGGCAAACATCAGCCAACGCTGTTGCGTTATCTCGATGGCTGGCCACGTCGCAGCGGCGGTCCTGCCGCGTTCCTGATCCAGTTCGTTGAAGATGGCGAGTCGCTGGCGCGGTTTGCCAGTGACAGTTTTGACCTGGCGGTGATTCAGGCACCGAGCGCTGAAGACGCGCCGGAAATGATCAAGCAACTGACCCGCGTTGCGCGGCAGGGTTTGATCACCCGCCGCTGAAACGCTCAGGGATATTCGATCGCCACGATATAGACAAACTGCTCACCGGTTGGCGTCTGTACCCGGACTTCGGCGTCCAGCGCCTTGCCGATCAAGGCGCGGGCCAGTGGTGAGTCGATGCTGATCAGACCCAGTTTCAGATCCAGTTCATCCGGGCCGACGATGCGGTAGCGTGATTGCTTGCCGTCTTCGTCCTCGATGGTGACCCAGGCGCCGAAGTAGACCTTGTTCGGATCGCTGGGTTTTTCGCTGACGACCTTCAGTGCTTCGAGACGCTTGGTGAGAAATCGCACGCGGCTGTCGATCTCGCGCAGCATTTTCTTGCCGTAGGTGTACTCGGCGTTTTCCGAACGATCACCCTGCGCCGCTGCTTCGCTGACCGCTTGCGTCACCTGCGGGCGGCGCACATGCCACAGCTCATGGAATTCGGCGCGCATCCGCGCTTCACCTTCAGGGGTGATCAGCGCGGTGCCGGCGGTGCGGGGAGGGCGATAACGGCTCATGGCAACTTCTTGTGGTGACGAAGGCTGGAGTCTATCAACCCTCGCGCAAGACTGTCAGCGGACTCGCATTCAATGCCCGACGCGTGCCGAACACCCCGGCACCGCCAATCAGCGCGGCGCCAATCAACGGCAGCATCAGCAACCATGGATGCGGATGCCATGGCAGATCGAAGGCAAAGCGATACAACACCAGACTCACCACTTCCGAACCGATGGCCGCGAGCAGGCCGCTGACCGCCCCGAGCAAGCCGAACTCGATGCGCCGCGCCTTGATCAGCAACTGCCGTTGCGCGCCCAGCGCACGCAGCAGCGCACCTTGGCGAATGCGTTCATCCAGGGTTGCCTGCAAGCCGGAGAACAGCACCGCCATCCCCGCCGCCAACACAAACAACAACACGTATTCCACCGCCAGGGTGACCTGGGCGAGGATGCTGCGCAGCTGTTCGAGCAGGGCTTCGACCTGAAGGATGGTCACCGCCGGGAATGCCCGTGACAGCTCGACGATCTGCTGATCGTGACCGGGTGCCAGATAGAAACTGGTCAGGTAAGTCGCCGGCAGATCCTTCAGGGTGCCGGGCTGGAAGATCATGAAGAAGTTCGGCTGGAAGTTATCCCAGTTGATCTCGCGCAGGCTGGTGACTTTCGCTTCACGATTGACCCCGCCGACGCTGAACACCATGTGATCGCCGAGTTTGAGCTTGAGGCTTTCGGCGACTTTACCTTCAACCGACACGCCCGGTACGTCGTCCGAGGGTTGCCCGGTCCACCACGTACCGGCGGTGAGCTTGTTACCGGCCGGCAGGTCGGCGGCCCAGGTCAGGCTCAAGTCACGTTGCACGGCACGGTCGCCGGCCGAATCCTTGCTGACGATCTGCTGCACCGGTTCGCCGTTGATGCTGATCAGCCGTCCCGGCACCACCGGGTACAGCGGCGCCGCCTGCGCGGACACCTTGATCAAGTGATCGGTGAAGGCCTGTTTGTCCGCCGGCAGGATGTTCAGGGCGAAGTAGTTGGGGGCGTTTTTCGGCAACTGGTTTTGCCAGGTGTCGAGCAGCTCGCCACGCAGCAGGGCGATCAGCGCCATCGACAGCAGGATCAAACCGAACGCCAGCGCTTGCCCGGCCGCCGCCAGCGGATGACGCAGCAGCTGCCCCAGGCCGAGACGCCACGGCAGCGGCGCGCGGGCGAGCATTCGGCGCAGGCTGTTGAGCAACAACAGCAGCAAGCCACCCAGCACCAGCGCAGCGACCACGCCACCGCCAAGCAGGGCGAAGGTCAGCAGCAGATCCAGACTCAGGCGCCACATGATCAGGCCCAGTGCACCCAGCGCCGCGCCATAGACCATCCAGGTGCTCGACGGAATCGGCAGCATGTCGCGGCGCAGTACCCGCAGCGGTGGCACCCGACCCAGCGCGGCAAGTGGCGGCAGGGCAAACCCGGCGAGCGCTACCAGCCCGGTGCCGATCCCGGCGAGCGCCGGAAACAGGCCGCCCGGTGGCACATCGGCAGGCAGTAGATCATGTAATAGAGCGAACAGGCCCAGTTGCGCCAGCCAGCCGAGCACTGCGCCGCTGAGGGCAGCGAACAGGCCGAGTACGGTCAGTTGAATGCTGAACAGCAACATGGTTTCCCGACGCGACAAACCAAGGCAGCGCAGCAAGGCACTGGCATCGAAGCGGCGACTGGCGAAGCGGTTGGCCGACAGCGCCACGGCCACGCCGGCCAACAGCACCGCGACCAGACTGGCCATGTTCAGGTAGCGCTCGGCCTTGCCCAGCGCGCCGCCGATCTGCCGGTTACCGTCGCGCGCATCCTGAATGCGCTGATTGGCGGCCAGACCGGGTTTGAGCAGTTGTCGGTAGGTTTCCAGCGCCTGCGGTTCGCCGCGCCACAACTCGCGATAACTCACGCGGCTGCCGGGCTGGACCACACCAGTGGCGGCGAGGTCCTCGAGGTTGATCATCACCCGAGGCGTGAGGCTGTAGAAGTTGCCGGCGCGATCCGGCTCGTAAGTCAGCACGCGGGTCAGCTTCAGGGTTTTCATGCCGACGTCGATGCTGTCGCCGATCTTCAGATCCAGCGCAGTCAGCAGACGAGCTTCAACCCACGCTTCACCGGGTTGCGGCTCGCCGCCCGAGGTTTCAGCGGCAAACGGGGCCGGGGCACTTTTCAGCTCGCCGCGCAGCGGGTAGGCGCGGTCGACGGCTTTGATGCTCGATAACTGAATGCCATTGTCGGTGGCAATGACGCTGGAAAACTCCACCACCTGCGCATGATTCAAGCGCAGCTCAGTGCCGCTGCGAATCTGTTCGTCGCGGGCCGGCGAGCTGCCCTCAAGCACCAGGTCGGCGCCAAGGAACTCGGTGGCGCGCAGCATCATCGCACCGTTGAGGCGGGCGCCGAAGTAGCCGATGGCGGTGCTCGCCGCCACTGCGACGACCAGGGCAAAGAACAGCACGCGCAATTCCCCGGCGCGGGCATCGCGCATGAGTTGACGTAGGGCGAGACTGAACAGACGCAACAGCGGCAGACGTGCCATCAAGGCTCCAGAGGGGCAACCAGCAGCCCGGCTTCAAGTCGGATCAGGCGCCGGCAGCGATGGGCCAGGCGTTCGTCGTGGGTCACCAGCACGAGGGTGGTGCCGCGTTCCTTGTTCAGTTCGAACAGCAAGTCGCTGATGCGCTCGCCGGTGTGGCTGTCGAGGTTGCCGGTGGGTTCGTCGGCGAACAGCACGTCCGGCTCGGCAGCGAAAGCCCGGGCAATCGCCACGCGCTGTTGTTCGCCGCCGGAGAGCTGGCGCGGCGAGTGTGTCAGGCGCTGGCCGAGACCGACTCGTTGCAGCAGTTCGGTGGCGCGTTCGCGGGCGTCTTTGCGGCCATCGAGTTCCAGCGGCAGCATGACGTTTTCCAGGGCGTTGAGGCTGTCGAGCAACTGGAAGGATTGAAAGACGAAACCCACGTGTTCAGCACGGATGCGCGCGCGCTGGTCTTCGTCGAGATTGCTCAGGCCTTGCCCCGCGAGGATGACTTCGCCGCTGCTTGGCAGGTCGAGGCCGGCGAGCAGGCCGAGCAGGGTGGATTTGCCGGAACCGGACGCGCCGACGATGGCCAGGCTGTCGCCCTGGTTCAGTTCCAGGCTGAGTTCGTGCAGGATAGTCAGTTCACCTTCCGCGCTGGGAACCACTTTGCTGAGGTTCTTCGCGGTGAGAATGCTTGCGCCCATGGAGAATCCGATGCGTGTTTGGTTTTTGAGTGCTGGCCTGGCCTTGATGTGCATGGCCCAGAACGCAGCGGCGGGTACTGTCCTGATCGTTGGCGATAGTATCAGCGCCGGTTTCGGACTGGATACCCGCCTGGGGTGGGTATCGCTGCTCGAGCAACGGCTCAAGCAGGAGGGTTTTGACGACAAAGTGGTCAATGCCTCGATCAGCGGCGACACCAGTGCCGGAGGCCAGGCGCGCCTGCCGGCGCTGCTTGCAGAGCACAAGCCGGAACTGGTGATCCTCGAGCTTGGGGGCAATGATGGCCTGCGCGGAATGCCGCCAACGCAATTGCAACAAAACCTTGCGGCGATGATCGACAGCTCGCGCCAGAGTGGCGCCAAGGTGTTGCTGCTGGGCATGCAATTGCCGCCCAACTACGGCAAGCGTTACACCGATGCCTTTGCCGAGGTCTACGGCAAACTTGCGGACGATAAAAAAATCCCGCTGGTGCCGTTTTTCCTCGACGGCGTGGGTGGGCATCCCGAGCTGATGCAGGCCGATGGTCTGCACCCGGCCGCCGGGGCTCAGGGCAAGTTGCTGGAAAATGTCTGGCCGACGCTAAAACCGCTGTTATGAGGCTTTTCTAGTGGCAGGCTTTCGGCTAATGTGGCGCCCCCTTATTTGGAGCCCCCGATGCCGCGTCCTGCCTGGTCCCTGTTTGCCTACCAACTGATCGAGCCTGACGAACAGCTGGATCTGTTCGCCTGCCAGGAAGTGCGGGTGCATCTGGTGACCCGTCAGCTCGAACTCGGTGGCTCGGCAGACCGCACGTTGTGTGGCAGTCTGCTTCCAGCCCAACCGCGTTGGTCGAGTGTGGATCGTCGGGTGTTTCAGGATCAGCGTCTGTGTTCGTTGTGCCGGGCGATTCTCGAGTCGCAGAAGCGCGGCACCTCGCCGATCTGGCCTGAGTTGCGTTTCGAACTCTAGGATCAACAGATCGCAGCCTGCGACAGCTCCTACATGAAGACTTCTGGCTGGCCATCGGCGCATCTCCCCGAATTCCCGAGGTGCGGTGTACAATCGCGCTCTTATACCCTTGTTGATCATGCGAAGGATTTTCCGGATGTTGCCGCGCTTTCCTGCCGTCACCCGCTGCCTGTCACTTGCCGCCCTGTGTGTGGCCGGTCCCGTTGCTGCATTGGAGTTTCCCCTGCCACCACCCGGTGAGGACATCATCGGCCAGGTGCAGGTGATCAAGGCCAAATACGAAGACACCTTCGCTGACCTGGGCACCAAGTACGACCTGGGTTATTCGGAAATGGTCGCGGCCAACCCGGGCGTCGATGCCTGGCTGCCGGGCGCCGGTACCGAAATCGTCCTGCCGACCCGGTTCATTCTGCCGCCGGGTCCACGCGAAGGCATCGTGATCAACCTCGCCGAGTACCGCCTCTACTACTACCCGAAAGGCCGGAACGTGGTGTACACCTTCCCGCTGGGGATTGGGCGTGAAGGTTGGGGCTCGCCAATCGCACACACCTCGATCACTGCCAAGACGCCGAACCCGACCTGGACCCCTCCGGCGTCGATCAAGGCCGAGCACGCCGCCGACGGTGATCCGCTGCCGAACGTGGTACCGGCCGGCCCGGACAACCCGCTGGGGCCGTTCAAGTTCACCCTGGGCACTCCGGGCTACCTGATCCACGGTTCGAACAAGAAGTTCGGCATCGGCATGCGCACCAGCCACGGCTGCTTCCGCATGTTCAACAACAACGTGCTGGAAATGGCGGCCATGGTGCCGGTCGGCACTTCGGTGCGCATTCTCAACGATGCGTACAAGTTCGGCAGCAGTGGCGGCAAGGTCTATCTGGAAGCGCACACACCCATCGATGACAAGGGCAACCCGTCGGTGGTCGACAAGCACACTGCAGTGATCAATGCGATGCTCAAGCGCGAAGATGTCACCAACAACCTGCGCGTGAACTGGGATGTCGTGCGTGATGTGGTAGCGGCCGAAGATGGCCTGCCAACTGAAATCGGCACACCGAATACCTCGGCGCCGATGGTCTCGAACACCCCGATCGACCTGCAGCAGTAAGTCGATCAAAACCCGCAGGCGCGTGCAGCGTCGGCGGGTTTTTTATTGCCCGGGGGAAAGTACCGGCAATAAAAAAGCCGACCCAAAAAATGGGTCGGCTTGATAACAATCCCGAGGGATTATTACTTGCGGCTAGCTTTGTCCAGCATACGCAGAGCACGCTCGTTAGCTTCGTCAGCAGTCTGTTGTGCTTTTTGAGCAGCAGCCAGAGCTTCATCAGCTTTACGGTATGCTTCGTCTGCACGAGCTTGAGCGCGAGCAGCTGCGTCTTCAGTAGCGGTCAGACGTGCTTCGGTTTCTTTCGATGCGCTGCTGCAACCGGTAGCCAGAACTGCGGCCAGAGCCAGAGCAGAGAATTTCAGAACGTTGTTCATCGTGTTCCCCTTCAAGGACTTTCAATTAAGTGGCTTTCTCCTCCGATTGAGGAAATAGCCGGCGTACATACTACCCATTACTTGTAGTAAGTAAACTGACGGAGCGCAAGAAGCAAAAAAAATTGTAGGCGTTGATTCTTTTTCGAGCAACTTTTAACCGGGCTGTATAAAAAATATCCAGCTGCAGGCCCCGGCCTGAGCGTGTTAATGAGAAAAAGTTCCCGTTGTCCGGTGCTGTTTCTGCGTCTTGCACCAAGTCTGCCTAGATGAATTCGTCTACACTTTTGTTCCGATTTTGCATGACACCTCACATATCTTTGTCGCTCTTGAGGTGACTTTAAAGAAGAGGCTGCGTCTTAAGTCTCGACATCCGGCAATGTTCAGGCGAGTGCCTGGGGAAGATCGTCCCCGCGCCTGCCACTACGCCCATCGGAGTCACCCGTTCAACGAGCATGATGACGAGCGCACCTTGAGCATTTTCGCCAATGGTGCCTACTATTTATGACGTGCTCGATTGCGCGAGACCGGTGTGGTTTTTCTCGGTGTCCATCAGGCACGGGGTGGCGTAGATGTTCCTTCGCCGGAAAAACATCGGTAAGGTAGGGGTCAGAATTCGAGACCCGCGAGGAGTAGTGATGAGCGAGGCGTTGTCCATCCACCATGACCAGGCTGGTCATCAGTTCGAGACCAATGTGGACGGTCATCGTGCCTACCTGACCTATATGGATCTGGGGAAACAGACCCTGGATATCTATCGCACCTTCGTGCCCAACGCCTTGCGCGGCCGTGGCATTGCCGCCGCGCTGACCGAAAGCGCGCTGCAGTACGCCGAAGAAATGGGCTACACGGTGATCCCGTCGTGCTCCTACGTCGAGCGCTACATGGAACGTCATCAGCGCCGCGCCGCCAAGATCTGAATCGCACACACGAAAACGCCGGGCAATGCCCGGCGTTTTTTTATGCCCGTGAAACGCTGATCAGCTGCGCTGACGTTTCGGCAGAACATCCTTGAGCTTGGCGTGCATGCCGCGCAGGGTGTTCTCGGTGGCGGACCAGTCGATGCAGGCATCGGTGATCGACACGCCGTATTGCAGGTCGGCGAGGTCTTTCGGGATGGCCTGGCAGCCCCAGTTCAGATGACTCTCGACCATCAGGCCGATGATCGACTGGTTGCCTTCGAGGATCTGGTTGGCGACGTTCTCCATCACCAGTGGTTGCAGGGCCGGGTCCTTGTTGGAGTTGGCGTGGCTGCAATCAACCATGATGTTCGGTTTGATCTTCGCCTTGTTCAGCGCCTGTTCGCACAGGGCGACGCTGACCGAATCGTAGTTCGGCTTGCCGTTGCCGCCCCGCAGCACCACGTGACCGTAGGCGTTGCCCTTGGTGGTGACGATCGACACGCCACCTTCCTGGTTGATCCCCAGGAAACGGTGCGGGCTGGACACCGACTGCAGGGCGTTGATCGCCACGGTCAGGCCGCCGTCAGTGCCGTTCTTGAAGCCGACAGCCGAGGACAGGCCGGAAGCCATTTCACGGTGGGTCTGGGATTCGGTAGTGCGTGCGCCGATGGCCGACCAGCTGATCAGGTCCTGCAGATACTGCGGGGAGATCGGGTCGAGGGCTTCGGTGGCGGTCGGCAGGCCTTTCTCGGCCAGGTCCAGCAGCAACTGGCGACCGATGTGCAGACCGTCTTGAATCTTGAACGAGTCATCCAGGTACGGATCGTTGATCAGGCCTTTCCAGCCAACGGTGGTTCGTGGCTTCTCGAAATACACGCGCATGACCAGATACAGGGTGTCGGAGACTTCCTCCGCCAGCACCTTGAGGCGATCGGCGTATTCGTGGGCAGCCTTGATATCGTGGATCGAGCACGGGCCGATCACTACGAACAGACGGTGGTCGGTGCCATCAAGAATGTTGCGAATGACTTCGCGGCCCTTGGTGACGGTGCGCAGCGCAGCATCGCTTAGAGGGATATCACGCTTGAGCTGATCGGGAGTGATCAGGGTCTCGTTAGAGGCGACGTTTAGGTCGTTGATCGGTAAATCAGCCATCGTTTACTCGTCAGGTCACGGGTGCCGGCCGCCAGCGATCCCCGCGCGGCGGAGCACAGCAGATTTAAGCGCGTCGGGGAGCCGAACCTTAGCGCGTCAGACGCGGCTCGACAATGGGCAAACGCCGCTTTAATCCAGCACTGGCTGGGCAAAAGCCTTGCGCACGCTGTCGTGGGAGAACTCGTCGGCGTGTTGTTCGACCCATTGCAGGGCCAGCGCCTGAATATCCTGCAGATCGTCGTGGGCCTCGTTCATGCGGCAATAACGTTCGATCTGGCACACCTGTTCGCCCATCCGGGCACTGAACAGCGTCTGCTCATCGGTGAACGCGATCCCCACCAGATAGCCCTTTTTGCGCCGCAGACACCACGCGACATAGCCCGGATAACAGATCTCGGCGTTGAGTGTCGGCATGCGCACCTGCAGCGCCGTGCCGTGGCGCCAGGCGCGGTGATAATTGCAAGCGATCCCGCCGAGGCTGATAGTGTGCAGCTGTTGCCTGGAAATACACTCGGGCTTGAGCAAGGTTAATTCAACCGGCACTTCGTCCGGATGAGGAATGAAACGTCCCATGAGCACAGACTCCCTGTGTCGGCCATTTGACATTGTTTCCCCCAGTATAGTGGTCGAATCCGAGCTGACCGATTTCGACGCCGACCAGCGGCTGCTGGCGATGAGCGGCGTTTCGCTGGTGATTTTCACCAGCGTCGGCTGTTCCAGCTGCCGCTATGCCAGAGAGGTGTTGCCCGGGTTCGAGCTGGCGGTGGATCGCCTGTGCTGGATCGATGCCGGCAACAACGGCGGGTTGGTGGAGCGCTATCAGGTCTTTCATTTGCCGGCGCTGTTTGTGGTACGCGACGGCGAGTTCTTTGGGGCATTGCACACGCGTCTGACCGCCGTTGCGCTGAACGCGGCAGTGGCGCAGGCGCTGGGTCGAATTGCAGAGGAGTTGCCATAGATGGTGGGAGCAGCCAGCAAACCGGTGATCGGGATTATCGGCACCGGGGCCATTGGCGGGTTTTACGGTCTGATGCTGGCGCGGGCCGGTTTCGATGTGCACTTTTTACTGCGCAGTGAATTCTCGGCGGTGGCCGAACGTGGTTTGCAGGTGGACAGTGCCGTGCATGGCACCCTGACGCTGAACCTGGTGCAGGCGTATGCGAAGGCTGAGGATATGCCGGATTGCGACTGGTTGCTGGTCGGCGCCAAGACCACCAGCAGCGCGGGTCTGGCCCCGGCGATCATTGCTGCGGCCAGGCCCGGCGCGAAAGTGCTGGTGCTGCAGAACGGTCTGGACGTCGAAGACAGCTTGCGCGAGTTGCTGCCCGATTCCCTGCATCTGCTCGGTGGTCTGTGCCTGATCTGCGTGCATCGCGAAGGGCCGGGACACATCACCCATCAGGCCTTGGGTGCGGTGAATGTCGGCTATCACAGTGGCCCGGCGGCGGATGAAGCGGCGCGCATGGCGCTGGTCGAGGAGGGTGCCGGTCTGTTCCGCGCCGCTGGCATCGATTCGCAGGCGATGCCCAATCTGCAACAGGCGCGCTGGCAGAAACTGGTGTGGAATATTCCCTACAACGGTCTCTCGGTGTTGCTCGGCGCCGGCACCACGCCGCTGATGGCCGACGCGGATAGTCGCGCGCTGATCCAGGCGTTGATGGCCGAAGTGGTGCAGGGCGCCAGGGCCTGCGGTCACGACGTTCCGCCCGGTTACGCCGAGTACCTGTTCATGATGACCGAGAAAATGCCCGACTATTGGCCGAGCATGTACCACGATTTCCTGCATAAACGGCCGCTTGAACTGGAGGCGATTTATGCCCGGCCACTGGCCGCAGCCAAAGCGGCAGGCTGTGAGTTGCCACGGATCGAAGCGCTGTATCGCACATTGAGTTTTATCGACCGACGCAACACTTGAGTCGGTTTTCGGGGGAGTGGGGGAAGGCATGGCCAAGAACATCGATGACAAACTGGTGCTGGCGATTTCGTCTCGCGCCTTGTTCGACCTGAGCGAGAGTCACAAGGTCTACCTGGCGAGCGGCGTCGAAGCCTATCGGCAATATCAGATTGAACACGAAGACGAAATTCTCGCGCCCGGCGATGCGTTCCCGCTGGTGGAAAAACTCCTGAGCCTCAACAGTCGCCTCGATCGCGCCCGGGTCGAGGTGATTCTGGTTTCGCGCAACAGTGCCGACACCGGCCTGCGCGCGTTCAACTCGATCGATCATTATGGGCTGGACATCTCGCGGGCGGCCTTCGTCGGCGGGCGCAGTCCGTATCCCTATCTCAAAGCGTTTGGCTGTGACTTGTTTCTGTCCACCCACGCCGAGGATGTGCGCGCCGCGCTGGACGCCGGGTTTGCCGCGGCGACGATTCTTTCCGGCGGCGCCAGTCGCGCGGCCAGTGATGAGTTGCGCATCGCCTTCGACGGCGACGCGGTGTTGTTCTCCGACGAATCCGAGCGCGTTTATCAGGCCGGCGGGCTGCTGGCGTTTCAGGCCAAAGAACGCGAGTCGGCGCGCGAGCCATTGCGCGGTGGGCCTTTCAAGGGCTTTCTGGCGGCACTTAATGCGCTGCAACGCGAGTTCCCCGAAGACGACTGCCCGATCCGCACGGCGCTGGTCACCGCGCGTTCGGCACCGGCCCATGAGCGGGTGATCCGCACCTTGCGCGAGTGGGACATCCGCCTCGACGAGTCGCTGTTTCTCGGCGGGCTGACCAAATCGGCGTTTCTCGAAGCCTTCGCTGCCGATGTGTTCTTCGACGATCAGACCGGCCACTGCGAGGCGGCCCGCGAAGTGGTCGCCACCGGACACGTACCGCATGGCATCAGTAACGAACCGTCGATCTAAAGCCCCAGTGCTTCAAGACGTTGCGTCGCACGTCGTACTCGCCAAGGCACTGCTAAGCTGAATCAAATCTCCGCCATGTTGGCACGCGAGGAGGTCATATGATTCGTTCGATGCTGTATGCCACTGACCTCGGTCTGTACGCACCTTTAGTGATGCAGCATGCCCTGGCGCTGGCGCGGACATTCAATGCCGACTTGTATGTGGTGCATGCAGTGGAACCCATGGGGCTGTTTGCCGAGTCGGTGTTGCAGAGTTATCTCGACGAACAGGCATTGAACGAATTTCACAGTCAGGGTCTGAAAACTGTCATCGCCAATATCGAGCAACGGGTGCTGGACAGTTTTCGCGAAGAGCTGGGCGACGAGGGCGAGCAGGATCTGCAGCGGATTTGCGCGGTTCGGGTAGTGCAGGGCGATCCGGCGCAGGTGATTCTCGACCAGGTGCAGAAACTCTCTGTGGATTTGCTGATCGTAGGCACTCACAGCCACGGCGTAGGGGCGGAAACGCCTTTGGGGCGCACGGCGACTCGGGTCCTGCAATTGGCCAAGGTGCCGGTTTATCTGGTGCCATTGGTGGAGCGCCGGCGCCGGGGGGATCGCTGAAGCGGGAATAATGGCCTTTTGATAAAAAAGTTCTAGATTTATTCATAAAACCATTAATATAGTTATATACCGTCGCTGATGCCCGTGGCGTCTACCTGCTTTGAGGGATACATATGAAGCTTCAACAATTGCGCTACATCTGGGAAGTGGCGCACCACGACCTCAACGTTTCCGCTACCGCCCAAAGCCTTTACACCTCGCAACCGGGTATCAGTAAACAGATCCGCCTGCTGGAAGACGAACTTGGCGTTGAAGTGTTTGCCCGCAGTGGCAAGCACCTGACCCGCGTCACCCCGGCCGGCGAGCGCATCATCACCACCGCAGGCGAAATCCTGCGCAAGGTCGAAAGCATCAAGCAGATTGCCCAGGAATTCTCCAACGAGAAAAAAGGCACCCTGTCGATCGCTACCACCCACACCCAGGCGCGTTATGCATTGCCGCCGGTGATCAGCAATTTCATCAAACAATACCCGGACGTGGCGCTGCACATGCACCAGGGTTCGCCAATGCAGATCGCCGAGATGGCCGCTGACGGCACCGTCGATTTCGCCATCGCCACCGAAGCGCTGGAGCTGTTCGGTGATCTGGTGATGATGCCGTGCTATCGCTGGAACCGCTGCGTGGTCGTGCCCCAGGGCCACCCGCTGACCAAGCTGCCGAAGCTGACCCTCGAAGCGCTGGCCGAATACCCGATCGTGACTTACGTGTTCGGTTTCACCGGCCGTTCGAAACTCGACGAAGCCTTCAGTCATCGTGGCCTGACGCCGAAAGTGGTGTTCACCGCGGCTGACGCCGACGTGATCAAAACCTACGTGCGTCTGGGCCTGGGTGTGGGCATCGTTGCCAAAATGGCGGTCGACACCAAGCTCGATAACGACCTGGTGGTGCTGGATGCCAGCGAGCTGTTCGAGTCGAGCATCACCAAGATCGGTTTCCGTCGCGGTACTTTCCTGCGAGGTTTCATGTGCGACTTCATCGAGAAGTTCGCCCCGCACCTGACCCGCGAAGTGATGGCCAAAGCCATCCAGTGCCACAACAAGCAGGAACTGGAAGAGCTGTTCGACGGCGTCGAACTGCCGGTGCACTAAGACCCTGCCTCAAAGCACCTCGGTGACAGCAAACTGTTGCCGGGTGCCCGCCACCAGGATCTCCACTTCATCGCCCTCGAACTTGCCCAGCAGGCTTTTGCCCAGCGGCGAGCGCGGGGTGATGACGGTAATCGGCTGACCCACCACATCGACTTTCAGGCCCGCCGCATCCGGGGCCAGAAACAGCCATTGCTCGCGCCCCTTTTCGTCCTCCAGACCGAGCAGGGCGCCGATCTCGATGCCGCGATTTTCGTCATAGGCACGCAGTGTCAGGTTCTGGCACAGCGCCAGTGACTGGCGGATTTCCTCGACCCGTTTCGCCTGACCCGCCGCCAGATAGGAAGCCTCAAGCCCTAGCGTGTCGTATTTGTTCTCGGCGATGTTCTCTTCGTGGGTCGCGGTTTCGTAAGCGGTCTGCGCGGCGCGTTCGGCGATGTCGAGGTCGACGCGCAGTTTGTCGAGGATCAGTTGGTGGACGGTGTGTTTGTTCATGATCAATCGCAGAATTGCAAAACGTTGGCGCGGCTCTTTTCGCTCGGCGCGGTCTGGTCCTGTTGCAGCCAGAACTGGCATTTCGGATTTGACTGGTTGCGACTGCTGCCGCGAGCCTGATCCAGGCGCGCCTGCTGCTCGTTCTTGCGCAGGTTTTCTTCGTACTGTTCGAACAGCGGACTCTGTGGCGGAATGTCCGGTTGTACCTGAACGGCCGTTGGCGGCTTGGCCAGTTGCTGCACCGCCTGAGCAACCGGTGCCAGTTGCTCGGTCAACACAAAACGCGAAATCAGCCAGCAAGTCAGGGCAATGGCCAGAAAACCCAGCCACATGCCCAGGGCAATGCTGCCGGTCAGTTGCAGCGCGCTAAGCTGAACGGGCAACGGGCGACGCGGATTGGGACGATAGGGCATGGCTGCCTCCTGGCGGATGATTGCGGGCAAGTGTCGATTGTCGCACGAAGATTAATCGCCGTCGGCTCTTCTGCGCGAGGTCATTTATGCGGACAATCAGCGCTTTTGCCAACGGGAGTCTTGCATGCCGATACCGAAAACCCGCTGGGATATTTTTTGCACCGTGGTCGACAACTATGGCGACATCGGCGTGACCTGGCGTCTGGCCCGGCAACTGGTAGCCGAGCATGGGCTGGCGGTGCGCCTGTGGGTCGATGACCTGCGCGCCTTTGAACGTATCTGCCCCGAGATCGACATCCACCTGGCGCAGCAATCGCAGCAGGGCGTCGAGGTGCGGCATTGGCCGAGCGACTGGCCGCAGACAGAAGCGGCGGACGTGGTGATCGCCGCATTTGCCTGCCAACTGCCATCGGCGTACATGGACGCCATGGCCGAGCGGCAACAGCCACCGCTGTGGATGAACCTCGATTACCTCAGCGCCGAAGACTGGGTCACCGGTTGTCACGGTTTGCCGTCGGTGAAGTACAAGTCGGTGCAGAAATTCTTTTTCTTTCCCGGATTTCAACCGGGGACGGGCGGCTTGCTGCGTGAAAACGGTCTGCTTGAGCGGCGTCGGCGATTTCAGCAGGACGCGGCTGCGCAGCGACAATTCCTGCACGGCCTGGGCGTAGATCGCGCAGCTGACGCACAGCTGATCTCGTTGTTTGCCTACGAAAATGCCGGGCTGGCCAGTTGGCTGGATGCGTTGGCGGCCGATAGCACGCCGACCCATCTGCTGGTGCCGGAAGGGCGGATTCTCGGTGACGTTGCGCGCTGGCTCGGGGTCGACGCGTTGGCTGTCGGCGATCTGGACGTGCGTCAGGCGCTGACGGTGCAGGTGCTGCCGTTCGTCCGTCAGGATCAATACGATCAGTTGCTGTGGTGCTGCGACTTCAACGCGGTGCGCGGTGAAGACTCGTTCGTCCGTGCACAGTGGGCCGGGCGACCGATGCTCTGGCACATCTATCAGCAGGACGAAGACATTCACCTCGACAAGCTCGATGCCTTTCTCGCGCTCTACACCAAAGGGCTTTCCCCGGCCGCTGCCGAGGCGATGAGCGGTCTGTGGCGGGCCTGGAGTGCCGGGAAACCGATCGGCGAGCACTGGCTCCAGGTCCGTAAACACTGGCCAGAACTGCAGGAAAACGCCGAGCAATGGTGTCTGGAACAAGGCTTGCAGGCGGATCTTGCCACGGCGCTGGTACAGTTTTACCTAAATTGGATATGATACGCGGCCTAGATTTTTGTAAATCCCATCCAAATTCGGATATTCGCAATGAAAACTGGTAAAGAACTCAAACCCGGTACCGTGATCCGTATCGACAACGATCCTTGGCTGGTTCAGAAAGCTGAATTCACCAAGTCGGGCCGTAACAGCGCGATCATGAAGACCAAGCTGAAGAACCTGCTGACCGGTTACAAGACCGAAACCGTTTACGGTGCGGACGACAAGCTGGACGACGTGATCCTCGACCGCAAAGAAGCGACCCTGTCCTTCATCAGCGGCGACACCTACACGTTCATGGACACCACTGACTACACCATGTACGAACTGAACGCCGAAGACATCGAAAGCGTTCTGCCTTTCGTTGAAGAAGGCATGACCGACGTTTGCGAAGCCGTGTTCTTCGAAGAGCGTCTGGTTTCCGTAGAACTGCCGACCACCATCGTGCGTCAGGTTGACTACACCGAAGGTTCCGCTCGCGGTGACACTTCCGGCAAGGTGATGAAGCCTGCCAAACTGAAGAACGGTACCGAGCTGTCGGTTGCTGACTTCATCGAAATCGGCGACATGATCGAGATCGATACCCGCGAAGGCGGTTCCTACAAAGGCCGTGCCAAATAAGCACTGCTTTTTACGGAAAGAAAAAGCCCGACCATTGAGTCGGGCTTTTTTGTGCCTGCGTTTTGCGCTTCACGCCTGTCCCCTGTGGGAGCGAGCCTGCTCGCGAATGCGTTCTGTCAGTCAGCACACAACCGGATGACACACCGCTTTCGCGAGCAGGCTCGCTCCCACAATGGGATGGTGGTTACTTCAAGTGTTGCTTGAGTTCCTCAGACGCCTGCAACATCGCCGAACGCACCGCCGGCACCTGGCTGACCACGTTGAGCAAGCCGTAATCGTGAATCATGCCGTTGTACCGTACCGACGTTACCGCTACACCCGCCTCGTCGAGTTTGCGTGCGTACGCTTCACCTTCATCACGCAATACATCGGCGCTGGCGGTCTGCACCAGTGCTGGCGGCAGGCCCTTCAATTGCGCGGTGGTTGCTCGCAACGGCGAGGCATAGATCTCGTTACGCTGTTTGGCATCGGTGGTGTAGTTGTCCCAGAACCACTTCATCATGTTGCGTGTGAGGAAGTGCCCTTCGGCGTACTGGTTATACGAGCCCGTGTCGAAACTGGCGTCCGTCACAGGCCACAGCAGTACCTGGAATCTGATCGCCGGGGTGCCTTGGTCTTTGGCCATCAGCGCCACCACGGCCGCCATGTTACCGCCGACACTGTTGCCCGCCACGGCCAGACGCTGGCCGTCGACATTGATCTCTTTACCGTGCTCGGCGACCCACTTTGTCGCGGCGTAGGCCTGGTTGATCGCCACCGGGTAATGCGCTTCCGGAGACGGCGTGTAATTGACGAAGACTGCCGCCGCGCCCGAACCGACCACCAGATCGCGCACCAGCCGTTCGTGGGTCGGGAAATCGCCCAGTACCCAGCCGCCACCATGGAAGAACATGAACACCGGCAGCTCGCCCTTGACCCCGGCCGGCCGGACGATGGTCAGCTGCAACGGTTGGCCATTGACCTGAATGGTCTTCTCGCTGACGTCTGCTTTGGGCAGCGTCAGCTTGACCCCCGACTGCGCGCCGACCAGCACGGCGCGGGCGTCTTTGGGTGTCAGCTGTTCTATCGGCTTGCCGGTGCCGGCATTCAACACATCGAGAAAGGCCTGAGTGTTGTGTTCGACATCACCGGCGAACGCACTGTGGATGGACAGGGCGAGAAGGGTACCGGTCAAGACTTTGCTGAAAGTGTTCATGTTCATTTCCTGTTCGGGCCTGGGGCGTCAGTGCTTAAACGGTGACGTGCAGACGCACGTCGACGTTGCCACGGGTGGCGTTGGAGTACGGGCAGACCTGATGCGCCGCTTCAACCAGGCTCTGTGCATCCGCCTGTTCCAGGCCCGGCAGGCTGATGTGCAGGTCGATGTCCAGACCGAAACCACCAGGAATCTGGCCGATACCGACATGAGCAGTGATCGAGGCATCGTCGGGGATTTTGCGTTTGGTCTGGCTGGCGACGAATTTCAGTGCGCCGATGAAGCAGGCCGAGTAACCGGCAGCGAACAGTTGCTCAGGGTTGGTCGCTGCGCCGCCGGCACCGCCGAGTTCTTTCGGGGTAGCGAGTTTGACGTCGAGGATGTTGTCGCTGGAGATCGCACGACCATCACGGCCGCCAGTGGAGGTTGCGATTGCAGTGTAGAGAGTTTGCATGGTGTGGGCCTCGTTGGGTGTCTGTTTTTGCGCTAATTGTTTGCGCGCTAAGTAAGTGCGAGGTGAATGTAGCTCGCTAATGTTTAGTGCGCAAGATAATTTTCTGGAAAATATGCGCTTCGACGAAGGACTGGTTCGTTTGGTTAGCCTGGAAGGCGCGGTTTAGAGAGGATGGCGGGAAGGTCAGGCGTGGAAAAATATTTTTCAGACAACGAGATTACCTGTAGGAGTGAGCCTGCTCGCGATAGCGGTGCAGCAGTCAACACGATGGCGGCGCGTTCACCGCTATCGCGAGCAGGCTCACTCCTACAGTGGCGGGCTCAGGCCAAACTGTTTTGCAGATGGTTGCGTAGGGCTTGCAACTCAGATTGAAGCTTCTGCAGGCGTTCGAGGGTGAAACCACTGGCGCCGAGGATGCATTGTGGAATGGTTTGCGCCTTGTCGCGCAGTGCTCGACCTTGCTCGGTCAACTCGACAATCACCACACGCTCATCTTCACGACTGCGCGTGCGGCTGAGCAAGCCTTCACCTTCCAGCCGTTTGAGCAACGGTGTCAGCGAGCCTGGATCGGTCAGCAACCGCGTGCTGATTTCGCCCACGGTCAAACCATCCTTTTCCCACAGCACCATCATCGCCAGATACTGCGGATAGGTCAGGCCCAGCGCTTGCAACAGCGGCTTGTAGACCTTGGTCATCATCAGTGAAGTGGAATGCAGGGCGAAGCACGCCTGATTGTCGAGCAGCAGGTCGTCGCAGGTGTCGCGTTCGGTGGTCATGGCAAAGCCTTGTTCGGTGATGGGCTTGAATCTAGCGCCCGAATGTTTAATGCGCCAGATAATTATCCAGAATCTAGTGCCGGCCCAGCTCGCGCTGTAGCGCCAGATCCCACGGCGGCACCGGGCTGAAGCGGGTCTTGAGGTATTCCAAAAGCAGACGGCTGCGCGAGTGGGTCTGCTGTTCCATGCGCAGCGCATAGATGCCGGTGCTTTCCGGTTGCGGCAGGCCGTTCTCGCAGAACAGCGGCAGCAGTTCGCCGCGCAGCAGGTACTCACTGGCCAGCCAGGTCGGCAAATGCGCGATGCCCAGCCCGGCCAGAGCACCGCACACCAGCGCTTCGGCATTGTTGGCGCTCATGCGGATGCGCGCGGGGCGATGCAGTTGCATTTGCCCGTCCAGTTCGAAGCGCCAGGCGAAGGGCGGGGCGAGACCTTCCCAATCCAGCCCGTCATGTTCACTCAACTGCGCGGGATGGCGCGGTGCGCCACGGCGTTTCAGGTAGTCGGGGCTGGCGCAGGCAATGCGCACCATGCTCGCCAGCGGCGTGGCGACCAGCCGCGTATCGGCCATTTGCCCGGCGCGCAGCACCAGATCGACTTTGCCCAGATTCGAGCCGTGCATGTCGATGAAGCTGTCGATCAGGTGCAACTGCACGTCGAGGCCCGGGTACAGCACCAGAAAGTCAGCGATGACCGGCGCGAGATGGCGGCGACCAAAAGCGGCCGGGGCATCGATGCGAATCAAGCCTTCCGGCGCACTGCTCAACGACACCGCCTCGGCGCGGGCCAGTTGCAGTTCGCTGACGATGCGTCGTGCTCGCTCGGCAAACGCTAGACCTGCCGGGGTCGCCCGCACGGCGTGGGTGCTGCGAATGAACAACTGGCTGCCAACAGCGCTTTCCAGGCTGTCGATGCGCCGCGCCACGGCGGAAGGCGTCAGCGGATGACGACGGGAAGCTGCAGAAAAACTGCCGCTTTCCAGCACATCGAGAAACAGCCCGAGCTGTTCGGTCAACTGATTGGGATTCATGAGTGTTTCGGTGCTTGTGCGAAATTGGCATAGCCATTGTGCGTTGCTGTGCGTTTCCCCGCCAGCCTCTACTGCGTAGGATGAATCGCCTGACGGATGAGGACATCGCTGTGATCGAGTTTTTGTTGTACCTGCTGTTTGGCGCCGCCCTGGGGACACTGGGCGGGATCTTCGGCATCGGCGGTGGTTTGATCGCCATCCCGCTGCTGGGCGTGTGGTTTGGCCTCGATCAGCAGATCGCCCAAGGCACGGCGCTGGTGATGGTGGTGCCCAACGTGATGCTGGCGCTGTGGCGCTATCATCAGCGCAATCGCATCGAATTGCGTCATGCGCTGCCGCTGGCGGTCATGGGTTTTTGCTTTGCGTGGATCGGTTCGATCTGGGCGGTCGGCATCGATGCGCAAACCATGCGTATCGGCTTTGTCGCGTTCCTTGTGGTGCTCTCGGCGTACAACCTGCTGAAGATGTTCGGCAAAAAAACCGTCGTGACCTCCGAGATGCGTTACTCATGGCCATGGCTCGGTGTTCTCGGCGCAGCGTCCGGGACCATGGGTGGTTTGTTCGGTGTCGGTGGAGCCGTAGTGGCAACGCCAGTGCTGACCAGTCTGTTCGGCACCAGCCAAGTGGTTGCCCAGGGCCTGTCGCTGGCGTTGGCACTGCCGAGCACCGGCGTGACCCTGGTGACCTACGCGGTGCATCACGAAGTGGACTGGATGATCGGCCTGCCGCTGGCCATCGGCGGTCTGGCCAGCATCAGTTGGGGCGTCAAAGTCGCCCACGCCATGCCGGAACGGCTCCTGCGCGGGCTGTTCTGCGGTTTTCTGGTGCTGTGCGCGGTGATGCTCGCGTTTAAAGTTTGAAGCCTTCGACGATGTGTTCGGCCAGGCATTCGGTGATCGGCGACGGATTGTTCAGGTTGCGGATCAGCATGATGCTGGCCTCAGGCAACAGCGGCAGATCCTCGGCGGCGCCGAGAATGCGCATGTCCGGGGTGATCAGGCTTTCCAGTTGCGCGGTGATCGCCAGACCCGCGCTCACCACCGCCATCAGCGCCGACAGGCTGGTGCTGTTGTAGGCGATGCGGTAGTCGCGGCCCATCGCGTCCAGCGCATTGCACGCCCACAAACGGCAGAAGCAATCACTGTTGAACATCGCCAGCGGCAACGGCGTCTGCTCGTGGGCGCTGAAATTCTGCGCCTCGGCCCAGACGAAACGTTCCTTGCGCAGCAACTGACCGATCTCGTTGCCCGGCTCGCGGGTGACAATCGACAAGTCCAGATCGGTGCGCTGCAACAGCTGTTTGCTGGACTCGCAATGCACTTCGATCTGGATCAGCGGGTAGAACTGAGCGAACCGCGAGAGGATCCCCGGCAGAAACCGCATCACGTAATCGTCCGGCGTGCCAATTCGCACGGTGCCGACCATGTGCGGCTCGCGCAGCGTGTTGAACACTTCGCTGTGCAATTTCAGGATGCGCCGCGCGTAACCCAACAGCACCTGGCCTTCGGCGGTCAGACGTACCTGGCGGCCGTCGCGCTCGAATAGCTGGCGTTGCAGCACATCTTCTTCGAGGCGCTTCATCTGCATGCTCACCGCCGATTGCGTGCGGTTGACCATCTCGCCGGCGCGGGTAAAACCGCCCTGATCGGCAATCGCAACGAAAGTGCGCAGGACATCGGTATCGATACTGGGGTAGGCCGACAATTGATGAATCTCCGTGATGAATGCCATCAGAAACATTCGTTGGATTGATCTTAGCGCCAGCGCGAGACTTGAGCCATCCACAAGGAGGGCAACACGATGAAAGGTCAAAGAGAGTATGTAGACGACGCAAAATTTTCCGGCCACGGCCATATCGTTTCCGACCTGCTGCACAAGTTTAGCCGCTGGTACGAACTGCACCGTGAGCGTGAGTTGCTTGCCAGCCTGAGCGACGAAGCGCTGAAGGACATCGGGGTCAGCCGTGCCGACGTCGAACACGAGGCCATCCGGCCGTTCTGGGATGATCCGATGCATAAATGATCAGGGCCTTACTACACAAACCACTTTCAGGTGAGGTAGGTTGCGAGCAGACAAGGAGATGCTCATGCCCGCGACTCTGGCCTTTTCCCTCAAACAGGCGCGACGTCTGGCGCTGGCTGCCCAAGGGTTCAACGGGCGCCAGCCGCCGACCGTCAAGGCGCCGCAACTCAACCGGCTGATCGAACGGCTGGGGCTGTTGCAGATCGACTCCGTCAATGCCGTGGTGCGCTCGCACTATCTGCCGCTGTTTTCCCGTCTGGGTTCCTATTCTTCCGATCTGCTCGACCAGGCTGCCTGGAGTTCGGGCCGTCGGCGCACGCTGTTCGAATACTGGGGCCACGAAGCGTCGTTGCTGCCGCTGGCGATGTATCCGTTGATGGGGTGGCGGATGCAGCGGGCCAGAACTGGCAGAGACATCTATCAGCAACTGGCGAAGTTTGGTCTTGAGCAGCAGGACGTCGTGCGCCGGGTTTTAAGCGCGGTTGAGGCGCGCGGTGCATTGGGCGCCGGCAGTCTGTCGACCCGCGAGGACAAGGCCGGGCAATGGTGGGACTGGAGCGCGGAAAAGCATGCGCTGGAATGGTTGTTCGCCGCCGGTGAAGTGACCGTCGCCGGCCGCCGCGGTTTTGAGCGTTTGTATGATTTGCCGGAGCGGGTGATCCCGACATCGATTCTGCAGCAGCCGTTGCCGGATGAAGCCGAAGCACAACGTGGTCTGCTGCTGCACGCGGCCCAGGCATTGGGCGTCGGCACGGAAAAGGATCTGCGCGATTATTTCCGCTTGAACCCTGGCGATGCGCGCCCGCGTCTGGCGGAGCTGGTCGAGGACGGGCAGTTGCAGACCTGCGAAGTCGCTGGCTGGCGACAGATCGCCTACTGCCTGCCGCAGCCGAAAGTCCCGCGCAAAGTCGTCGCCAGTGCGCTGTTGTCACCGTTCGACTCGCTGATCTGGGAGCGCAGTCGCACCGAGCGCTTGTTCGATTTTCGCTATCGGCTGGAGATCTATACGCCGCAGGACAAGCGGGTCTACGGCTATTACGTGTTGCCGTTTCTGCACAACGAGCGGATTGCCGCGCGGGTCGATCTGCGCGCCGAGCGGGCGTCGGGACGATTGGCGGTGCATGCAGTGCACGAGGAAGAGCCGGGGCTGGACGAAGAGGGGATGCTGGCGCTGGCGTTGAATTTGCGGCAGATGGCCGATTGGCTGGGGCTTGCGCGAGTGCAGCTTAATTGTCAGCGCGAGAGTGCGGGGCGGTTGCGGGTGGCATTGGCTGAAGTCTGTAGTGACTGAGCTGGCCTCTTCGCGAGCAGGCTCGCTCCCACATGGGTTTTGTGTACGACACAGATCCAGTGTGGGAGCGGGCTTGCTCGCGAAGGCGGCCTGCCAGACGCTAAAAATCTGACTGATTCAGCGGCGGACTTGTTTCAGGGTTTCCGCGATCAAAAACGCCAGTTCCAGCGACTGATCGGCATTCATCCGCGGGTCACAGTGGGTGTGATAACGATCCGACAACCCGTCTTCAGTGATCGGCCGCGCACCACCGATGCACTCGGTGACATTCTGCCCGGTCATCTCGATATGAATCCCGCCGGCATAAGTGCCCTCGGCTTCGTGCACCTGGAAGAATTGCTTCACCTCACCCAGGATCTGCGCGAAGTCGCGGGTCTTGTAGCCGCTGCTGGCCTTGATGGTGTTGCCATGCATCGGGTCGGAGCTCCACAGCACTTGCTTGCCCTCACGCTGCACCGCGCGGATCAGCGCCGGCAGGTGATCGCCGACCTTGTTCGCACCCATCCGCGCAATCAGGTTCAGGCGCCCCGGATCGTTGTCCGGGTTGAGCACGTCGATCAGGCGAATCAGATCATCCGGGTTCATGCTCGGGCCGACTTTCACCCCGATCGGGTTGTTCACCCCGCGCAGGAATTCGACGTGAGCACCGTCGAGCTGACGGGTACGGTCACCGATCCACAGCATGTGCGCCGAGCAATCGTAGTAATCGTTGGTCAGGCTGTCGCGACGCACGAAGGCTTCTTCGTAGTTCAGCAGCAGCGCCTCGTGGGCGGTGAAGAAACTGGTTTCGCGCAGTTGCGGTGAACTGTCCATGCCACAGGCGCGCATGAACGCCAGGGTTTCATCGATGCGGTCGGCGAGGTGGCTGTACTTCTCGGCCAGTGCCGAGTTGGCGATGAAGTCCAGGTTCCACTTGTGCACCTGATGCAGGTCGGCAAAACCGCCCTGGGCGAAGGCGCGCAACAGGTTCAGGGTGGCGGTGGACTGGTGATAGGACTGCAGCAGGCGCTCCGGATCCGGCACGCGGCTCTTTTCGTCGAAACCGATGCCGTTGACGATGTCGCCCCGGTAGGCCGGCAGGGTCACGCCGTCGATGGTTTCATCGTTGGCCGAGCGCGGTTTGGCGAACTGGCCGGCCATGCGCCCGACCTTGACCACCGGGCAACCGGCGGCGAAGGTCATGACGATCGCCATTTGCAGCAGCACTTTAAAAGTGTCGCGAATCTTTGCGGCGGAGAATTCGGCGAAGCTTTCGGCGCAATCGCCGCCCTGCAGCAGGAACGCCCGGCCCTGAGTCACTTCGGCAAACTGCCGGCGCAGCTCGCGTGCTTCGCCGGCAAACACCAGCGGCGGATAGCTGGCCAAGGTCTGCTCGACTTGGCGCAGATGCGCCGCGTCAGGGTATTGGGGTTGTTGCTGGATCGGCAAGGCGCGCCAGCTGTCAGGGCTCCACGGTTGGCTCATCACGGTCTCTAATTGGTTCTACGCACGGGAAGCCCATGGTAGCAGCAATTAGTGCGTGACCTGCTCCCGCCCCATCACCGACAATCGCCGCTTTGCCACGGCGCCGGAGCGGTGCCATCGCGTCACCGCGCCCGGTGACCATCAGGAGACGAAATGACTGAGGAGCGCGTCGAGCTGTTGCTCGCCGAGGTACAGGATGAGTTCGGCGTGATTCGCGTGCTGGAAGTGGCCGATTACCGCTTTCTGGAATTCGGCGATGCCATCGAGCAGAGCTGCGTGTTCACCGCCGATCCGAGCTGGCTGGAATACGACTACACCCGGGCGATGCTGATTGGCGCGTTGTGCCATGAGCAACCGGAGAGCGCGCTGTTTCTCGGTCTCGGTGCCGGCACGTTGACCCAGGCTTGCCTCAAGTTCCTGCCGCTGGAAGACGTCGAAGCTATCGAACTGCGCCCGGACGTGCCGCGTCTGGCGATCGAATACCTGGGGCTGGATGATGATCCACGTTTGTATATTCGGGTCGGCGATGCGCTGGAGTTGCTGCCGACGGCCGAGCCTGCGGATCTGATCTTCGTCGACCTGTACACCGACGTCGGCCCGGGTGTCGGGCATCTGGCCTGGAGTTTCCTCGGCGACTGTCAGAAGCGTCTGAATCCAGGCGGCTGGCTGGTGATCAATCAGTGGGCCACCGATGATGGCAAACCGTTGGGCGCGGCGTTGTTGCGCGGGCTGTATCACCGGCATTACTGGGAGTTGCCGGTGAAAGAGGGCAATGTGATTCTGATTGTGCCTGCGGATCTCGATCAGGAGCTGGACATGCAGGCGCTGACCGCCCGCGCCGAAGTGCTGGCGCCACGCTTGGGGTATTCGTTGCAGTCGTTGATCAAGGCGATTCGCCCGGCGACATGAGTGGTCAGTAATGGCCCTTCGCGAGCAAGCCCGCTCCCACATTTGAAATGCATTCCAAATGTGGGAGCGGGCTTGCTCGCGAAGAGGGCCTGAAGAGCACCCGTTTTCTCAGATCCCTTTGAAGATGCCCGGGCGCCGCTCCACCAACGACCGCACCCCCTCCTTGGCATCCTCACTCCCCAGTAACTTTTTCACCAGCGCCGGCAACCCCTGCGCCGCCGCCGTCTCACCTTCATAGCGCGCCTGGCGCGCCGACATCAGTGTCGCCTGCACCCCCAACGGTGCCTGCCGGGCGATCCGTTCGGCCAACTCAATAGCCCGCGGCAGCAGGTCCTCACTGGCCATCACTTCCTGGACCAAACCCAGATGCAACGCATCGTGGGCATCAAACTCATCGCCGGTCAGCAACCAGCGCATCGCGTTACCCCAGCCGGCCACCTGATGAAAACGTAACGTCGCGCCACCAAACGGAAAGATCCCCCGCTGCACTTCCATTTGCGCGAAGCGGGTATTGCTCGCACACAGGTTGATGTCGGCGGCCAGCATCAACTCGATACCGATGGTCAGGCAGTAGCCCTGCGCGGCAACAATCACCGGTTTGCTCACTCGCGGCCCGACAAAAACACCCCATGGGTCGCAACCGCCGGTCGGAACCTGCCAGCCTTCGGCGAGGGCGGCGCTGGCGTTGAGCAGATCCAGACCGGCGGTAAAGTGCTCGCCATGCCCGAACACCACCGCCACCCGCGCCTCGCTGTCGGTCTCGAACTCGCCGTAGGCCAGGCTCAAATCGTTGAGCAGATCGAGGTCGAAGGCGTTGCGTTTGGCGGCCCGGTCGAGGCCGATCAAGTGGATATGACCTCGACGTTCACGGCTGACGCGGCCGGGGCAGGACTGATTCATGAATAAATCCTCGGGCGGGAAGGGCGGGTGCAGCGACGGTATGCCGCACATCGATGAATCGTTTAAGCGTCATCACCCGCAGGGCCGGGCCTTTGCAAAATAGACCTTTGCACGATTATCCGCAAAACCCCGTTACACAGCGGTGACACACCGATTCAGGCGATAAAAAAAGCTCCCTTTTTGGGCAAATTCCGGTATAGTGCGCGCCGGCCTTTAACCGGGCCGCGTTTAGGTAGCGCAATTCCCCGAAGTCAGCTTCGGCTGCACGTCCGCACTGCGGGCTCTTCCTTGACGATTCTTTTTCATTCATACGTTTTCGCAAATCCCCGCCGACAAAGCTGCCAGGGCGACTCTTGAGTCTCAACACGGCATGTGCAGCTTTGGAGCATGGGTCTTTGCGGATGCACTTAGAGGCAGACCCATGACCCAGGAAATCGGCGGCTTCGCCGCTCTTGAACTTCATCCCAATATTGTCGCTGCAGTAGTCGCTACCGGCTATGAAGAGCCTTCGGCCATTCAGCAGCAGTCGATCCCGATCATCCTCGCCGGTCACGATATGATTGGTCAGGCGCAAACCGGTACCGGTAAAACCGCTGCCTTTGCCCTGCCTATCCTGCACCGCATTGATCCGTCCAAGCGCGAGCCGCAAGCTCTGATCCTGGCCCCAACTCGTGAGTTGGCGCTACAAGTTGCAACCGCTTTCGAAACCTACGCCAAGCAAATGCCGGGCGTAACTGTTGTGGCTGTCTACGGCGGCGCGCCGATGGGCCCACAATTGAAAGCAATCCGTAATGGCGCACAGATCGTTGTCGCCACTCCGGGCCGTCTGTGCGACCACCTGCGTCGCGACGAAAAAGTCCTCGCTACCGTGAACCACCTGGTTCTGGACGAAGCAGACGAAATGCTCAAACTCGGTTTCATGGATGACCTGGAAGTGATCTTCAAGGCCATGCCGGAAACCCGTCAGACCGTATTGTTCTCGGCAACCCTGCCGCAGTCGATCCGTGCCATCGCCGAGCGTCACCTGCGCGATCCGAAGCACGTGAAGATCCAGAGCAAGACCCAGACCGTTACCGCGATCGAACAGGCTCACCTGTTGGTTCACGCTGACCAGAAGACCTCTGCCGTTCTCAGCTTGCTGGAAGTGGAAGACTTCGACGCGCTGATCATGTTCGTGCGCACCAAGCAAGCGACCCTGGATCTGGCCAGTGCCCTCGACGCCAAAGGCTACAAGGCCGCTGCGCTGAACGGTGACATCGCCCAGAACCAGCGTGAGCGCGTGATCGACTCGCTGAAAGATGGCCGCCTGGACATCGTTGTCGCAACCGACGTGGCTGCCCGTGGTCTGGACGTTCCGCGCATCACCCACGTATTCAACGTGGACATGCCGTACGACCCGGAATCCTACGTGCACCGTATCGGCCGTACTGGCCGTGCCGGTCGCGAAGGTCGTGCGCTGCTGCTGGTGACTCCACGTGAGCGCCGCATGCTGCAAGTGATCGAGCGTGTCACCGGTCAGAAGGTTGCCGAAGTGCGTCTGCCGGACGCTCAGGCTGTTCTCGATGCACGCATCAAGAAACTGACCAACAGCCTGTCGCCGCTGGTTGCTGATGCCGAGTCGACTCACGGCGAACTGCTGGATCGCCTGACCGCTGACATCGGTTGCACCCCGCGTGCCCTGGCTGCAGCTCTGCTGCGCAAGGCTACCAACGGTCAAGCGCTGAACCTGGCGGCGATCGAGAAGGAACGCCCACTGGTGCCGAACAATGCACCGCGTGGCGACCGTCCTGAGCGTTCCGGTGATCGTCCTGAGCGTGGTGACCGCGAGCGTCGCGCGCCAATGCCTCTGGGCGAAGGTCGTGCCCGTTGCCGTACCGCGCTGGGTGCGCGTGACGGTATCGCCGCCAAGAACCTGCTGGGCGCCATCCTCAACGAAGGTGGTCTGGCCCGCGAAGCGATCGGTCGCATCCAGGTGCGTGACAGCTTCAGCCTCGTCGAGCTGCCGGAAGATGGTCTGGACAAACTCCTGACCAAGCTGAAGGACACTCGCGTCGCTGGCAAGCAGCTGAAACTGCGTCGCTACCGCGAAGATTGATCCGCCCTTGGGCTGATTGATCGAACATGAAAAATCCCCGACTGGTTCGGGGATTTTTTTGCCTGCTTTTTGCCTCGCCCCACAACCCTGTGGGAGCTGGCTTGCCAGCGATGACGTCAGCCGAAGCGATAGATATCCATACCCAGTGCACCCATCGTGAAGCCTTTATGCGCTACGCGGAACTCACCTCCCGTACCACGGGCAAAATACAGCGGCAGCAAATGCTCGTCACTCGGATGGCTGCGCACCGCATTGGGCGCCTGCTGACGATAATCGTGCAGTGCCGCCTCATCGTCGGCCGCCAGCTTGTCGATCATCCAGTCACGGAAGTCCCGTGCCCACGGCTCGACGCTTTCCGGGCCGGCGTGCCAGTCCAGTTCGCGCAGGTTGTGGGTGATGCTGCCGGAGCCGATCAGCAGAATGCCCTGCTCGCGCAGACTCGCCAGCGCTTGTCCGACACGGGTTTGCAACACCGGGCCGCCGCGACTCGGCAGCGACACCTGCACCACCGGAATATCCGCCTGCGGATACATCAGCGACAGCGGCACCCAGACGCCGTGATCGAACGGGCGTTGCGGGTCGAGGCGTGCCGGCAGATGCGCGGCGTCAAGCAGTTCAGCCACTTCGGCTGCCAGTTGCGGATCGCCCGGTGCCGGGTACTGCACTTCGAAAAGGGCACGCGGGAAGCCGCCGAAGTCATGCCAGGTTTCCGGACGAGGATTGCTGCTGACCAGCAGTTCCTGGCTTTCCCAGTGGGCGGAGACGATCACGATGGCTTTAGGCCGCGGCAGTTCGGCCGCCAGACGCGCCAGCGCCGGGCCACTGGCACCGGGTTCCAGTGCCAGCATCGGTGAGCCGTGGGAGATAAACAGGCTGGGAAACATGGAAAGGTTCCTGAGCGGTAAGATGGCCTCATCTTCAGTCAGATCATTGATCTAAATCTAATATAAGTTTTAACGCCTTTTGATCGAATTTTTTGGGGTGATGCATGCAGCCTGAGTTTTGGCACAAGAAGTGGGAATCCAATCAGATCGGCTTTCATTTGCCTGAGGTGAACCCGTATCTGCAGCGGCACTGGCCGCAACTGGCGATCCCGGCCCAGACCCGGGTGCTGGTGCCGCTGTGCGGGAAAAGCCTGGATCTGCTGTGGCTGGCCGGGCGCGGGCATCAGGTGCTCGGAGTCGAGCTGTCGCTGAAGGCCGTCGAGGATTTTTTCAGTGAGCATCAGGTAACGCCGCAGGTCAGTGCCAAGGGGCCGTTCAAGGTCTATCGCGCCGATTCCATCGAGTTGTGGTGCGGTGATTTCTTTGCGCTGACAGCCGACGATGTAGCGGATTGCGCGGCGTTGTACGACCGGGCAGCGCTGATTGCCTTGCCGGCTCAGATGCGTGAGCGCTATGCGGCGCATTTGCAGCAGATCCTGCCGCACAGTGTGCAAGGGTTGTTGATTACCCTGGATTACGATCAGGCGCAGATGTCCGGGCCACCGTTTGCGGTGGGGGATGATGAGGTGCAGCGCTTGCTGAGCGAAGTCTGGCAGGTGCAGGTGCTTGAGGAGCAGGATGTGCTGGCGGAGAGTGTCAGGTTCCTGCAGGCGGGGGTGACGCGGTTAGAGGAGCGGGCTTATCGGGTTTCTGGCCGATAGGTTTTTATTGGTAGGGCCGGCCTCATCGCTGGCAAGCCAGCTCCCACAGGGTTTTGTGGTGTTCTCTGGATTTCTGATTCAACACGGATCACTGTGGGAGCTGGCTTGCCAGCGATGAGGCCAGAACAGGCAACCCATAATCCCGCGCACAAAAAAGGCCCGCATCACTGCGGGCCTTTTCGTTACTGCGCCAAACCGATCAACCGCGACGACGCAGCGCGTCGATACGCTCTTCCAGCGGCGGGTGGCTCATGAACATGCGGGCAAAGCCTTGTTTGATGCCACCGTTGATGCCGAATGCGTTGAGGGTGTCCGGCATGTGCACCGGCAGGCCCTGTTCGGCGCGCAGGCGTTGCAATGCACCGATCATCGCATTGGTACCGGCCAGACGTGCGCCGGCTTCATCGGCACGGAATTCGCGTTTGCGCGAGAACCACATGACGATGGCGCTGGCGAGAATGCCCAGAACCAGCTCGGCGAAGATCGTCGCCACGTAGTAGGCGATGCCCTGGCCTTCTTCGTTCTTGAAAATCACCTTGTCGACGAAGTTGCCGATGATCCGCGCGAAGAACATCACGAAGGTGTTCACCACGCCCTGGATCAGTGCCAGGGTGACCATGTCACCGTTGGCCACGTGACCGATTTCGTGGGCCAGAACGGCTTTCACTTCATCTGGCGAAAAACGTTCGAGCAGGCCCTGACTGACCGCGACCAGCGCGTCGTTCTTGTTCCAGCCGGTGGCGAAGGCGTTTGCTTCGTAGGCCGGGAAAATACCGACTTCGGGCATCTTGATCCCGGCTTCGCGGGACAGTTGCTCGACGGTTTGCAGCAGCCATTGCTCATGCCGGGTACGTGGCTGGCTGATGATCTGGGTGCTGGTGCTCATCTTCGCCATCCACTTGGAGATGAACAGCGAGAACAGCGAACCGGCGAAACCAAAGACCGCACAGAAAACCAGCAGCTGACTGAGGTTGAGATCAACCCCGTTGGCCGCCATGAACCCGTTGAAGCCGAACAGGCTCAGGGTGATGCTGGCTATCAGCACGACCGCCAGGTTAGTGGCCAAAAACAGCAGGATGCGCATCATGGTTGTAGAAATCTCCTCAAGCTAAAGATGTAGCGTACTGCGGGGTATATAAGGTGCGGCACCGGGTGATTCAACCGAGTGACTATTTCAAACTGTGTCCTACAGCGGATTCCCGAGTCTGCAGGTCATTGCCCACGGCCAAAACCGAAAGGGATTACAGCCGGCCGCTACCCGCCGCCACTGCGCCAGAGGCGGGTGGGCCATATGAATCGCAAGTGTAGAAGGCGCAGCGAGGCGGGGAGAGCAGAAGTGTTGCTGAATCAGACAGTGCGCAACGTTCGGGCCGTTGCGCACCGTTGACCGGTTACTGGCGGTAGGACTTGAGGAAGTTGCCGATGCGGCCGATGGCCATTTCCAGATCGTCGACGCGGGGCAGGGTCACCACGCGGAAGTGATCCGGCCACGGCCAGTTGAAGGCCGTGCCTTGCACCACCAGCAGCTTCTCGGAGAGCAGCAGGTCGAGGACGAATTTTTCGTCGTTGTGGATCGGGCAGACTTTCGGGTCGATCCGCGGGAACGCATACAGCGCGCCCATCGGCTTGACGCAGCTGACGCCCGGAATGTCGTTGAGCAATTCCCAGGTGCGGTTGCGCTGCTCCAGCAGGCGGCCCTGCGGCAGTACCAGGTCATTGATGCTCTGATAGCCGCCGAGGGCGGTCTGAATCGCATGCTGACTCGGGACGTTGGCACACAGGCGCATGTTGGCCAGCATGTCGATGCCTTCGATGTAGCTCTGGGCATTGTGTTTCGGCCCGGAGATGGCGATCCAGCCGGAGCGGAAACCCGCCACGCGGTAGGATTTTGACAGACCGTTGAAGGTCAGGCACAGCAGGTCAGGCGCCAGCGAAGCGGTGCAGATGTGCACGGCGTCGTCGTAAAGGATCTTGTCGTAGATCTCGTCGGAAAACACCACCAGGTTGTGCGCGCGGGCGATTTCCAGCATGCCCAGCAGCACTTCCTTCGAATACACCGCGCCGGTCGGGTTGTTCGGGTTGATGATCACCATGGCCTTGGTGTTCGGGGTGATCTTGGCCTTGATGTCGGCCAGGTCAGGGAACCAGTCGGCGCCCTCGTCGCACAGATAGTGCACGGCGTTACCGCCGGCCAGGCTCACGGCGGCGGTCCACAGCGGGTAGTCCGGTGCCGGCACCAGCACTTCGTCACCGTTGTTGAGCAGCGCCTGCAACGACATCACGATCAGCTCGGACACGCCGTTGCCCAGGTAGATGTCTTCGATGCCGACACCTTCGACATTTTTTTGCTGGTAGTACTGCATCACCGCTTTACGGGCACTGAACAGGCCTTTGGAGTCGCTGTAGCCTTGGGCGGTCGGCAGGTTGCGGATCACATCCTGAAGAATTTCGTCCGGCGCTTCGAAACCAAACGGCGCCGGGTTGCCGATGTTCAGCTTGAGGATGCGCTGGCCTTCCTCCTCCAGACGTTTGGCGTGCTTGAGCACCGGGCCGCGAATGTCGTAGCAGACGTTGGCGAGCTTGTTCGATTTGCTGAACTGCATGGCGATGTGATCCCGAAAATGAACGATCCAGACGGCGGATGGCCAACCGTACTGGGATTCCTGCGTCTTCGCACAGGCGGAGTCTTGCGCCATGGCGCCGAGAATCCGTTTGAATGCGCCCGGTCTGGCTGCCAGACTGGCGTGTGACGAGGCGCAATCATACGTGCCACCCGATCCGTGGAAAAGGTACAGATCGGGCTTTTTCAGCCGCTGAGGTGTGATGATGGAAAAGTTGGAAAAAACCCTGGAAGAATGGCGGGCGATGCTCGACCCCGAGCAGTACAACGTGTGCCGTCTCAGTGCGACCGAACGGCCGTTTTCCGGCAAATACAACGACACCAAAACCGACGGTGTCTATCACTGCGTCTGCTGCAATGAGCCGCTGTTTGACTCCAAGACCAAATTCGATTCCGGCTGCGGCTGGCCAAGCTTTTACGCGCCGATCGGCAAAAGCGCCATGACCGAGATTCGCGATACCAGCCACGGCATGATCCGCACCGAGGTCAAATGCGCCCGCTGCGACGCGCATCTGGGCCACGTGTTCCCCGATGGCCCGCCACCGACCGGCTTGCGTTATTGCATCAACTCGGTGTGCCTGAATCTCGAGCCGCGCGAGTAAGCGGACAGGCGACCTGCGGGTCGCCTTTCGGATAATTAAATTGCGCACAATTTAATTGCTCGCTATGTTTGGCCTTTCCCGATAACCCGCGGAGCTGACCCATGAGCGATAACCTGCTGAATATCCCTGTCACTACCATCAAGGGTGAGCAAAAGACCTTGGCCGATTTCGCCGGCAAAGCCGTTCTGGTGGTCAACACCGCCAGCAAATGCGGCTTCACCCCGCAATACAAAGGCCTGGAAGAGCTGTGGCAGACCTACAAGGATCAGGGCCTGGTGGTATTGGGATTCCCGTGCAATCAGTTCGGCAAGCAGGAGCCGGGTAACGAAGGTGCGATCAGCGAGTTCTGTGAGCTGAATTACGGCGTGAGCTTCCCGCTGTTCAAGAAGATCGACGTCAACGGGTCTGATGCGCATCCGCTGTTCGTGCAGTTGAAAAAGCGCGCTCCGGGTTTGCTCGGCTCCGAGGGCATCAAGTGGAACTTCACCAAGTTCCTGATCGGCAAGGATGGGCAACTGGTCAAGCGTTTCGCCCCGACCACCAAGCCGCAGGACATCAGCGGCGAGATCGAAGCCCTGCTCAAATGAACAGCCTGCCCGACGATTCGCTGAAGCTCGACAGTCAGTTGTGCTTCAAGTTGTACGCCGCGTCCCGGGCGGTGATTCGCGCTTACAAGCCGATGCTCGATCAGCTCGGCCTGACCTACCCGCAGTACCTGGCGATGCTGGTGCTGTGGGAATGGCAGGACAGCGCACCGGAGCAACCGACGGTCAAGGCGTTGGGCGAGCGCCTGGCGCTGGACTCCGGCACCCTGACGCCGTTGCTCAAGCGTCTTGAACAATTGCAGTGGGTGCAACGCCAGCGTTCGGCGCGCGACGAGCGTGAAGTGCATCTGAGCCTGACCGCGCAAGGCCAGGCGCTGCGCGAGCAGGTCGGGCCGCTCAAGGCCCGGTTGTTGTGTGACAGCGGGGTGGATCTTGATCGGCTCAACGATTTGCGCAACGGCCTCGATCATCTGCTGGGGCAGATCAAAGCGCTGACGTAGCCGGCATCCACTGGTCGAGCAGGGCCGCCAGCTCTTCGCGGCGGAACGGCTTGGCCAGGTAATCACTCATGCCGGCGGCGCGGCAGCGCTCGCGTTCCTCGGACATGGCGTTGGCGGTCAGCGCGACGATCGGCAAATGCGGCCAGCGCCCGCTCTGGCGGATCTGCCGGCTCGCTTCGTAGCCGTCCATCACCGGCATGTTGCAGTCCATCAGCACCAGATCGAACTCATCGTGCTCCAGTTGATCCAGCGCCTCGGCACCGTGGGCGGCGACCACCACGTCGCAACCGAGCTTGCCGAGCATGCCTTTGGCCACCAGTTGATTGACCGGATTGTCCTCCACCAGCAGCACCTTTCCGCGCCGCCGGACCGGCTGGCTCTCGAGGCGCGCATCGTTGCTCGTGGTGACATCGGCCAGCAGAATGCGCCGCAGGATCTGGTACAGCGCGTTGCGTGCCAGCGGTCGGGCTTGTTGCTGCAATGGCGCCAGCGCGGCGGCTTCTTCGCCGGGCATGAAACTGCCATAAGCGGTTACGACGAGGATCGGTGCGCTGATGGTCGGGCGCAGACTGAACAGGCATTCCGGGCAATCGGTGATCAGCAGATCGGGTGACAGGCCCAGCAACGGGTCATCCATGGTGCGCTGCTCATAGCTCACGCCCCACACCGGCAACAATGTCTTGAGCAGTTCCGCCAGCCCGCTGCTGGCGGCCGTGATCGCCAGTACCTTGCCGTGCAGTGGCGGCGGCATGACCGCCCGGGTGTGACACAGCAGTGGCAGGTCGGCACAGAACTGACTGCCGAAACCGGCCTCGGAACTGATGGTCAATCGGCCTTGCATGGCCTCGCACAGGTTGTAGGTCAACGCCAGACCGAGACCGGTGCCGCCGTACTGCCGGGTGATGCCGGCACCGGCCTGGGTGAACGGCTGGAAGATTTTCACCTGGGCATCCTGAGCGATGCCGATGCCGGTGTCGCAGACTTCGATGCGCACCCCGTCCTTGTGGGCGGACAGGCGCACATCGACCCGGCCGAAGCGGGTGAACTTCAGGGCATTGGACAGCAGGTTGCTGACGATTTGCCGTACCCGGGTCGGATCCCCCAGCACCAGCGCGGGGAAGTGCGGGTCGATCAGGCAGGTCAGCTCGACGCTCGGCGCAGCGTTCTGCGACAGCAGGTTGGCGGTGTCTTCGATCAGTGAGCCGAGGTCGAACGGGATGTGTTCGAGCTCCAGTTGCCCCGCATCGAACTTGGACAGGTCGAGAATATCGTTGAGCAGCTCGACCAGCACCTTGCCCGAGTCATGGGCAATCGACAGTTGCTGTTGCTGCTCGGCATTCAGCGGCCCATCGAGGGACAAGGCGATCATCCCCAGCAGGCCATTGAGCGGGGTGCGAATCTCGTGGCTCATGTTGGCGAGAAATGCCGAGCGCGCTTCGGCCATGTCCAGTGCAGTGCTGCGAGCGACTTCCAGTTCTTCGTTGGACTGGCTGAGCCGGGTGTTGATGGCCTTGAGCTCGGCAGTGCGGGCCGAGACGATGTGCTCCAGTTGCCCGAGGTAATCGGTGAGGCGGTTTTCCGCGTTGCGCCGTTGCTGGATTTCCGTGGCGATATTGTCGAACTGCTGGTTGGCGACTTTGACCAGTACGCCGATCTCGTCATTGGCGTGGCCGGCCGGACATTCCAGGGTCGTCGGTTCTGCGCTGCGTGCGTCACGCGCGCTGAGTTCCCGGATCAGGCGCACCAGTGGCTTGGTCAGCATCACGTAGAACAGCGCCAACAGGATCCCGGTGAGAATCAGGCTGCGGGCAAAGCCGTTGAGCAGGGTGACTTCGGCGCGGCGCAGAAACCGGCTGCCGAACGCGTAGGTATCGACCTCCAGGCTCAGCGTGCCCAGTGATTCCTCGGGCAGGTGATCGAGGTACAGGCGGTCTTCGAACTGGCGCTTGGCACCGAACAGAAAGTCGCTGATCACCCGGTAACCGCTTTGCAGCTCCGGGCGCTTGACGTTGGCCAGGACGTTGCCGTTGTTGTCGGTCAGTTGCGCCGAGATGATCGCCGGCGAACGCAACAGGCCCAGGGTCAGTTCCTGCGCCAGTTCCGCATCGATGTTGTAGGCGATTCGCGACGCCGGATTGTGGCTGATTTCCAGCAAAGACAGGATTTCACGGTTGATGGAGGCGTCTTCGCTGGCATAATCGATGCCGATTTGCAGCAGGCTGAGCAGCGTGCCCAGAACGAACCCGACCAGCACCGTGAATCTGGCTTGCTTGTATGACAGCCGGTGGGTGAATTTGATATCCATGGGGTGTTGAACCACTTCCGTTTCCCTTCGCTGCTCAAGCATAGTCGATCATGTATGGATACCGAGGTTCCCGAAGCGCCTTGTAACAAGGCTTGAACGGGGATTGAGATCTGTCTGTCGTCGCTGGATCGACATCATCACTGTGAACGTGCCCGAGGAGAAGACGTGGATTCCCGATTGAATGCTTTTCTTGAACGCGCCGAGTCGGTTCTGGCGCGGATCGAACCCTTGCTGCCGGCGCCGCGTCCGCTGATCGACTGGGAAACCTGCCTGGCCGCGCGCTGGCAGCGTGACGGGCGCAGCGGCTATTTGCTGCCGCTGGAAGTCAGCCTCGACATGCGCCTGTCCGACCTGATCGGTGTCAATCGTCAGTTGGAACAACTGGGCCGCAACACTCAGCAGTTTCTCGACGGCATGCCGGCCAACCATGCGCTGCTCTGGGGCTCGCGCGGCACCGGTAAATCGTCGCTGGTGCGCGCGCTGCTGGCCGAACACGCCAAGGCCGGCCTGCGTTTGATCGAAATCGAGCGCGACCATCTGGCCGACCTGCCGCGAGTGGTCGAGCAGATCGGCAAACTGCCGCAACGCTTCGTGCTGTTCTGCGATGACCTGTCGTTCGAATCCGGCGAAGGCGATTATCGCGTGCTGAAAAGCGTGCTCGACGGCTCGCTCGAACAGGCCCCGGACAACGTTCTGCTGTACGCCACTTCCAACCGCCGCCATCTGGTGCCGGAAAAGGAAAGCGACAACGAAAACTGGAAACGCGTCGACGGCGAGCTGCATCCGAGTGAGGCGGTGGAAGACAAGATCGCCTTGTCCGACCGTTTCGGCCTGTGGTTGTCGTTTTATCCGTTTACCCAGGAACACTTCCTCAACGTCGTCGAGCACTGGATCGGCCAGTTGGCCGCCAAGGCCGGCTTGAGCTGGCAGCGCGACGAAGAGCTCGACATCCTCGCCGTGCGCTGGGCAACCGGGCGCGGCAATCGCAACGGACGTTGCGCGTACCAATTCGCCCGTTACTGGGTGGGACTGAAATTGCTGGAGCACAAGGCATGATTGATTTGCAACAAAGCGGCCAGGGCCTCGAAGGCTATGGCATGTTGGCCGCACAACTGGAATCGCTGCTGGCGGACGAGCGCGATTTCATCGCTAACGCCGCGCAGTTTTCGGCGTTCCTGTTCAACCAGCTCGACGATTTGAACTGGGCCGGTTTCTACCTCAATCGCAACGAAGAACTGGTGCTCGGCCCGTTTCAGGGGCAGATCGCCTGCGTGCGCATTCCCTTCGGTCGCGGTGTATGTGGCGCGGCAGCGGCCAGTCGACAGACCCAGCGCGTTGAAGACGTGCATGCGTTCCCCGGTCATATCGCTTGCGACAGCGCCTCCAACAGCGAGCTGGTAGTGCCGCTGGTCAAGGACGGTCGGCTGATCGGCGTACTTGATCTCGACAGCCCGAAACTTGCACGTTTCGGCACCGCCGATCAGTCCGGAATCGAGCAACTGGCGGCGATCTTCCTGCGTCTGACCGACTGCTGATCAGGCACTCAGGCCAGCCTTGCGCAACAGGCTGGCCGGGTCCACCGCATCGATCTGGCGCGGATCGAGAAACCGCGCGGCGTACTGCATATACACCCCGTCGTTGATGAACAGCGCAAACAGCTCGGGGTCGATGTGCGCCTCGCGGGACATGGTGGCCATGATCCCCAGCGCCTCGTTCAAGGATTTGGCCTTCTTGTACGGTCGATCCGCCGCTGTCAGTGCCTCGAAAATATCGGCAATCGCCATCATCCGTGCCGGCAGGCTCATGTCCTCGCGCTTCAGGCGTTTGGGATAACCGCTGCCGTCCATCTTTTCGTGATGCCCACCGGCAATTTCCGCAACGCTGTCCAGGTGCCCGGGGAAGGGCAGGTGGCTGAGCATCAGGATCGTCTGCACCATGTGGTGATTGATGATGTAGCGCTCTTCGCGGGTCAGCGTGCCCCGGGCAATGCTCAGGTTGTACAGTTCGCCGCGATTGTATTTGTAACGCGGCACATCCAGTTTGAACCCCCACGGATTGTCTTCCGGTATCAGTTCGCTGTCGGCGCGTTCTATCAGGTGTTCGGGCTTGTCCGCCAGCAGTGGCTCGCTGACCGGCAGATTCGCCGCCGGCGTTTGCGCCTGACGGCGGTTTTCCTCCCATGACACCCCCAGGCGATCATCGAGGGTGCGCGTCCAGCGCCGCTCGGCAATGCGTTCAAGACGTTGCAGATCGGCGGGCGCCATGGCCTCACCGCCCAGATTGCAGCGGGCAACAAAGGCAAAGTCGTCATCCAGTTGCGTCAGCGTGGCGTCACGCAGTTCGCTCAGTTGCGCCGCGTTGCCGCCCAGCGCCAGTGCCTGCCAGTAGCCGATCCAGGCATCGCGCTTGAGCACCTCGAAACGGGTGCGGATTTCGTGGATGCGATCGTTGAGGGTTTCCAGTTTGGTTGCCTTGTCGACGACATATTCTGGTGTCGTGACTTTGCCGCAATCGTGCAGCCAGGCCGCAATGTGCAGGGCTTCCCATTCGTCTTCACTGGGCTGATAGCTCTGGAACGCCGGCGCCTGGCTGGCGGCCGCGGCCTGCGCGAGCATCAGGGTCAGTTCCGGCACGCGCTGGCAGTGGCCGCCGGTGTAGGGGCTCTTGGCGTCGATGGCGCCGGCCAGCAACTGAATGAACGCGTCGAGCAACTGCTTCTGCTTCGCTTGCAGGCGCTGACTTTCGATACTCACCGCCGCCGCACCAGACACGGCTTGCAGGAAGGCGATGCGGTCCGGGCGCAGTTTTTCCAGGTCCTGAGCGCTGCCGCTGTCGTTGATCAGCAGAAGCAACAGGCCGATGGTTTCGTTGTGCCGATTACGCAGGCGGATGCCGATCAGGTGGATGCGCGGCGACTGCATGGCCAACAGGACTTTCTGCAAGTCCCCGGCCTGCTCGAAGCCAAGGCTGCTGACCACGTTGTCAGCGTTGATCAGTTGCTGGAACCACGCCGGCCCTTGATCGGCCAGGAGATCCCGGCCCAGCACAGCGAACTCGCCCGGCTCGTGCGAAGCGCCGTCAATAACCAGTCCGTAAGGCTCCATCCGGTTGCCATCGCTTTCGCGCAGATAGATCAAGCCTGCCTGGGCCTGGGCGATCTGCACCGTTTCGAACAGCACCCGTTGCAGCAGCGGGGCGAAGCGGGTTTCGGCGCAGAGGCTGTCGGTGATGCGGAAAAAACTGGCGAGCGTGTCCTTCATGCGCGCCATCGACAGGCTTAATTGGTCAACCTCCAGCACCGGCGAGCGGCGGGTGACCGGAAAGTTGAAATCGAAACTGCGGATCGCGTCGGCTTCCTTGACCAGCGCGTGCAACGGTTTGACCAGAATCCGCGAGATCAGCCAGCCCAGCGGCAGGCACAGCAGCAAAATCGCCAAGGTGATCAGCGCGCCTTGCCAGCGCATGCGGTAGGCGTCGGCAAGAAGTTCGTCCTCGGGCACCAGCAGGGCCATCTGCAAACCTTTCGGCCCGCCTTCCTGCAGGGTGCGGCGGGCGACGATCCAGTGGCGGCCATTGACGTCGAGCCGTTTGCCCGGATGGGCGGTGGACAGCAACGCGTGCAGATTCGGACTGAGGTCGGCCGCTTTGGCCAGGCGTGCGCTGCTGCCGTCGACGATCAGCCGGCTGCTGTCCGGATAGGCCACCGCATTGCCATCGGCATCGAACAGCACGATTTCGGTCGAGGGGGTGACCACATGCTTGGTCAAGGTGGCCGAGAGTGCCTCCAAAGTCAGATCGGCACCGATCACACTGGTTGCGCTGCTGCGTCGAGCCAGGGTGGTGCCCACATTGTGCGTGGAAAAAAATACATAGGGTTCGGTGGTGATCTGATCGCCCTGTTGCAGGGCGTTGTTGTACCAGTTGCGGGTACGCGGGTCGTAGCGGTCGTCGGGATTGGTGTCGCGTCCGACAGGCGTCAGCGTCTGGTCGAAGAACAGTGACTGCGACAATACGGTGCCGCTGGCGTCGTGCTCGATGCTCCAGACCTGATAGGCCGCTGTTGGTGGTGCCTTGAGCAGGGTTTTCAGCGCGCTGGTGCGCAAGGGCCGGACCATGAAGAAATCGCCGTTGCCGTACCCCAGATACAGCGAGGCGAGATCGGTGTTGTCCTTGAGCGACTGACTGAACGGCTTGAGCAGCGCCAGACGCTGTTGCAGGTTCGGCGCCTCGGCCGCCTGATTGTCGGCCAGCAGGCTCAGCAGGTGCCGGATCGGTTCGTAGGTTGAATGCAGGTCCAGGCGCACATCCTGTTCGATGCGATTGAACAGGTTTTCACTGCTCGACAGGATGATTCGGGTGGTCTGGCGATAATTGAACAGCCCCAGCACCACGCCTGTGAGCAACAGCAGAAAGGTGAACATGACGCTGATGTGCACGTGCAACGGGAACCGGCGTTGATCCGGGCGCAGTGGGCTGGGCATTGCTGACTCTCCATTGAAGTAAACACACTGCTCAGCGTCCAAGCATAGTTAAGGCTCGGTCATTGTGCTTTCTTCGAACGGTTCCAGTTGTTGCCGCAACGCCTGCTCCAGTTCGAGCATGGCTGCGTCGGTGGCCTCGACGCAGCGCACGATGGTCGGTGCGGGCGTTGTCTGCATGCAGGCCTGTTCCAGCGCATCGCAACAGGCGATCAGACGCGAGGCCTGGGCGATCCGGGCGGCGCCTTTGATCTTGTGGGCGACCAGCGCCACTGCCTGACGATCATTGCAGGGGGCCAGGGCTAATAATTCCTCGCGATCGAGACGGCTGCTCTTGAGCAATTGCGTGAGCAGACGCCGGACTTGCAGCGGGTTGCCGCCAGTCAACTGACTCAACCCGTCAAGATTGAACGCCGGTTCAAGCGTCGCGGGCTGCAGACCATTGATCCAGTGGCTCAGTGCGCTGAGGCTCAACGGTTTGAACAGACAGTCATTCATGCCGGCCTGTTTGCAGCGCTGTACTTCTTCAGGCTGCGCGTTGGCCGTGAAACCCAGCACGGTACACGGAGGGCGGCCAGTGCGTTGTTCCTGTTGGCGGATCGCCTCGGTCAGTTCGTAGCCGTTCATCAACGGCATGTTGCAGTCAGCGATAACCAGGTCGAATGCACCGGTCTGCCATTTCTCGAATCCACTCCGACCCTCTTCGGCGAGGGTGAATCGGTGCCCGAGGAACTCCAGTTGCTGGCACATCAGCAGGCGATTGGCCGGATGATCGTCGACCACCAGAATGTTCAGTGGTGCAGAGGTTTGCAGCACAGGCTCGGTTTTTGCCGTGGTCACCTGGCACGGCAGCGTCTGCAGCGGCAGCGACAGGCAGACCTGGGTGCCGATCCCCGGCTGGCTGCTCAACTGCAGCTGCCCACCCATCATTTCACACAGGTTGCGACAGATCACCAGCCCCAGGCCTGCGCCGCTGCGAGCTTGCTGCCGGCCACTCTCGGTCTGGGCGAACGGCTCGAACAGGCGTTGTTGATCTTCGATGCTGATGCCGACCCCGGTGTCCTGGATCGTCAACTGAACGAGCGAGCATTGGCCCGGCCCGTTGGGCAGCACATCCAGATTGATCCGCACCTGCCCGGACTCAGTGAACTTGATGGCATTGCTGATCAGGTTCGACAGGATCTGCTTGAAGCGCAACGGATCCAGTTCCACGTCAACCTGCAGCCCGGGCGGATTGATGATCAGCGGCAGGAGGAGGTTTTTCTGGCGGGCGAGGCCGTCGAAGATCCTGACCACCGACGCCACTGTTTCGACCAGATTGACCCGTTCCGGGCTCAGGCTCAGGTGCCCGGACTCGATCCGCGCGATATCGAGAATGTCGCCGATCAGGCCCAGCAGATCCTTGGCCGAGCAGTAGGCGGTTTCAATGGAGGAGCGATCCGGAGCCTGATCATTCATGCGTTTGAGCGTCAGTTCGAGCATGCCGATAATGGCATTCATCGGCGTGCGGATTTCGTGGCTCATGGTGGCCAGAAAGGTACTTTTGGCGCGGTTGGCGTTGTCCGCCTGTTCCTTGGCCCGGCGCAGTTCATCGAACAACTGGCGACGTTCACTGATGTCGATCCAGCCGCCGATGATCCCTTGCACATCGCCACTGGAGTCGCGGTACGGCAGGATCCAGTGGTAGATCGTCAAACGCCGGCCACCGATGTGCAGCGGTCGATCGAGCAGCAGAGGCGTGCCTTCGGCCACCACCCGCTGGTAATCCGCCTGGTATGCCTGGGCTTCGAAGGCGTTGCTCAGGGTGCCCTGCATGACACTTTTGCCGATCACGTCTTCGCGTTTGGCGTTGAAGGCTTCGAGGTAGCTGTCGTTGCAGCTTTGCAGCAGACCCTGGCGGTCGCGCACGTAGATCGGGTGAGGGGTGCCGTTGACCAGTGAACGCATGAATTCGAACTGATCGTTGAGTGCCCGTTCGGCGGCCTGGCGTTGCTTGATCTGGCGACGCATGTAGGCGTTCCACAACAGCGACAGCAACAGCAGCAGGCAGGCCGCGCCGATCAATTGGTAAAACAGGCGCTTGTAGTGATGCCAGTTGCTTTGAGCCGCATTGGAGAAACCGCGCCAGCGACTGTTGATGACCCCCAGTTCCTCCGGTGTGATGCTCAGCAGCGCCTTGTCGAGGATCGAGCCCAGTTCGGCATTGTCACGGGCGCTGGCCAGCGAGAAGGCCGCCTGACGTGTGCCCAGGGTGGTGGTGATCTGCAATTGATGTTCGAAGATCCGCGACGAAATCAGATAATTGGCAATCACCAGCGAGGCGACGGCGCCATCGGCCTTGCCTTCGGCGAGCAAGGTTGCGGCACCGAAAGTGTCGGAGGTTTCGATCAGGTGGATGTTGGGGAATTCGCGGCGCAGGTAATCAGCCATGGGACTGCCTTGGGCAATCGCCAGGTATCGGTTCTTGAGCTGGGTGGGATGTGTCGGGCTGTCAGCGGATTTGCGCGTCAGCAGGACGAAGGAGTTTTCCAGATAGGGACGGCTGAATTGCAGGGTCTTTTCCCGTTGGGGGCTGGGTAGCAACGCGGCGATCAGATCCGCCCGATGCTGATTGATCTGCTCGATCATTTCACCATCACTGCGGCTGCGGACCAGCTCGAAGCGCAGGCCGGTGCGCAGGCGCAGCAGTTCGAGCAGGTCAGCGGTGATGCCTCGCAGGTTGCCGTCACTGTCGAAGAATGTCAGCGGCGCGAACGCCTCATTGACGACGACGCGCAGCACCGGGTGCTGTTTGAGCCACTGTTCTTCGTGGTGGGTCAATTGCAGCTTCTGGTCGGTCAGCAGAATGTCGCTGCCGGCGCTCCAGCGCTTGGCGATGTTGTCCCGTTCGCTGGCCGGTATGGCTTGCAGCACGGTGTTGATGATCGCCAGCAGTTGCGGGTTGTCGGCGTGAACGGCGAAGCTGAAACCATGGGCTTCCTGTTTGCCGAAATTGGCCATGCGAATGTTGTTCAGATAACCCTTGTTGATCATGTAGTGGGTGGAAATGGTGTCACCCAGAAACACGTCAGCCTGATCGAAAGCCACCGCGTTGATTGCGTTTTGATAGGAGGGATAGGACGTCAGGATGGCTTTGGGATACTGCGCCTTGACCTCATCCTGGGGCAGATAGTGATAGACCATGCTCAGCCGCAGACCGGCCAGACCTTCGGTCAGCGGGCGGGTCTCGCCTTCGCGGGTAACCAGAACCGGCTGATCGATGGCGTAGGGCGTTGAAAGCAGGATATTTACGTTACTGGCCTCGAAACCGTTGGCCGTACCGAGCATGTCGACCTGACCTGCAATCAACGCCTGCAAGGCGGCTTCCCGTGAGGCAAAGCGCTGGACCCGGATTGGCAACCCGACAGCCTGTTCGAGCAGACCGGCGTAGTCGGCGGTAAAACCTTCGTAATCACGACCGCTGGCGGTCATGTCGAACGGCGGATAGTCCGGCGCGGAAGTGCCCAGTACCAGTTCGCGGCGACTCTCCAGCCATTGCCGTTGCGCGGGTTCAAGGGACACGGATGGCGCTTCGTGGCCCGAGCGGCTGCGCAGCACATAATCTTGCGCGGTGACGAAGCTGGCATGCACCTGAGTCGTCAGGCACAGGCTGACGCAACATAGGGCGAGACAGATCTTTAAACGACTGGGCATTCAGGCTCTCACACTAGCGCGTTGCGTTTGGCCATCTCGATCAGTTCCACCAGAGATCTGGCCTTGAGTTTTTGCATCAGGCGTTTTTTGTAGGTACTGACTGTCTTGTTACTGAGAAACATGCCCTTGGCTATTTCCTTGTTGGTGCGTCCCTGGGCAAATAATTGCAGGACCATCAGCTCGCGGTCGTTGACGGATTTGAATAACTCCAGTTCGGCATAACGCACGTCGTCGAGGCGTACCGGATTCAATGCCTGGCTGGGGAAATAGTTGTAACCGGAAAGTACCGCCTTGATCGCACTGACCAGTTCACTCAAGTCTTCCTCTTTGCAGACATAACCGGATGCACCGGACTGCATGCAGCGAATGCCGAACAGCGTCGGGCATTGCGCCGTCAGTACCAGGGTTTTGAGCGGGGTGCCCATGGCGTTGAAACGGGCGAGAACTTCCAGGCCGTCGAGTTTGGGTATGCTGATATCAAGGATGATCAGGTCGGGCATGCATTCGCGGACCATTTGCATGGCATCGACCCCGTTATCGGTTTCGCCGACGACCTTGTAACCTTCATGCTCGAGCAGCATTCGAACGGCAAGTCGGATGACGGGGTGATCATCGACAATAAAAACGGAGTTCATAATCAAATCCCATACGTGCGCGAATAAAGGGCGCACCTTAGCTCAGATAAATGAGCTGCCGCATGAACTCCCGTGGCCGTTGCGGCAATATAGGATAAGTCCTACGCACTAAAAGGAAACCGACTACGACCAAACTCTGTGTCGCGTAAGGAAGTGTTGTGCTGATTTGTTTATCTGAATGTTTTAAGTTGCTTGTCGAACCTTGAATAAACAAGGTTTTGTTTGCGTAGTTGGCTGTTAAACGGATTTACCTTTCAGTCGATCCGTTTGCCTGAGACCACAGAACCGGTTCAATCGAGGCATCGCTCATCCGGGCAGTTGCCTGACCCGGTTGAGCATTTTTTTTCTGTCAGTGGCTGGAACGCCCGGTCATTTCCAGCGCCATGTCACTGGCGTAGCTGTCGGTCATCCCGGCGATGAAGTCGATCATGCGCAGGAACGAGGTGTGCAGCGGGCCATGGGGATCCGGCGCATTGTTGCCCAGCAGATCGAGGATCCGGCGGCTCTTGAACGACGGCGTGCGGCCGCCATGTTGCTCCAGGGCCGCGCCGCAGAACGCGTTGAGGAGGATTTCCAGGGTGGTGTAGGCGCCGATTTCATGCAGCGTCTTGCGCTTGTCCTGGAAGATTTTCTTGCGGGCGATGTCCTTGGCGTTGAGTACGCAGCGTTTGGCCGGGCCGTGCATGTGTTCCACCAGGTCGCCGTGCAGGGTGCCGGCCAGCAGCGCATCCTGTTGCTCGACGAATGCCCGGGCAGCGGCGTTGGTCAGGTGCTCGATGGCCTTGCCGCGCAGGATCGCCAGTTTGCGTCGACGCGAATCCTGCGGGCCGAGCTGGCGATAGGTTTCCGGCAGATCGTCTCCCACCAGACCGAGCAGCAGCGATTCGACTTCCGCGTACTCCAGCAGCTCCATTTCCAGGCCGTCTTCGAGGTCGATCAGCGCGTAGCAGATGTCGTCGGCAGCCTCCATCAGGTACACCAATGGGTGGCGCGCCCAGCGCTGGTCTTCCAGTTGCGGCAGACCGAGCTTGTGGGCGATCTGCTCGAGCAGCGGCAGTTCGCTCTGATAGCAGCCGAATTTGTGTTTCTTGTAGCCCAGCGAGTCGGCGTGACGTGCGGTCCACGGATACTTCAGATAGGTGCCGAGGGTGGCGTAGGTGAGGCGGGTACCGCCGTCGAACTGGTGATACTCCAGCTGAGTCAGCACCCGGAAGCCTTGCGCGTTGCCTTCGAAATTGAGGAAGTCACCGCGCTCGGCTTCGCTCATGCCGTCGAGCCAGCCGCGCCCGGCTGCCTGCTGGAACCAGTGACGAATCGCGTCTTCACCGGAGTGGCCGAACGGCGGATTGCCGATGTCATGGGCCAGGCAGGCCGATTGCACGACCATGCCCAGGTCGCTCGGGTCGCACCAGTCGGGCAGGGCGCTGCGCAAGGTTTCACCGACGCGCATGCCCAGCGAGCGCCCGACGCAGCTGACTTCCAGCGAGTGGGTCAGCCGGGTGTGGATGTGGTCGTTACTCGACACCGGATGCACCTGGGTCTTGCGGCCCAGACGGCGGAAGGCACCGGAGAAGATGATGCGGTCGTGGTCTTTGTGGAACGGGCTGCGGCCAAGCTCTTGCGGGCTGTGCAGCGGTTTTCCAAGGCGTTCGCGGTTGAGCAGGGTCTGCCAATCCAAGGCTGGTTCTCTCCGTCGGTGACTGGGATGACTGTTGCCCTAGCTTCCCGGTTCAGCCACACACCTGCAAGCGGAACTACAAGCCCGCGGCATCAATATCGATCAGCAGCAGGCGCTCGCCGTTATCGAAGAACTGCCCGGCGGTCAGGCAATACTGGTTGCTGGTGGCATCGCGGTAGGTGCTGGACAGGGTCAGGCGCCGCTCTTCCCAGCCTTCGGCGAGCAAATGATAGAAGTACGGACGCCATGACCAGTTGTGGCCCAGATAGCGGTTATCGGCGACCCAGCCGTTGTTGCGCCATTCGAGGTTGGGCGTGAGTTGGGTGCCGTGACGGTCGCATTGGTAGAACCGCAGCAACCACGGGAAGGCTTCCAGTTGCGGCAGCGCACTCAGCGGCGCGTGGGCCTGAGCCCAGCTCTGGAGGATCGCCATCAGTTCGCCGAGTTGCTGGCGCATCTGCATCAGGCGCCCGCGTTCGGCCAGTTTCTGCCGCACGTAACGCTGGCGCAGTTCGGCGAAGCGCTGCACGAAGGCGTCGGTCGGATAAAACGCCTCCTGCGCCCGGGCGAACAGGAAACCCTGAACGTAGCGCGAGCCGCATTCCAGGGCGAAATTGAGCTGGGCCTCGGTTTCCACGCCTTCGGCGATGATCCAGCAGCCAGTCTTCTCGGCCATTTGCGCCAGTGCCTTGACCACATCGCTGCTCGGCCCGCCCAGTGCGGCAGCCTGAAACAGGCGCATGTCGAGTTTGAGAATGTCCGGCTGCAACGCCAGCACCCGATCGAGCTGCGAGTAACCGGCGCCGAAGTCATCGATAGCGATCCGCGCTCCGGCCTCGCGATAGCGCGCGACCACTTCGGCCAGGCGCTGACCATTGCCGCCCAGTTCAGTGATCTCGAACACGATGCGTTGCGGATCGACGCCGTGGCGCAGCATCTGCTTGAGGCTGGGCAGCGGTTGATCGGCGCGCAGGCGACTGATCCAGCGCGGCGACATGTTCAGGCTGAGAAACCACTCGGCGGGGGCTTCATGCAGTCGGCTCAGGGCGTTGTCGCGGATCTGCCGGTCGAGCCGGCGCAGGGCGATCGCGGGTGTGCGTGGGTCGGCAAACAACGGCCCGACCGAGGCCAGTTGGCCGTCAGGCTGGCGCAGGCGACCCAATGCTTCGACGCCTGCAATACGTCCGGTGGCGGTATCGATGAAAGGTTGAAAGCAGGCGAGCGGTTGCCCGTCGATCACGGGGCCTCCTTAGTCGTTCTTGTTCTGGATGAACCCCGCCGACCGGGTAGGCGCGCGGGATTGAACCTCCGGGTAAAGAGGTTCATCCCGCGGATATTGCAAGAATGTAGCCAGATGCATCGGCTTAGCGTTTGCCCGAACTCTGCATGACCAGTTTGATCAATGGCCCGAGGCTGGTGCCCAGCCGTATCAGCCGGGTCAGCCCGCCAACACCGCCGCTTTTTGCGCCTTTGCCGGTGATGAAGCCCAGCAGGGTGACGGCGGCCACGCCCCAAAGCGGCGCGTGCTTGATGCCGAAGCCGCCTTGCAGGTTTTGCGTCATGCCGCGCATGCGCTGCAAGGGCTGCAGCACTTGCCCGGCTTCGTGGCGGATTTCCTGACGATGCATTTCCATGCGCAGGCGGATCAGCGCCTTGCGCATTTCCCGGCGCGAGCTGTTGTGTGGCAGTTCAGGCAGGCTCATGGCAGCAGGCGCTCCCGATCATTGGCCAATTCTTCCAGCGTGCCGTGGAAGGGCGAGGATTCATCGAAGACTGCTGCCTTGAGACGCAGCCCGCAGAAAGCGGCCGCCAGGGTGTAGAACACGCACAGGCCGATGATCGCTGCCAGGCGATAGGTATCCCAGAACACGATCAGCACCAGCGTCGACAGACCCACCAGCAACAGCAAGGCAAACACCAGCGCCAGGCCTGCGAACAGCAACAGGCTAACGGTACGTGCTTTCTGCTCCTGCAATTCGATGCCGAACAATTCGACATGGCTGTGCAGCAAGCCGAGAACAGCGGCGCCCAGACGCCGCGAGGAGGAAGTAGTGCCCGACCCCAGGCCGGATTCGCCGATCGACATGATCAGCGCCGAGTGGCCAGCAGGCCAATCAGAAAGCCCACCCCGGCGGCGATACCCACTGATTGCCAAGGGTTGGCCGACACATAATCTTCGGTGGCGGTGACCGCTGCCTGGCCGCGATCACGCAGGGTGTCTTCGGTCAGCTTCAAGGTTTCCCGGGCGCGCAGCAGGCTGTCGTGGATCTGATCACGCAGCTCATCGGCCTGATCGCCCGCCAGGGACGCGGTGTGTTCGAGCAGCCGCTCGGTGTCGGCGACCAGAGTCTGGAAGTCGTTCATCAGGATTTCTTGAGCAGTCTTTGCCTTGATGCTGGCCATGGGTGGATCTCCGTAAGTGACGTCTGAAGCGTTCGAGTATGAGCCTTGCGCGAAGGTTCAGTACAAATGACTGGTACAGCTTTTGCTATGTCGTGGTGCGTCCTGCTGCCGCCGTGCGCTGTTGGCGGGCGTACATGCAGCAAAACCTTAACTCAAATAATCCTGGTTCGTGTCAGGACATCGACCTTGTGCGCCAAATCGGTTCATCGCAGCTTCATTGCGCAGACCGACCGGTCGCAACTTGGTGCATGAATTGTCCGCGCGAACCGCTTTGGTGCCTTTTTAGCCTTCAGGTCTGCCTCTTTATGGAAAATCTGCAAAGCGCTGTGGACACGCTGGTTCACAGCTCCAACACGTTGTTCATTCTGATCGGTGCGGTGATGGTGCTGGCGATGCACGCCGGTTTCGCCTTCCTTGAAGTCGGCACGGTGCGCCAGAAAAACCAGGTCAACGCACTGTCGAAGATCCTCAGCGACTTTGCCGTTTCGACCCTGGCCTATTTCTTTATAGGCTATTGGATCTCTTACGGTGTGACCTTCATGCAACCGGCGGCGGTGCTGAGTGCCGATCACGGATATGGGCTGGTGAAGTTTTTCTTCCTGCTGACGTTTGCTGCGGCGATTCCGGCGATCATCTCCGGCGGGATTGCCGAGCGCGCGCGCTTCGTTCCGCAGTTGTGCGCAACGGCGCTGATCGTGGCGTTCATCTACCCGTTTTTCGAAGGCATGATCTGGAACGGCAACTTCGGTCTGCAGGCTTGGCTGACGGCACGTTTTGGCGTGGCGTTCCATGATTTCGCCGGATCGGTGGTGGTGCACGCCATGGGCGGCTGGCTGGCACTGGCGGCGGTTTTGCTGCTCGGCCCGCGCAACGGCCGTTATCGCGAAGGGCGACTGGTGGCGTTCGCGCCGTCGAGCATTCCGTTTCTGGCGCTGGGCTCGTGGATTCTGATTGTCGGCTGGTTCGGCTTCAACGTGATGAGCGCGCAGACCTTGCAGGGCGTCAGCGGTCTGGTGGCGGTCAACTCGCTGATGGCCATGGTCGGCGGCACGGTGGCGGCGTTGATCGTCGGGCGCAATGACCCGGGCTTCCTGCACAACGGTCCGTTGGCCGGGCTGGTGGCGATCTGCGCCGGTTCCGACCTGATGCACCCGGTGGGTGCGCTGGTGACCGGCGCGATTGCCGGTGCACTGTTTGTCTGGTGCTTTACCGCCGCGCAAGTCAAATGGCGTATCGACGATGTACTCGGCGTCTGGCCGTTGCACGGTTTGTGCGGGGTGTGGGGCGGGATCGCCTGCGGCATCTTCGGCCAGACTGCGCTGGGTGGCCTCGGTGGCGTCAGCCTGATCAGTCAGTTGATCGGCACTGCGCTGGGTGTGGTGGTCGCGCTGATCGGCGGATTCGCTGTCTACGGCGTGATCAAAGCCTTGCACGGTCTGCGCCTGAGTCAGGAGCAAGAGTATTACGGCGCCGACCTGTCGCTGCACAAGATCGGCGCGGTCAGTCAGGACTAAGTTTCCTTGTCGTCGGTGCCGGGGTAAAAGCCATGCAACAGGCGATAGCGATTGATGCGCACCTGGTCGACTTTCTCCTGTACCTGATGAGCTGGCAGACCGAGCATGATCAAGGCGTGGGAGGCGAGCATCAGGCTCGACTCCAATAGCTCCGGCACCACTTCGGTGGCGCCGGCAGCTTTGAGTTCAGCCCATTGGCTGTCGTCGCGGGTGCGCACCAGAATCGGTATCCGCGCATTGAGCCGGCGCGCTTCCTTGAGAATCCGCAGGCTGACATCGCTCTGATCCACGGCGATCACCAGCAGTTTCGCGCGCAACAATCCGATGGCCGTCAACAAGTCACCGCGCGATGAGTCGCCATAATGCACATCACTTTCCTCGGACGCGGCTTCCTGCACGCGCACCGGATCGTTGTCCAACGCGATGTAAGGTTGATTGGCATTGCGCATGAAGCGGCCGATGGACTGGCCAACCCGCCCGTAGCCGCAAATCACCACATGCTGATCGAGGTCGGCGTTGAGCGCACTGATCTCCTCGATTTGCGCCTCCTGATTCGGCTTGCGATGCAGGCGCAGGGCAATTTTCGGTGCCCCGCGCAACAATAGCGGGGTCAGCAACATCGAGCAGAACGTCGCCGCCAGCAGCAGGCCGCCCAGCTCGTCAGGCAGCATGCGGTTTTGCTGCATCTGCGCCATCAATGCGAAGCAGAATTCCCCGCCCTGCGCCAACGCCAGGCCGCTGCGCCAGGCCGTTTCGTGATCGCTGCCGCGCCACTTCACCAAAAGCGCGACGACCGTGCTTTTGATCAGCATCAGGCCGAGGGTCAGGCCGATAATCAACAGGCTGTGACTGATGAACAGTTGCAGGTCGATCAGCATGCCGATGCTGACGAAAAACACCCCGAGCAGGATGTCGCGAAACGGCCGGATGTCGGCCTCGATCTGATGGCGATAGTGGCTCTCGCCCAGCAGCATGCCGGCCAGAAATGCGCCGAGGGCAGGGGACAGGCCCAGCAGGTGCGTCAGCCAGGCGGTCAGCAGCACAATCACCAGCGCCAGCAGGACGAACAATTCCGCCGAGCGCGAGGCCGCCACTTCGTGGAACAGTCGTGGCAGCAACCAGCGGCTGGCCAGCAGCAGACCGAAAAACAGCACCACGGTCTTTACCAGCGTCAGCGGCAAGGCCCAGTACCAGGCTTGCGCGCTGCTCCCGGCGAATACCGGCACCAGGGTCAGCAATAACACCGCCACCACGTCCTGAAACAGCAGAACCCCGACCGCGTTTTGCCCGTGACTGCTGAACACTTCGCCCAGGCTGCTCAACTCCTTGGTGACAATTGCCGTCGATGACAGCGACAGCCCGGCGCCAAGCAACAGGGCCGGGGTCACCGGCATGCCCAGCAGGATCAGCACCAATCCCAGTAACGCCGTGCTGAGCAACACCTGCTGACTGCCCAGGCGAAACACCACCTGGCGCAGCGCGATCATTTTCGACAGGGAAAACTCCAGGCCCAGCGAAAACAGCAGAAACACTACGCCCAACTCGGCCACGTCCGGCAGGTGCTCGCTCTCGTTGACCCAGTTGAACGCGGTCGGCCCCACCATCAGGCCCACGCACAGATAGCCCAGCACCGGCGGCAAGCGCAGGCGGCGAAACAGGGCAATCATCACCAGGGATGAGGCGAGGATGATCAGCAGGTTGGCAAACACAAGGCACTCCGATGTCAGGCTCAGGCTTCTCAAGCGTAGAGGCAAAAAGCCCGGGAGCATGGCCTGATTGGCTTTTCTCTGGACTGATTTGCGTCAGGGTTTTGCGTACTGGTTGCCGTGCTCGGGCCTTTGGGCGGCAGCGGCTCGACGGGTTTTCGAGGCAGGCCTAGAATGAACGCTCATTTTTCCGGTTGAGCGATCATGCCTCCTGAATGTCAGTTGTTCGGCACCTTGGGATGCCATTTGTGTGAGGTGGCAGAGGCCGAGTTGATGCCTTTTGTCGAGCATGGTCTGCTGGTCGAACTGGTGGATATTGCTGAGGATGAATCCTGGTTCGAGGCTTACAGCCTGCGAATTCCGGTACTGCGCCGAATTGACACCGGCGCGGAGCTGAGCTGGCCTTTCAGTGCCGATCAGGTGGTGGCCTTCCTGCGCTGAGCCTGTTTCTTCGTTGACGCGGCATGGCTTTCCGCCGGTCGCGACCGCGCATCCTTCCCTTGGCGTTTTGCGGATTATTCGGTTACTGTATGTGCATACAGTAATTGGATGGGCCTGCTGCTTTTGATGACTTGAGCAGGTGAATCCGGCAGTCAGAGGGACGAACCGTGGTCAATGTCGAACAGTTGAAGAACAGCGTGAACCGGATGTCGGTTGACGTGGTGCGCGAGGCCGTCCTCGAGTTGCGCCTGGACGGGCTGGTCACGGAGGGCAAGACGCCTTTCAACAAATTGCATTTCAACACCTGTTTTGCCGAGATCGAGGCGCTGTTCCAGCGTGCCGGTTATCACAAGCAACTGGATGTGGTCGGTTATCAGGGCCTGCTCTATGCCTTGTATGACCCGGGGCGCTGGGAGGCCGTCGATGTGCTGCGCTGGCTCAAGGAATTCACCGAAGCCGCCGCGCTCAAGTCGATCCCGGCCTGAAGCGGGCGGTGGAATCGGCGCTAGGTTCGTATCGCTCAGTGTTGGATAATGCCGACCTGCATTGAGGGTTCGAATTTCCGTATGTCCACACCAACGTTTTCCGCTGCGCAGAATCAGGCCAGCACCCTTTACCTTCCTCCGGGGAGTTGGCCTACGGTCCTTGATTGCCTGTGTGAGCATTTCAGTGCGATCAGTCGCGAGCAATGGCTGGACCGGATCGCCCGGGGCCGGGTACTGGATGGGCAGGGACAGCCGATTGCGCTGGATCTGCCGTACAAGGAAGGCCTGCGCATTCACTACTTCCGTGAAGTGCCGGATGAAAAACCGATCCCGGTGGTTGAGTCGATCCTGTATGCGGACGAACATCTGGTGGTGGCGGACAAGCCGCACTTCCTGCCGGTGACGCCGGCCGGCGAGTACGTCGAACAGACGTTGCTGCGTCGTCTGATCCGTCGCCTCGATAATCCGCATCTGGTGCCACTGCACCGCATTGACCGGCACACGGCAGGCTTGGTGATCTTTTCGGCTAACCCACAAACCCGCTCCGCATATCAGTCGCTGTTCCCTACGCGGCAGATCGATAAACGCTATGAGGCGATTGCCCGTGCGCTTCCGGCGCTCGAATTTCCCCTGGTACACAAAAGCCGTCTGATCGATGGCGAACCATTCTTCCGCATGCAGGAAGGGCCAGGCGTTGCCAATACGGAAACAGCGGTGGAAGTCCGGGAAAAGAACGGTGATCTGTGGCGCTACGGCCTGTACCCGGTGACCGGCAAGAAGCATCAGTTGCGGGTACACATGACCGCGCTGGGAGCGAGTATCTGCAATGATCCGTTTTACCCGGAGGTGCAGAAAGACGTTGAGGACGATTACGCCAATCCGCTCAAGCTGCTGGCGCAGGGGCTGCGGTTTGTCGATCCGGTGACGGGCGAGGATCGTGAATTCGAGAGCCGGATCACCCTGCAGTGGTGATGCCAGGCACTTTTCCGCGCCCATGAAAAAGCCCGCATTGATGCGGGCTTTTCTGTATCCGGTATCGACGTAAAGCTTACAGCTCTTTAACGGTACGAACCTGATCCTTGTTGATGCGGGTCTCTTTGCCGTCCAGTTGCTTGAACTCGTAGAAGCCCGAATCTTCATCGTATTTCGGGGTGTCGACGGCCTGGATTTCGCGACCGTCATTCAAGGTGATCACTGTTGGCGACGAGCAACCAGCGAGGGTAGCCAGGCCCAGTGCGAGCATGAAAGTGGCGAGGGTCCGTTGAGTCATGGGTGTGTCTCCGAATGGGAATACTTTTGGTTACTGAGCTTGAGACGTGTACAAGGCGTGAGAGTTCCTTGAATGCTGTCAGTCTGACACAGTGTTATGCGTATTTAACAGTTCGGGGGTGTTCAGGTTGGCCAGGCGCGGGTCATTGTCCGGGCATTGCAGGGCAGTCGCGCCGAGATTGCGCATGACCCGGCCGGGGCTGCGTTCACCGGCGTTCCACGCGGTTTCGAAGGCGGGCAACAGGGCGACGGGAATTACACACAGCAGGGGTTCCCAGTGGTCGTCGTGACGCAACATTAAAGGTTTTTCAGGAAACCGGTCGGCGGTTTCACGCATGTCCTGCAACAGCGCGGCGTCGATTCGCGGCACATCGCAGGGCAAGACCAGCAGGTGTGGCTGGCGGGCTGCCTTGAGTCCGGCGAGGATACCGGCCAGGGGACCGGGAAAATCGCCTTGCTCATCGCTGACCAATTGATCGGCGTAGGCGGCGTAACGCTCGTGATTGCGATTGCAGGAGATGATCAGATCGTCAGTCAGCGGTCGGACCTTGCGCTGCAAATGCGCAATCAGCGGCTCACCCTGCCATTCGACCAGCCCTTTGTCCTGGCCGCCCATGCGCTGGCCGCGTCCGCCTGCCAGGAGCAGAATGGAGCAGGGGGGCAATGGCGTATTCGAGGTCATGGCAGCTCTCCAGCGGGGCGGCGAAAAATTCAGGCGCTGTGATATAACACCGGGCTGTTTCTCCTACAACTGGACGAGCCTAATGAAAGCCAAGGCCGATGTACCTTTTGCGCCGCTGAACATTGCGGTGCTGACTGTCAGCGATACCCGAACCCTGGAAACCGACACCTCAGGCCAGGTCTTCGTCGACCGCCTGACTGCTGCCGGTCACCGCTTGGCCGAACGGGTCCTGCTCAAAGATGACCTGTACAAGATCCGCGCGCAAGTTGCCCACTGGATTGCCGAGGACGTCGTGCAGGTCGTGTTGATTACCGGCGGCACTGGTTTCACCGGGCGTGACAGCACGCCTGAAGCCGTGGCTTGTCTGCTCGACAAGCAGGTTGACGGCTTCGGTGAACTGTTCCGCCAGATCTCGGTGGCCGATATCGGTACTTCGACCGTGCAGTCGCGGGCACTGGCCGGTCTGGCCAATGGCACACTGGTGTGCTGCCTGCCAGGTTCGACCAATGCGGTGCGCACCGGTTGGGACGGCATTCTCGCCGAACAGCTGGATTCGCGGCACCGTCCGTGCAACTTCGTCCCTCACCTGAAACAGGCGGCGCCCTGTGAATCCCGTGGGTAAGCCGGGCAAGACCGGCAGCCTGATGCCTGTCGAGCAAGCGTTGGCCCGCCTGCTGGAGATGGCTGAAGCCTCGCCGATTGTCGAACGCGAGTTTCTGCCCTTGGCCGAAGTCGAGGGGCGGGTGCTCGCCGAGGACCTGGTTTCGACCCTGGACCTGCCACCCTGGCCAAATAGCGCCATGGATGGTTATGCCCTGAATCTGGCCGACTGGACCGGCGCACCGCTGCCGGTCAGCCAGAAAGTCTTTGCCGGGCAGGCGCCTGAGCCGTTGAGGCCCGGTACCTGCGCGCGGATCTTCACCGGTGCGCCAGTGCCTGCCGGGGCCGATTGCGTGGAAATGCAGGAGAATGCCGAGGTTCAGGACGACGGCAGCGTGCGTTTCATCGAAACCATGAGCGTCGGCCAGAACATTCGTCCGAAGGGGCAAGAAACCACCGTGGGTGAGTTGATTCTGGCTGCAGGTACCCGCCTGGGACCGATCGAACAAGGTCTGGCGGCGTCGCTGGGATGTGCCGGGCTGAATGTGGTACGCAAGGTCCGAGTGGCGGTGCTGTCCACCGGCGATGAACTCGTCGAGCCGGGCCGGCCGCTGGGGCCGGGGCAGATCTACAACAGTAATCGGGTGGTGTTGTGCAGTTGGCTGCAGCGCCTGGGTTGTGAAGTGATTGATGCCGGTATTCTTCCGGACGATCTGGCGACCACGCGGGCGCGCCTTGGCGACTTGCAGGGTGTCGACCTGATTCTCTCGACCGGAGGCGTGTCGGTCGGTGAAGCGGATTTTCTTGGCATCGCATTGCGGGAAGAGGGCGAGCTGGCGCTGTGGAAACTGGCCATCAAACCGGGCAAGCCGCTGACATTCGGTCATTTTCGCAAGGTGCCGGTCATCGGCCTGCCGGGCAACCCCGCTTCGACGCTAGTGACCTTTGCTCTGCTCACGCGGCCCTACTTGTTGCGGCGTCAGGGCGTACAGGATGTCGAACCCCTGAAGTTTACGATTCCGGCAGGTTTTGTCTGGCCTGTGGCCGGCAATCGGCGCGAATACCTGCGCGGTCGTCTCGAGCAGGGGCGGGCGATCATCTACCGCAATCAAAGCTCCGGTGTGCTGCGCAGCGCGGCCTGGGCGGATGGTCTGGTAGAGGTGCTGGAAGGCCGCACGCTGGTAGAAGGCGATGAGGTCGGGTTCATTCCCCTGAGCGACCTGCTCGGCTGATCCGCTTCCGGTAATTGCAGGCTCGACCGATACCGCGTCGATGCCTGCATTCCTCTGTCAATGGCTCATCAGTGTGACCAACTGATCGAACCGGCTGTTGGCAACCCATCCCAGCAGTCCCAGGACCACCGCCGTCGCACCCGCCGAATAGGCGAGACGGTGCTTGATGGTCTTTACATCCCCGCGAACTTCGTCCATGTCCCGACGAATGTATTTGAGGTGGGTTTCCAGTTCGGTCACGCGCGGTTCCATATCAACTTCTCCAGCGGTTCTGGCGTTCTTTCTGAAATCGGATTTGTGACTGGCGCGACTTTCGTCCAGAGGGGCAACCGGACTATTTGCAATTCTGGCTTCATGGCTTGGCATGGAAATGTCCATCGGCTGTTTCAAGTGTAAGCGCACCGGCCTTCCCGTCATCCAGACTGCCACCAGCTCCGAGGGTGTATCCAATCATTACCTGCACATCCTTGTGTTGTTGAATCGAAAATTGATACCACCTGCACAAGGTGAATCAAGGATCGTGTCCGGTCAATTGAGCCGATTCCTCACATGTTGTAAGAAAAAATACCGTCGCGTAGGACGCAACGGGTCAGTCGCTTGAATTAAATGGTGTTCCCATGGCTTTTTTGCCTGCACCAGTGGTCAAGATGTTTCATACCGATTCAATCTTGGGGAGTGACCGTAATGAGTGAACGCAGGGCGCTGTTGATTCTGCATGGCAAGCAGGCACTCAATGAGGCGGTTCGCGCCGCCGTCGAAGGCAAACGCAAGCAGGGCTGGGAATTGGCCGTACGGCTGACCTGGGAGGCCGGTGACGCTCAGCGTCTGGTGGAAGAAGCACTGGCGAGTGGCTTTCGGAAGATCATCGCCGGAGGCGGAGATGGCACGTTGCGCGATATCGCTGAAGCGCTTGCCGCGCATCCGGACGAGGCCAGTCTGGTGCTGTTGCCGCTAGGAACGGCTAACGATTTTTCCCGCGCGGCGGGGATCCCGCTGGATCCGGCCGAAGCACTGGAAATGCTGGACGTGCCACCGCGCAAGATTGACCTGGGCGAAGTCGGGGGGCAGATTTTCCTGAACATGGCGACGGGTGGTTTCGGCAGTCAGGTCACGGCCAATACCTCTGAAGATCTGAAAAAAGTGCTCGGCGGGGCCGCTTATCTGTTCACTGGTTTGTCGCGCTTCAGTGAGCTGCACGCGGCTTACGGTGAACTGCAAGGGCCGGACTTTCACTGGAGCGGCGAGTTGCTCGCATTGGGCATCGGCAACGGTCGTCAGGCAGGCGGCGGACACGTCTTGTGCCCGCAGGCACTGGCGGACGATGGTCTATTGGACATCAGTATTCTGCCGGCGCCACAGGAGTTGGTGGGCACGCTGAAGAACCTGCTCAGCGACGGCTTCGGCCTCGACAATATGTTTGTCCGGGCCCGTTTGCCCTGGGTCGAAATCAAGGTCGCCGAGGGGCTGAGCATCAACCTTGACGGCGAGCCGCTGGAGGGCGACAGCCTGCGTTTCGAGGCACGCCCCGCCGCCTTGCAGGTGCATTTGCCGGAGCATTCGCCGCTGTTGGGCGGCGCGGGTTCGATCAGTCGTCCAGACTGATGATCTGTTCGCGCACCGCGAACAGCACCAGACCCGCCACGTCGTAGATCTGCAGGCGTTTCATGATCTGCGAGCGGTGGGTCTCGACGGTCTTGATGCTCAGGCCCAGGCCGTTGGCGATCTCCCGGGTGGATTTGCCGCGTACGATCAACCGCAGGATTTCCAGCTGGCGTGCCGTCAGATTGTGCGAGTCGGCCACTTCCGGCTGGTTTTTCTGCGTGCGGGTCAGCGCCTGGTTGATCACGGTGTGGGCGATGGCCGGGCTCAGGTAGCGCTCGTTATTACGCAAGGCTTCGAGGGCGTGTTCAAGCTCGGTGGCCGTGGTGTCCTTGAGCAGGTAACCGTGCGCGCCGGACTCCAGCGCCTGCATGATCAGCGCCGGATCGGTGTGCATCGAGAGAATCAGCACCTTGCTTTGCGGGCGCACCCGCTTGAGCCGTTGCAAGGCTTCCAGGCCACCGGTTTCCTTCATCGAGATATCCAGCAACACGATGTCGGGCGCCAGTTGCTCGACCATTTCGAGCAACTGCGAGCCGTCGCTGGCTTCGCCAACGACCGCGTAACCGGGAATATCGAGCACCAGAGCGCGCACGCCGGCCCTGATCAGCGAGTGGTCATCCACCAGAAGTAAGTTACAAGTCAACGCATAACCTTATTCGTACTGGCCCGCTCGAGTGCACGGGGCGCCCAGGGGAATAGTGCTTCGATTTGAGTGCCTTTGCCCGGCTCGCTGATGACGTTCAGCGTGCCGCCCAACTGTTCGATCCTTTCGGCCATCCCGGCCATTCCGCGCTGTCCTTCCCGGCCCGGGTCCGCGGCAGGCGCAAAGCCTTGGCCGTCGTCGCTGATCAACAGCGTCAGGCCTTTTGGCAAGCGTTGCACGCGGATCAGCAGATTGCTGGCCTGCGCGTGACGCAGAATGTTGGTGACCGCTTCCTGGGCAATGCGAAAGGCAGCGACCGCCATTTCTTCCGGAATGCCATTGAGCCGTTGCTGGCAATCGAGGCTCCAGTGCACCGAGGTGTTCGCCAGGGTCTTGAGCAGGTGCGCGCGCAGACTGGCCTCCAGCCCGAGGCTGGTCAGTTGGCGGGGATTGAGAATGGCGGAAACGTCGCGCACCTTGTTGAGGGTTTCATCAAGGGTGTCGCAGAGTGTCGAGCATTGCGCTTGCAAGTCGGCTGGCAGGCGTTTTTTCAGCCATTCACTTTGCAGCTTGGCCGCTGTCAGTAACTGGCCGATATCGTCGTGCAGTTCACGGCTGAGACGGTGGCGTTCGTTTTCCTGGACTTCCAGCAAACGGTCGGCGAGTTCCTGAGGCTGAAACTTGATCGATTTGCGCGACAGTCGATATTGCACCCAGACACAAGCAGTGGCGGCAATATTCAACAGCAGCAGACCCAGTGAGAGCGGAGCAGACAATCCGTAGGTCAGCAGGCTGCCAGCGGCGGCGATGACACTCAATATGAGAGTGAACCGGCGTGCATTTTCCCGGGACGGTGGCCATTTGATGATTGACTTGAGGCTGGCGTACATAACGGATGGAGCCAATGGATGTTCGCTACGGGCAGACCGGCCGGTGGCTGGCGGATCTCTGTCTGAAAATGCTGTCAATTATGTTATTGATTTTAACGAAGTACAGTGAACGATATTCGACCATCAAGTTCGTTGGATGACAGTCGCTGAATCACTGTGCCATTAGTTGAAAGCAACTAACGGTCGGCATAATACCACTTAAGATACCGTTGGTCGCGTTTGCCATATATGTCCAATGAGTCAGGAAATACGCCATGTTGGACGTGAGTTCCATTATGGAAAATGTCGTTTTATTGTGCTTGGTAGAGATCCGTGCGGTTCGAAGTTGATCGTTACACAGACACAGGCAAACCCTGAGGCCGCGGCAGAATATCCGCTGGTGTCAGGTGTGATTATTTAATTCGAATTGTCGCTGGCAGGTATGAACTATTCAATTGCGACATTCAGCGATTCCCGTCTTCAGCCTGGATTTACGCTTTGAATGCGGCGGATCACGCCTGACGCTCGGAATAAGACAACAGCGAAAGCGGCTGAGGCCGGAGCGGTGGCTTGAACTGGCTCTGACCGACCTGAAACGCGAACGCTTCGATCAGTGAGGTTTGTTCGCTTCCATCCAGGCTCAATTGGCCGGTATTGTGATCGACCAGTTCAATCTGCCAGGCCATCAGGGTGAAACAGTCCTGCAGCGCATTCAGCGCCTGTGCGTGCAGATCGATATGATCCGGCGCGTGGTCGAGCAGGCTGTGAATATGCAGGGAAAACTCGGAGATCGCCTCCAGTGCCAACGCTTCAGCCCGGCTCGCCAGTTTAAGCAGGGTGTTGCGCATGCAGTCGATGGCATCTTTGTCGTTGCTGATCAATTGCAGGTGGCTCAGGCACTCTTCGGACTTGGCCAGGAGTGTTTCAGCTTCGACGAGGAATTCGGGAAAGCGTTGCGCCCAGTCTTTACGGTCGATTGGCATGCTTATCTCCACAGCGTCATGTCTGATGAGGGAATGCCGTGTGTGTCGACGTTCGTGGATCGTCGGGAGATCGCGCCCCACCGTGCAATTGCACTGGCTGAGGTTTTCCAGAGGGTGGGGTTCCACTGACCTGCGATCGCACACAATAGCCTGACTCCGTTCATGCAATGAGAATGGCGTCACATTAATGGCTATTGGATATTGCGAACATCAGGTTGGGCCTGATTGTTCCTAGGGGATTCCCTTACGCGCGGGAACCTGTGGCGCAAACTGTGGTCGCGCCAGAAGAGAATGTAGCAGATGAAAACACCGGGTCAGTAAACCATGATGTTAATGTGACATCAATGCCCGTGTGTGGCATTTTGATGGTGAATTTTGTGGGATCAAGAATCGCCATAAACAGCCGATAACCCCACTTAGTAGTGAATTCATCAGAACAAGCCCAGGAGTCATTGATGGCCGGCATTCTCGACACGGTAGACCAACGCACGCAACTGGTGGGTGAGAATCGCCTGGAAATTCTCATGTTTCGACTGGCCGGACGCCAATTGTTCGCGATCAACGTGTTCAAGGTTCAGGAAGTTCTGCAACTGCCGAAGTTGACCCTGATGCCGCAGCGCCACCCGTTTGTCTGCGGCGTGGTCAACCTGCGTGGGCAGACGCTGCCGGTGATCGATCTGTCTCAGGCGATCGGCATGCGCCCGCTGGTGCCGGGCCCGAACAGCACCATCATCGTCACCGAGTACAACCGTTCGGTGCAGGCTTTCCTCGTCGGTGGCGTGGATCGCATCGTCAACATGAACTGGGAAGCCATCCTGCCGCCACCGACCAGTGCTGGCCGCCAGCATTACCTGACTGCGATCAGCAAGGTTGACGATCAACTGGTGGAAATCATCGACGTCGAGAAAGTCCTCGCCGAAATCGTCCCGTACAACGCCAAGGTCTCGCGTGACAAGCTCGATGATCCGGTGCTGGAGCGTGCCCGTGGCCGCGAAGTGCTGCTGGTGGACGACTCCAACGTGGCGCTTTCGCAACTGCGCGACACCCTCGGCCAGCTCGGGGTGAAAATGCACATTGCCAGCGACGGTCTGAAGGCGCTGAACATGCTCAAGGCCTGGGCCGATACCGGCGTGAACATGACCGACAAACTGCTGATGGTGTTCACCGACGCGGAAATGCCGGAAATGGATGGCTATCGTCTGACCACCGAGATCCGCAACGATCCGCGTCTGCGTGGCCTGTACGTGGTGTTGCACACTTCACTGTCCGGCAGTTTCAACGACTCGATGGTGAAGAAGGTCGGTTGCGACAACTTCCTCTCCAAGTTCCAGCCGGACAAACTGGTCGATGTGGTGCGTCAGCGTCTGATGCTCGATGAAGTGCCGGCCTGACGAAAACCTGTAGCGAGGGGATTTATCCCCGATGGACTGCGCAGCGGTCCCGCTTCTTGATTCATGTGGGGCCGCTTCGCGCCCCATCGGGGATAAATCCCCTCGCCACAAAGTTATCTTCCAGGTGGCGTGCATCTGCCTTTGATTCGCCGATAAAGCTCGTATAGGGTGGCTTTTTTGCCCACCAGGGAGCTGGCCATGCTGCGTCTGAGCGCGCTTTATCGTTATCCGTTGAAATCCGGCAAACCCGAGATTCTGCAATCGATTGGCCTGGACAAACTGGGCCTTGCAGGGGACCGACGCTGGATGCTCGTGGACGAGGCCAGCGGGCGCTTTCTGACCCAGCGGGCCGAGGCGAAACTGAGCCAGTTGTCGGCGCTGTGGAATGCGCAGGGCGGTCTGACCCTGAGTGCCCCCGGGCTTGCCGCGCTGGACGTGCCACTGCCCGAGGCCGATTCCGACCTGCGCGGTGTGACCATCTGGCGTGACACACTGCGGGTTCCGGATGCCGGTGATGAAGCCGCCCGTTGGGTCAGCGATTTCATCGGCAAGCCGACGCGTCTGGTGCAGGTGCCGCTTGATCGCGCGCGCATGACGCAGGCCGGTTATGGCCGTGAGGACGATCAGGTCGCGTTCGCTGACGGTTTCCCGCTGTTGCTGATTGGCGAAGCGTCACTTGAGGATCTGGTGCAAAAGGTCGGACGACCGCTGGAGATGCTGCGCTTTCGGCCGAATCTGGTGATCGAAGGCAGCGCGGCGTTCGCCGAGGACGGCTGGAAGCGCATTCGTATTGGTGACGTCGAGTTCCGCGTGGTGAAGCCTTGCTCGCGCTGCATTCTGACCACCATCGATCCGCAAACCGGCGAACGCAGTGCTGATCGCGAACCGCTGGCAACCCTGCAGAAATACCGTGCGCAGGCCGATGGGGCGATGTTCGGGCAGAACCTGGTCAATGACAGCAATGGTCAACTGGAAGTCGGAATGCCGGTGGAAATCCTCGAGTAACCGAGGCCAGAAATGAAAATGCCCGTGTCCATGGACACGGGCATTTTTTTGCACCGGGAAAAACCGTGGGCTTAGCCGCGGTATTCGCACAGGTAAGCAGTCTCAACGGCGACTTTCAACTGGAACTTGCTGTTGGCCGGAACGTTGAACTGGCTGCCGGCGGCGAAGGTTTCCCAGTCGCTGCTGTCCGGCAGTTTGACGGTCAGCGCACCGGAGACCACGTGCATGATCTCGCGCTGAGCGGTGCCGAATTCGTATTCGCCCGGGGCCATGACGCCGATGGTCGCCGGACCTTCAGCGGTGCCAAAAGCGATCGACTTGACGGTGCCGTCGAAGTACTCGTTGACTTTGAACATGGGCGATTCCTCTCGAAAAGGGCAAAAAAGGGCTAAAAAGGGCTGGCCAGTATGCACAAGGCTCCCGGCGCCGTCACCTGCCCGGGGCGTGTCCGGCGAGTTCTCGCCCTGACTTCAGAGTGGCAAGACCAACGGCAGCAACCGCGCGGTATTGCGCGCATCTTCCAGGGCTCGGTGCTGTTGACCGCTGAACTGCATGCCGGCCAGTTGCAGCGCACCGTTCAAGCCCAGCGGTCGTTCCAGGCGCCGGGCCTTGGCGAAGCGCTGCTTGAGGTTCATGTGCGGCACCCGGCTCAACAGGCTGTCGAGTTGCAGGCGCTGCCATTCCTGGAGCAACTGCTTGCGGTCGTAATCGCCCCAACTGGCCCAGCCTTCGAGGCGCGCCTGGTGTTGCCCGAGCCAGCGTTCGAAGGCCGGCCAGACCTCGTTCAACGGCTGCGCGGCGTCGATGTTGGCCTGGGTGATGTGCGTGAGCTCACGGCAGAACGGCGTCAGCAACGGCCGCCGGGTCGGTTTGACGAACCGCTGAAAGTGATCCTGCTCGCGACCGGCACGGTCGACCAGCGTCGCGCCGATTTCGATGATTTCCATTTCCGTAACCGGCCAGCCACCTTCATCTGTGGTGGCTTCCAGATCAATGACCAGCCAATGGGGCATCGCAGGTTTCCTGATTTACGCGTCCTGATAGATCAGAGCGTAGTCAAACCTTGCGTTTGCGCCTGGCGACTCACTCGACCTGCAACAGAACCTGACGATTTTTTACCTGATCGCCGACCTTGACCTGCACCCGCTTGAGCACGCCGTCGATGCCGGCCTTGAGCGGGTGCTCCATTTTCATTGCCTCCAGCACCACCAGCAACTGACCCTTGCTGACCGGGCTGCCTTCGCTGACCAGCACGTCGACGATGGCACCGTCCATCGGCGCTTTCAGTGTGCCGGAGCTGACGCTGCTCTGACTGCTGATCAGCGCATGAGTTCGATCCTCCAGGCGCAGGTTGCCGGGGTGGGTGAACAGCCAGAGTTCTTCGCCATCGATCCGGTAGGCGTGACGCTGGCGCAGGCCGTCGACTTCCAGTGTCACCGCGCGCTCGTCGCAATTGATGACGGTCAGTACCAGTGCGCGCTGCATCACGTTCACGGTGAAGCGGCCAGCGCCGTGCGCAAGCAGTTGCACGGTCCAGTCCTGCTGTTCAAGCCCGAGGCGGTAATCGAGCGGCGCGCCGACATTGTTGCGCCAACCCTTGAGCGGCGCACGATGCACCTGCGCGCCAGCCTGATAAAACAGCACGGCGGCGATGGCCAGCTCCTCGGCAGTGGGGGCGTAAGTGTGCAGGCATGGGTGGTCAGTGAAATGCTGAGCAATGAACGCGGTACTGAACTCGCCGCTGATGAACTGCGGATGCTGCAGCAGGCTGACCAGCAAACGCTGGTTGTTCTGAACGCCGAGCAGCACGCTGTCCTGCACCGCGCGCAGCAGCTTGCGCCGTGCCTCTTCGCGGGTGGCGCCGTGGGCGATCAGTTTGCCGAGCATCGGATCATAAAACGGGCTGATCGACTGACCTTCGAGCACGCCATGATCGATCCGCGCCCCCGGACCCAACGCCGGTTCCCAGGCCTGTACACGACCGGTCTGCGGCAGGAAATTCTGCGTCGGATCTTCGGCATACAGACGCACTTCCATGGCGTGGCCGTTCAGCGCGACCTGATCCTGAGTCAACGGCAGCGGCTGCCCCTCGGCGACGGCCAATTGCCAGGCGACCAGATCCTGCCCAGTGATCAGTTCGGTCACCGGATGCTCGACCTGCAGACGGGTGTTCATTTCCAGAAAGTAGAACTGCCCACGGGCATCGAGCAGAAACTCGACGGTGCCGGCACCGACGTAATTCACCGCTCGTCCAGCCTTCAATGCCGCTTCGCCCATGGCCTGGCGCAACTCGCGGGTCATCACCGGGCAGGGTGCTTCCTCGACGACTTTCTGATGGCGGCGCTGCACCGAGCAATCGCGCTCGCCGAGGTAGATCAGGTTGCCATGGCTATCGCCGAACAGTTGTACCTCGACGTGCCGTGGTTCGATCAGCGCCTGTTCGAGGATCAGTTCATCACTGCCGAAACCGTTCAGCGCTTCGGAGCGGGCGGTGCGCAATTGCGCCGGCAATTCCTCGCTGCTGTGCACCAGACGCATGCCGCGTCCACCGCCGCCAGCACTGGCCTTGATCATCAGCGGGTAGCCGATGCGCTCGGCTTCACGCAACAGAGTGGCGTCGTCCTGCGCGGCGCCTTGATAGCCGGCAATACACGGTACGCCTGCTTCGAGCATGGCGATTTTCGACAGGCGCTTGCTGCCCATCAGCTCGATGGCCTCGGCGCTGGGGCCGATAAAGGTCAAGCCGACCTCAGCGCAGGCGCGGGCGAATTCGGCGTTTTCCGAGAGAAAGCCGTAGCCTGGGTGGATCGCGTCGGCACCGCTGCGGCGTGCGGCGTCAAGGATCGCCGGGATGTTCAGATAGGACTGTTGCACCGGTGCGGCGCCGATGTTCACCGCTTGATCGGCCATCTGCACGTGCAGGGCATCGGCGTCGGCATCGCTGAATACGGCGACGGTGCGATAGCCGAGGGCCTGGGCGGTGCGCTGGATGCGGCAGGCGATTTCACCGCGGTTGGCGATCAGGATTTTGTGGATGGCGGGCATGGCTGTTCCCTCGGAATTTGCGGTGTCGGTGCTGGCCTCTTCGCGAGCAAGCCCGCTCCCACATTTTGGAATGCGTTCCGTCTGTGGGAGCGAGCCTGCTCGCGAAGCTTTTAAGGGGCCCATCGCGGTTTGCGCTTTTGCACGAAAGCCATGGTGCCCTCGATCCCTTCGGCCCCGGTCACCGCTTCGCTGAACCACCGCGCCGCTTCATCCAGCAATTCACTCGAAGGCTGCCCGGCACTGGCGAGCAGCAGCTTTTTGGTCGTCGCATTCGCTTCGGGCGCGCAGCACAAAACATGGTCGAGCACTTCGTCGAGGCGTTCTGCCAGTGCCTGCGGATCCTGCTCGACGAAATGCACCAGCCCCAACCGCCGCGCCTGATGACCATCGAAACGCGCAGCGGTCAGTGCCAGTCGGCGGGTCTCGGTCAGGCCGATGCGCTGCACCACGAACGGAGCGATCTGCGCTGGCAGCAAACCGAGGCTGGTTTCCGGCAGACCGAACTGCGCCTGATGATCGGCCATAGCAATATCGCTGACACATGCCAGCCCGAAACCACCACCGAGCACTGCGCCCTGTAAAACGGTGATCAGCACTTGTGGTGCATCCTGAGCTTCTTGCAGCAGAGCTCCAAAGGCGCGGTTCAACTCGCGGTAAGCGTCGGCCCCTTGGGCACGGGCATTGGCCATGTCCTTGATGTCGCCCCCCGCACAGAAATGCCCACCGGCACCGCTGAGGACCAGAGCGCGAACCCCGCGGTCATCGCGCACCGCCGCCAATACCGCGCGCAGTTCGGCGACCATTTGCAGGCTCATCGCATTGCGGCTGTCCGGGCGATTGAGGGTGATGTGCAGCACGCCGCCGTGCATTTCCAGCAGCAGAGTCTGACAGTCGGGCAGGGGGCTCATTTCTTTTTCCCCGGCAGGATGCCCATCAGTTTGCAGATGATCCCCAGCATGATTTCGTCGGCGCCGCCGCCGATCGAAACCAGCCGCACGTCGCGATAGGCGCGGGCCACCGGGTTGTCCCACATGAAGCCCATGCCGCCCCAATATTGCAGGCAGCTGTCGCTGACTTCACGACCGAGACGGCCGGCCTTAAGCTTGGCCATCGACGCCAGACGCGTGACGTCCTGACCTTTCACATATTGCTCGGTGGCCTGATAGACCAGCGCTCGCAGGCATTCGATTTCGGTCTGCAGTTCGGCGAAGCGGAAGTGGATCACCTGATTGTCGATCAGCGCGTTGCCGAAGGTCTTGCGCTCCTTGCAGTACTCGATGGTGCTGTCGACGCAATATTCCAGACCCTTGATCATGTTCGCCGCGCCGAACAGGCGTTCTTCCTGGAACTGCAGCATCTGCATCATGAACCCGGCGCCTTCGTGGCCGATGCGGTTGCGCTGCGGCACACGCACGTTATCGAAAAACACCTGGGCGGTTTCCGAGCTGCGCATGCCGAGCTTGTCCAGGTGCGAGCTGAGGCTGATGCCCGGGGTGTTCATCGGCACCATGATCAGCGACTTGTTGATGTGCGGCTTGTCGTCCGAGGTGTTGGCCAGCAGGCAGATGAAGTCGGCACTCGGTGAATTGGTGATCCACATCTTGCTGCCGTTGATCACGTAGTCGTCACCGTCCTTGCGCGCGCTGGTCTTGAGTCCGGCGACGTCGGAGCCGGCACCGACTTCCGAGACGCCGATGCAACCGACCTGCTCACCGGTGATCGCGGGGCGGAGGAATTCGTCGCGCAATTCATCGGAGCCAAAGCGGGCCAGCGCCGGGGTGCACATGTCGGTCTGCACGCCGATCGACATCGGAATACCGCCGCAATGAATGGTGCCGAACTCTTCGGCGGCGACAATCGAATAGCTGTAGTCGAGGCCCATGCCGCCGAATTTTTCCGGCTTGGATATCCCCAGCAGTCCGAGGTCGCCGGCCTTGCGGAAAATCTCGTGGATTGGAAAGCGTCCGGCCTTTTCCCATTCATCGACGTGCGGGTTGATCTCGTGCTCGACGAACTGGCGGACGGTGCGGCGCAGTGCTTCGTGTTCCGGGGTGAAGATCATTTTTATTGTTCTCCTTGGGATCCGTGGCAGTCAGAAGCGGCTGACGCCGAAGCTGTTGGGTTGCAGCGTGCGGATGTCGGCTTCGTGGCAGATATCCAGCAGGTAACCGAGCAGGGTGCGCGTATCGCGCGGGTCGATCAGGCCGTCATCCCACAGGTTGGCGCTGCCGTAGAGCGCGGTGGACTGGCTGTCGAGTTTCTGCGCGGTGACCTGTTCGAGCATGTCGAGCATTTTCGGATCCGGCACCAGGCCTTCCTTGAGCTGTTTGGCCTCGGTGACGATGCGCAATACCTTGCCGGCCTGCGCGCCGCCCATCACCGCGGTGCGGCTGTTGGGCCAGGCGAAGATGAAACGTGGATCGAGACCGCGTCCGCACATCGCATAGTTGCCGGCACCGTAGGAGCCACCGACGACAATCGTCAGTTTAGGCACTCGCGCATTGGCCACCGCTTGAATCAGTTTCGAGCCGTGTTTGATCACGCCTTGCTGCTCGGACTCGGTGCCGACCATGAAACCGGTGGTGTTGTGGAAAAACAGCAGCGGCGTCTGGCTCTGGTCGCACAGATGAATGAACTGCGCGGCCTTGCTCGCCCCGGCCGGCGTTATCGGGCCGTTGTTGCCGATCAGGCCGCAGGCGCGACCGTGGATTTTCAACTGGCCGCAGATGGTTTGCTGATCGAACTCGCCCTTGAATTCGAGAAACTCCGATTCATCGGCAATCCGTGCAACGATTTCGCGCACGTCGTAGGGCTTCTTAGGGTCGTCGGGAATCAGCCCGAGCAGCTCGTCGATCGGGTACAGCGGCGCCTTGTATTGCGGCTCCGGCAGCCACGGCAGTTGCTCGTTCCACGGCAGCATGCGCAAGATCTCGCGGACCAGGCGCACGCCGTCGGCATCGTTCTCGGCCAGATACTCGGCGGTGCCGGCGACCTGCGCGTGCATCTCGGCGCCGCCCAGCTCTTCATCGGTGGCGACTTCGCCGGTTGCGGCTTTGAGTAGCGGCGGCCCGGCAAGAAACAGCTTGGCCTTGCCGCGCACCACCACCACGTAATCCGACAGCCCCGGTTGATAGGCGCCACCGGCCGTCGCCGAGCCGTGCACCACGGTAATTTGCGGCAAACCCATGGCCGACATCCGCGCCTGATTGGCAAAACTGCGTGCGCCTTCGACGAATATCTCCGCCGCATAATTGAGGTTGGCGCCGCCGCTCTCTGCCAGAGTGATCACCGGCAGTTTGTTTTCCAGGGCGATCTGTTGCAGCCGCAGGGATTTTTTCAGGCCGGTGGGGGAGATCGTGCCACCCTTGATCGCGCTGTTGTTGGCCACCACCATCGCCCGGATGCCGGACACGTAACCGATGCCGGCGATCAGGCCGCCACCGGCAGCGCTGCCGTCCTTGTCGTCGTGCAGCTTGTAGCCGGCCAGACTCGCCAGTTCGAGGAACGGCGCACCGGGGTCGAGCAGCAGGTTCAGGCGTTCGCGGGGCAGCAGTTGCCCGCGCTTGTCGAATTTGCCCTTGGCTTCGGCAGCCTTGTTCAGCAGGTTCTGTTCCAGTTGCTGGACTTGCTCGATGGCCGTGAGCATCGCCGCGCAGTTGCGCGCGAAAGCTTCACTGTGCGGATCGAGTTGGGACTGGATCTGCGGCATGGCTTACTCCTTGTCCTTGAGCACGTCGGGCAGGTACGCCCGATGGAAACCGTTGAACGACTCGCTGTGGCTTGCCTTGTGCAACGGCCATGCGCGGCTGCCGAGACTGGCCGCACCATCGATTTTCAAGGTGCTGCCGCTGATGAACGCCGCCGCCGGGCTGAGCAGAAAAACGATCGCCGCACTGACCTCCGATTCGGTACCGATGCGCTTGAGTGGCACCTGTTCGCGCAGGGTCGGGATCACGGCTTTGAAAGCGCCTTCATAAGTGTCCATGCCGCTGGACGCGATCCAGCCCGGCGCCACCGCATTGACCCGCACCCCGGCGTACCCCCACTCGAACGCGGCGGTTTTGGTGAAGTTGTCCATCCCCGAACGTGCCGCGCCCGAGTGGCCCATGCCGGGCATGCCGCCCCACATGTCGGCAAGCATGTTGACGATGTTGCCGCCGTGTTTGCTCATCGACTGGTTGAACACTTCCCGGGCCATCAGGAAGCCGCCGACCAGATTGGTGCGCAACACGGTTTCGAAGCCTTTCTGATTGATCGCGGCCAGTGGTGATGGGTACTGGCCGCCGGCATTGTTGACCAGACCGTGGATCGGCCCGTGTTCGTTGATCAACTCAGTGACCAGTTGTTTCACCGCGTCCTCATCACGGATGTCGCAGGCCTGCCAATGGGCGCGGCCGCCGTCTTCGCTGATTTCGGCGGTGACCTTTTGCAGCTTCTCCGGTTTGCGCCCGACCAGCAGCACAGTGGCGCCGAGCGCCGCCAGTTCATGCGCGGTGCAACGGCCGATGCCACTGCCGCCACCGGTGACGATGATGGTCTGGCCGCTGAACAGATCGGCTTTGAAAATCGATGCGTAAGCCATGAAGCCCAACCTCTAGTCGAGTTGTTCGGCGATGCTCTGCGGCACCGGGATCTGGATTTCCAGCAGTTGCTGAGCGAAGGCCTTGCCCTGGGGATCGATGCGCAGACTCGCCACGCCTCCGCCGCCAAGCGCGTTCTCCAGCAGAAAATTCAGGCTGTGGGTGCCGGGCAGGTACCAGCGTTCTACCCGGCCGTGAATCGGGTCGAGCACATGGCGCATCCAGTCGACGATCACCGCTGGCGTCAGCGCTTCGGCGATCCATGGCAGGTATTCCGGTCGACGCGGCAGGACACCGATGTTGCTGTGGTTGCCCTTGTCACCGGAGCGCGCCACCGCCAGTTTCACCAACGGCACACTGGCGTCGGCGCGGCCTTGGGGTTTGGGTGGCTGGTCGGGGGTTGGCAGGTCATGGCTGTCGAGCGGCATTTGCGCGGGGAGGGCGCAGGGAAGCTGTTCACCGGCCATGTCGATGTGCAGGGTGCAGGCGGTTTTATCGATCAGGAACGAGAATAGCCGGATCAGCGGGTATACCGTCGGCCGTCCGCCGACGATTCCCGTCAGTCCCGGTGCCATGCCGGTGGCAGCCTGGGCGATTTCCCGGGAGAACAGGATCAGCGCCGGTTTCAGTGGATGGCGCACCGCAAGTTTGATCACCACCTCGCGGCTGTCACGACGCTGGCCGTGAGGGCCGTAGGTGGCTTCGCTGCCGAGCAGTTCAATGTTGACTTCGCTGTAGGGTGGCCAGCCGCGCTGGCTGAACATTTCTGCAGTCTTGTCGATGATTGCCTGACTGACGCGGCGCGCCTTGTCCACCGCATCGATGCCGGCGATCAGGCAACTGGCGGTGCAGCGGAAACCGTCCGGGTAAGTTGCGCTGACCTTGTATTTATCGCTGGGCGGCAGGCCTTTGGCTCCGTGGACGTGCACGGCGTTTTTGCCCTGTTGCTGCAGTTTCACTTGAGTGAAATCGCAGACTACATCCGGCAACAGATAGGCCTGTGGATCACCGATTTCATAGAGCATCTGCTCGCCAACGGTCAGCGGCGTCACCAATCCGCCGGAGCCTTCGGGTTTACCGACGATGAACTGGCCGTCGGCACTGACTTCAACGATGGGAAAACCGATGTGTTCGTAGTCCGGCACGTCGCGCCAGTCGGTGAAGTTGCCCCCGGTGCATTGCGCGCCGCATTCGATGATGTGCCCGGCCAGCGCGGCCTGGGCCATTTTGTCGTAGTCGTGCCACGCCCAGCCGAATTCATGCACCAGCGCCGCACTGACCACCGCGCTGTCGACCACGCGCCCGGTGATGACGATGTCGGCGCCCAGGCGCAGGGCTTCGACGATGCCCGGCGCGCCGAGGTAGGCGTTGGTTGATACGCACATCGGCGGCAGCGGCGCGCCGTTGAACATTTCGTGGATGCCTTGGGCGGCGAGTTGCTTGAATTGCGGTTGCAGATCGTCGCCGAGCAGCACGGCGATTTTCAGACTGACCCCGGCCTTGTCGCAGGCAGCCTGCAGGGCGGCGGCACAGGCTTTCGGATTGATCCCGCCGGCGTTGCTGATCACGCGGATCTTCTGTTCGGCCAGTTGCGGCAGCAGCGGCGCGAGCACCTCGACGAAGTCCCCGGCGAACCCGGCCTGAGGGTCCTTCATGCGCGCGCCGGCCATGATCGACAGGGTGATTTCGGCCAGGTAATCGAACACCAGATAATCCAGCTGCCCGCCGGCCACAAGTTGTGCGGCGGCGGTACTGGTGTCACCCCAGAATGCGCTGGCGCATCCGATCCGAACGGTGGTGGGCATTTTTATCTCCGACTCAGGAGCCTGCGACAGAAGTGTCTGGAGGCTACCAAGCAAGCGCTTGGTTTGTAAACCACTGAAATATCTTCTGCCCAAGCGCTTGCTTGGTTGCGGCCCGCGGCTTAAATTGCGCGCAACCCTGCGTGCACAGGGGGCAACAGACTGATCGACTGTAGGAGAGAACGGGTGGACGAGCAAAAAGCCCTGAGGGTCATGCGCGAACTGGTCGACCAAGGCCAGTTGACCGACCCTGACAGCGCCCGCGGCAAACTGCTGCAAGTGGCGGCTCACCTGTTCCGCAACAAGGGTTATGAACGCACCACCGTGCGCGATCTGGCCGGGGCGGTAGGGATCCAGTCCGGGAGCATTTTTCATCACTTCAAAAGCAAGGATGAAATCCTTCGGGCGGTGATGGAAGAAACCATCCGTTACAACACCGCGTTGATGCGCGCTGCGCTGGCCGAAGCCAGCAACGTGCGCGAGCGGGTGCTGGCGCTGATTCGCTGCGAGTTGCAGTCGATCATGGGCGGCAGCGGCGAAGCCATGGCGGTGCTGGTCTATGAATGGCGTTCGCTGTCCGAAGAAGGTCAGGCCCGGGTGCTGGCCCTGCGCGATGTCTATGAAGACCTCTGGTTGCAGGTGCTGGGCGAAGCCAAGGAGGCGGGGTTTATCCGTGGCGATGTATTCATTACCCGACGTTTTCTCACTGGCGCGCTGTCCTGGACCACCACCTGGTTTCGTGCCGGCGGCAGCCTGAGCCTCGATCAGTTGGCCGATGAAGCGCTGATTCTGGTGCTCGAAGAGCGTTAACCCACGTTCCAACAGGTCAGGAAACTGGCTAACTGGGCGAAACCGCCTAGCTTGAATGCATTGATCGGTATTTTTTCGGGGAGTGGGGTGTTTTGAAGTCTTCGCCAATTCGGACGGCCACGGGGCTGGTACTCGTCGCGCTGACGGCATTTTCAGGGTTGCCTGCGCAGGCGGCGCAACTGGTTCGAGTGGGCGCCGCGCACTTTCCGCCTTACACCATCCGCCCGGAAAACGGAGCCGACACCGGTCTGCTGCCGGAATTGGTCGAAGCGCTGAATGCGTTGCAGACGGAGTATCAGTTTGTCCTGGTACCGACCTCGATTCCCCGGCGTTTCGGTGACTTGAAGGAAGGGCGCACCGACATGGCGATTTTCGAAAACCCGGAGTGGGGCTGGAAGGACATTCCACACACCACGGTCGATATGGGTCTGGAAGATGCCGAGATTTTCGTCGCGCAACGCGAAGAGGGTCGGCAGCAGGATTACTTCTCGGACCTCAAGGGCAAGCGGCTGGCGCTGTACAGCGGTTATCACTACGAGTTCGCCAATTTCAACGCCGATCCCAAATTTCTCGCGGATACGTTCAAGGCCACGTTGACCTATTCCCATGACAGCAACCTGTTGATGGTGCTGCGCGGGCGCGCCGACATCGCCTTGGTCACGCGCTCTTACCTGTTCGACTACCTGAAACGCAACGAAAAGGTGGCCGACAAGTTGCTGGTGTCGCAGCGCATCGATCAGGTTTATCACCACTACTCCATTTTGCGCCCGGCCGCGCCGATCACCGGTGAGGCGTTTGGCAAATTGTTGCAGGAGCTGCGGGACAACGGACAAATGCTGAAGATTTTCGAGCCATACAAGATCGCTCTGGTACCGGTACCGCAACACTGATTTCACCCCGCCGGCTAAATTTTCCCGTGCGGCTCACGTCCCATCGTTGAACTGTCGACGATTATCGTGAGCCCGACCCATGTCCAATCTGAATGACCTGACTGCCCTGGCCTTGCCTTCGGGCAGTGAACTGGTAGCCGATGCTACTGAAAGCCGTCTGAGCCTGAGCCTGGACGGGCAACCGCTGGTTCGCTTGCGTCTGAATCGTGACGGCACCGGCCCGATTCAGCTCGATGAGTGTTTTGCCCTGCCCCCCGGCCTGGCGTTGTGGGCTGCCTGTTACTGGTTGTTCGCCCGTGAGCCGGAGCGTCAGCAATTGCTCTGGCAACTGGACCAGCCGCCCACCGAAGCCTTGCTCAGCGGCTTGCTGGTCAGCACCGAAGTGGCCGGCGAATACCGTTGCGAGCGCACCCTTTTCTGGCAATTGCCGCAGCCATGGCTCGGTACATCGCTGAGCGGCAGCTACCCACAACAAATGGTGATCAGCCAGGGCAAGCGCCATCCGCTGCGTCCGGTCAAGCCGCGCGGCGAAGTCTATCGACGTTTCGATGCACGCCTCGGGGCGTGGATTTCCCTGCGCACGGTGGAGATCGAGCAGGATCTGGCGCGGTTCAATCGCTGGCAGAACAGTCCGCGTGTCGCCAGTTTCTGGCAGGAGGAGGGCAGTCTTGAGCAGCATCGCGAATACCTGAGCAAGCTAGACGCCGATCCGCACACGCTGACGTTGATCGGCTGCTTCGACGATCAACCGTTTGCCTATTTCGAGGCCTACTGGGCCAAGGAAGACCGTATCGCGCCGTTCTATGATGTCGACAATTACGACCGTGGCATTCACATGCTGGTGGGGGAAGAGAATCACCGTGGCCCGCACAAGGTCGCGAGCTGGTTGTCGGCGCTGGTGCACTATCTGTTTCTGGATGATCCGCGTACCCAGCGCGTGGTCGCCGAACCGCGTGCCGACAACGCGAAGATGATCGGCCACATGCAGAATCAGTGCTTCCACTGCGAGAAGGAATTCGACTTTCCGCACAAGCGTGCGGCGTTGATGATTCTGGGGCGTGAGCGGTTTTTTGATCGGTGCAAGCTGGCCTGAGGTTCAGGCCTCAAAGATCTACGTGATCTTGAGGCCGCATTCGCGAGCAGGCTCGCTCCCACACAGGTTCTGCATACACAGGACAAATGTGGGAGCGAGCCTGCTCGCGAATGGGGTTACCACGATTTCGCTGATTAACGACGACCCATCGAAGCCGCATCCCCGCGACTGCCCGACACCTTGCGGCAGTGCACCAGCGCATCGCGAATCATGAAATTGACCAGGGTTGGCGAGACGCCGAGTTCCTTGGCGATGTCCTTTTGCGGCACGCCGTGCAGACGGTACATCTCGAAGGCGTAGCGGGTGCGGCTGGGCAGTTCGGTCAGCGCGTCGGCGATGTGTTCCAGCGTCGAGAAGTTGATATGCGAGGTTTCCGGCGAAGCGCCCTGAATGACCACATTCAACCCTTCCTCTTCCGGGCCTGAGTACTTCTGTTCCAGCGCCTGTTTGCGGTAGTGATCGATGGCGAGGTTGCGCACGATCTGGAACAGATAACTCAATTGCGCCTTGATCGACGACGTGATCGGCGGGGCCGACTGCAAGCGGAAGAACGCATCCTGCACCACATCTTCGGCGCGTGAACGGCAGCCGGTAATGCGCGCTGCAATCTTCACCAGAATCAGTCGATTGTCGACGAAGGCCTGAAGTAGCGGTGAATCGCACCTGCTTGTGGATACTTGTTCCGTCATGGAAATCACCTTGCTGCCAATAGGTTAGTGGGACGCCTGGGGGACGGGGCCGTCCTACACATCGAGCGACAAATTATGTTGAATGATAATGATTGTCAATTGAGAAAGAGAACTAATGCTCCGTAAAGGTGCGAATCGAGAACTGCGACACACCGCCACACCCCAGCCCCCGTTGGCGATCCAGCCTGCCGACTAATTATTTCAAGACGTCATCCGTTCTCATTGGTGAATGGTTCCGGGTACCGAGCCCCGGCCAGACAGCATTCCGATGCCTTGCGCGGTCGGCACAGACCGCGCCCTGCACGCCCTCGATCGGCGTGACGCAGCAACCCGATTCCACTTAGCAAGCCGAATTCAGGCAGGAAACCTCATGACCGACGCGTTCGAACTCCCCAGCACTCTGGTCCAAGCCCTCCAGCGCCGTGCGGCACAGACGCCGGATCGCCTGGCCCTGCGCTTTCTCGCCGAAACCGAGGAGCAGGGCGTGGTGCTCAGTTACCGCGAACTGGATCAACGCGCGCGCACCATTGCTGCCGCGCTGCAGGCCCAGGCTGAGTTCGGCGATCGTGCGGTGCTGCTGTTTCCCAGCGGTGCGGATTACGTCGCGGCGTTTTTCGGTTGTCTGTACGCCGGGGTTATCGCCGTGCCGGCCTATCCACCGGAGTCCGCCCGTCGCCATCATCAGGAACGCCTGCTGTCGATCATTGCCGACGCCGAACCGCGTCTGTTGCTGACCAGTGCCGACGTGCGCGATGCCTTGCAGCAAATCGACGGCGCGCCGCCGTTGCTGTGCGTCGATACCCTCGACAACGCCCTGGCCGAGCGCTGGGTCGAACCGGCTCTGCCGCAAGACCACATCGCCTTCCTGCAATACACCTCCGGCTCCACCGCGCTGCCCAAAGGCGTGCAGGTCGGCCACGGTAATCTGGTGGCCAACGAGCTGCTGATTCGCCACGGTTTCGGCATCGACGTGAACCCCGACGACGTGATCGTCAGCTGGCTGCCGCTGTACCACGACATGGGCCTGATCGGCGGATTGCTGCAGCCGATTTTCAGCGGCGTGCCGTGCATCCTGATGTCGCCGGCGTACTTCCTCGGTCGCCCGTTGCGCTGGCTTGAAGCGATCAGCCAATACGGCGGCACCATCAGCGGCGGGCCGGATTTCGCCTATCGTTTGTGCAGCGAGCGGGTCAGCGAATCGGCGCTGGAGCGCCTCGACCTGAGCCGCTGGCGCGTGGCCTATTCCGGCTCCGAACCGATCCGTCTCGACACCGTTGAGCGCTTCGCCGAGAAGTTCACCCCGTGCGGCTTCAGCGAAGACAGCTTCATGGCCTCCTATGGTCTGGCCGAGGCGACCTTGTTCGTCGCCGGCACACCACGGGGCACCGGCATTCCTGCACTGCGCGTCGATGATCAGGCACTGGCGCAAAACCGCGCCGAGCCGGGCGACGGCAGCCCGATCATGAGTTGCGGCATCAGCCAGCCTGAACATGCGGTGCTAATCGTCGATCCGGTAACGCTAAACGAACTGGCTGACAACCTCGTCGGTGAAGTCTGGGCCGCCGGCCCGAGCATCGCTCACGGCTACTGGCGCAATCCCGAGGCCAGCGCCAAGACCTTCGTTCAGCACGCCGGCCGCACCTGGCTGCGCACTGGCGATCTGGGCTTCATCCGCGACGGTGAACTGTTCATCACCGGGCGCCTGAAAGACATGCTGATCGTGCGTGGCCACAACCTCTATCCGCAGGACATCGAGAAGACCGTCGAGAACGAAGTGGAGGTGGTGCGCAAAGGTCGCGTCGCGGCATTCGCGGTCACTCAAGACGGTGAAGAAGGCATTGGTATCGCCGCAGAAATCAGCCGCAGCGTGCAGAAAATCCTGCCGCCCGAAGCGCTGATCAAAGCTATTCGCCAAGCGGTGGCCGAGGCCTATCAAGAGGCACCGAGCGTGGTGGTGCTGCTCAACCCGGGCGCGCTGCCGAAGACGTCCAGCGGCAAGTTGCAACGCTCGGCGTGCCGCAATCGTCTGGCCGACGGCAGCCTCGACAGCTACGCGGTGTTCCCCTCCGCCGAGCTGCAAAGTACCGAGTCGACCCTGGCAGCTTCCGAGCTGGAAGCCCTGATCGGCAAGATCTGGGCCGAGCAACTCAACCTCAAACAGGTCAACGCCGACGATCACTTCTTCCTGCTCGGCGGCAACTCGATTGCCGCCACGCAAGTGATCGCCCGGGTCCGCGAAGAACTGGCGCTGGAGCTGAACCTGCGCCTGCTGTTTGAAGCGCCGACCCTGTCCGCATTCGCCGCTGCGGTCGCGCAACAGCAACAGGACGGCGGCAGCGCCCAAGGCGCAATCACTGCGTTGTCGCGCACGCAAGCACTGCCGCAATCGCTGGCACAAAACCGTTTGTGGATCACCTGGCAACTCGACCCGCACAGCAGCGCCTACAACATCCCCGGCGCCCTGCGTCTGCGTGGCGAGCTGGACGAAGACGCGTTGCGCGCCAGCTTCCAGCAACTCATCGAGCGTCACGAATCGCTGCGCACGCGCTTCTTCGAGCGCGACGGCGTAGCGCTGCAACAAGTCGCCGCCGCACCTGAATTCAACCTGCAACTGATCGACATCAGCGACCTGCCGGCGCACGAGCGTGAAGCCCGCGCGCAACAGATCCGCGAGGACGAGGCGCGCACCCAGTTCGATCTGGAAAAAGGCCCGCTGCTGTGGGTGACACTCGTACGCCTCGACGATGAAGATCATCAGCTTCTGGTGACGCTGCATCACATCATCGCCGACGGCTGGTCGCTGAACGTGCTGATCGACGAATTCTCGCGCCTGTACGCTGCGGCATCCCAAGGCCAGCGCGCCGAACTCGCGCCGCTGCCCACCCAATACGCCGACTACGGCAGTTGGCAGCGCCAATGGCTGACGCAAGGCGAGGGCGAGCGGCAACTGGCCTACTGGAAAGCGCAACTGGGCGACGAACATCCGGTGCTGGAACTGGCCACCGACCATCCGCGTTCGGCCAGACAATTGCACAGCGCCGCGCGCCACAGCGTGCGCCTCGGTGTCAGCCTCAGCGACGCGATCAAGCAGACTGCGCAGGCGCATCAATCGACGCCGTTCATGCTGTTGCTCTCGGCGTTCCAGAGCCTGCTGCACCGCTACAGCGGTCAACGCGATATCCGCGTCGGCATCCCCAACGCCAACCGTCCGCGCCTCGAAACCCAGGGTCTGATCGGGTTCTTCATCAACACCCAGGTGCTGCGGGCCGAGGTTGATTCACGACTGTCATTTGTCGAGTTGCTGGCGCAGACCCGCGAGGCTGCACTGGGTGCGCAGGTCCATCAGGATCTGCCGTTCGAACAACTGCTCGAAGCGTTCCCGCAGGCTCGCGAACAAGGTCTGTTCCAGGTCATGTTCAACCACCAGCAACGCGACTTGAGTGCGCTCAAGCGCCTGCCGGGCCTGCTCGCCGAAGAGCTGCCGTGGCACAGCCGCGAGGCCAAGTTCGACCTGCAACTGCACAGCGAAGAAGATCGCAACGGACGCCTGACCTTGTCCTTCGACTACGCCGATGAACTGTTTGACGCGGCGACCATCGAGCGTCTGGCCGAACATTTCAGCAACCTGCTGCGCGCCGTCTGCGAACAACCGCAACAGGCGATCGGCGACCTGCCATTGCTGACTCCGTGCGAGCACGAACAGCAGCAGGCATGGAGCATCGCCCCGTGTACGCCGACGCAACAATGGCTGCCGGAACTGCTCAACGAACAGGCGCGGCAAACTCCGGAACGCACCGCGCTGGTGTGGGACGGAGGTAGCCTCGACTTCGCCGAATTGCACGCCCAGGCCAACCGTCTCGCGCATTATCTGCGCGACAAAGGTGTCGGCCCGGATGTGTGCGTGGCGATTGCCGCCGAGCGTTCGTCGCAACTGCTGATCGGCCTGCTGGCGATCATCAAGGCCGGTGGCGCCTATGTGCCGCTGGATCCGGATTATCCGGCCGAGCGCTTGGCTTACATGCTCAGCGACAGCGGCGTCGAACTGCTACTGACCCAAACCGCATTGCTCGATCGCTTGCCAGCCAGTGACGGCGTCAGCGTGATCGCCATGGACGCGCTGCACCTGGAAAACTGGCCGAGCCAGGCACCGGGTCTGCACCTGCACGGCGACAATCTCGCCTACGTGATTTACACCTCCGGCTCCACTGGTCAACCGAAGGGCGTCGGCAACACCCACGTCGCGTTGGCCGAACGGCTGCAGTGGATGCAGAACAGCTATCGCCTGAATGACAGCGACGTGCTGATGCAAAAGGCGCCGATCAGTTTCGACGTATCGGTGTGGGAATGCTTCTGGCCGCTGATCACTGGCGCGCGTCTGCTGATCGCCGGCCCCGGCGAACACCGTGATCCGCATCGCATCGCGCAACTGGTGCAGGAATACGGTGTGACCACGCTGCACTTTGTGCCGCCACTGCTTTCGCTGTTCATCGACGAGCCGCTGAGCGCCGAATGCACCAGCCTGCGCCGGGTGTTCTCCGGCGGTGAAGCGCTGCCGGCGGAACTGCGCAACCGCGTGCTGGCGCAGCTGCCGGCGGTGCAACTGCACAACCGTTACGGCCCGACCGAAACCGCGATCAACGTCACCCACTGGCACTGCACCACGGACGACGGTGAGCGTTCGCCAATTGGCCGGCCGCTGGGCAACGTGATCTGCCGCGTGCTCGACGCCGATCTCAATCCCGTGCCGGCCGGTGTGCCGGGTGAACTGTGCATCAGCGGCATCGGTCTGGCCCGGGGTTACCTCGGTCGTCCGGCGCTGACGGCCGAGCGCTTTGTGGTCGACCCGTTGGGCGAGCAGGGCGCACGTTTGTACCGCACCGGCGACCGTGCACGTTGGACCTCGGACGGCGTGATCGAATACCTCGGGCGCCTCGATCAGCAGGTCAAACTGCGTGGTTTCCGCGTTGAACCGGAAGAAATCGAAGCACGGCTGCTGGCGCAAAACGGCGTCGCCCAGGCCGTGGTGCTGGTACGGGAAACCGCAGCCGGCGCGCAACTGATCGGCTATTTCACTGCCGCCGACGCCAGCGAAGATCAGGACGCACAGATCGCCCGCCTGAAAAACGCGCTGGCCTCCGAGCTGCCGGAATACATGGTCCCGGCGCAACTGATGCGCCTGGACGCAATGCCCCTCAGCCCAAGCGGCAAACTCGACCGTCGCGCCTTGCCTGAGCCGCAGTGGCAGGTGCGTGAACACGTCGAACCGGTCACTGAGCTGGAGCAACAGATCGCCGCGATCTGGCGTGAAGTGCTGGGTCTGCCACGGATCGGTCTGCGCGACGACTTCTTCGCCCTCGGCGGACACTCGTTGCTGGCCACACAAATCATCTCGCGCAGCCGTCAGGCCTGTGACGTCGAGCTACCGTTGCGTGCCTTGTTCGAGCACAGCGAACTCGGCGATTTCGCCGAACAGATCCGCCTGATCCAGGCCAGCGGCCAGACCAACCAACAGCCGCCGATTGCCAAAGTCGATCGCAGCAAACCGGTGCCGTTGTCGTACTCGCAACAGCGCATGTGGTTCCTCTGGCAGATGGAGCCGGACAGCCCGGCGTACAACGTCGGCGGCATGGCGCGCCTGCGCGGCGTGTTGCACGTCGAGCATTTCGAGGCAGCCTTGCAGGCGCTGATCCTGCGCCACGAAACCCTGCGTACCACGTTCCCGAGCGTCGATGGCGTGGCCCGTCAACAGGTGCATGCCGAAACCGGCGTGCGCATGGGTTGGAAAGATTTCTCGAAACTGCCGGCTGACCAGCGTGAACAGAACGTCCAGCAACTGGCCGATGACGAAGCGCATCTGCCGTTCGACCTGGAAAGCGGCCCGCTGCTGCGCGCCTGTCTGGTGAAGACCGCCGAGCACGAGCATTACTTCGTGCTGACCCTGCATCACATCGTCACCGAAGGCTGGGCGATGGATATTTTTGCCCGCGAGCTCAGCGCGCTGTACGAAGCCTTTGTCGATGAGCGCGATTCGCCGCTTGAAGCGTTGCCGGTGCAGTACCTCGATTACAGCGTCTGGCAACGGCAGTGGCTGGAGTCAGGTGAACGTCAGCGCCAGCTCGACTACTGGACCGCGCAACTCGGTCGCGAACATCCGTTGCTGGAACTGCCCGGCGACCGTCCGCGTCCGCCGGTGCAAAGCCATCAGGGTGAATTGTTCCGTTTTGATCTCAGTGATGATCTCGCCGCGCGCGTCCGTGCATTCAATGCGCAAAACGGTCTGACCCTGTTTATGACCATGACCGCTGCGCTCGCCACCTTGCTCTACCGCTACAGCGGCCAGACCGACCTGCGCATCGGCGCGCCGGTGGCCAACCGGATTCGTCCGGAAAGCGAAGGGCTGATCGGCGCATTCCTCAACACTCAGGTGCTGCGTTGCCAGCTCGACGGGCAGATGTCGGTGGGCGAATTGTTCGAGCAAGTGCGCCACACGGTGATCGAGGGCCAGTCGCATCAGGACCTGCCATTCGATCATCTGGTCGAAGCGCTGCAACCGCCGCGCAGCGCGGCGTACAACCCGCTGTTTCAGGTGATGTGCAACGTGCAGCGCTGGGAGTTCCAGCAGAGCCGCATGCTCGCCGGGATGACCGTCGAGTACCTGGCCAACGATGCGCGGGCGACCAAGTTCGACCTCAACCTGGAAGTCACCGACCTCGACCATCGCCTCGGTTGCTGCCTGACCTACAGCACCGATCTGTTCGATGAACCGACCATTGCGCGCATGGCAAAACATTGGCGCAACCTGCTGGAAGCGTTGATCGCCGATCCGCAACAGCGTCTGAGCCAATTGCCGCTGCTCGACCCGACTGAGCAACAGCAGTTGCTCGACAGCCTCGGCGTTGAGCCGGGCGAGCGTCGTCTCGATCAGTGCATCCATCATCTGTTCGCCGAGCAGGCGCTGGCGCGCAAAGATGCCCCGGCCTTGACTTTCGCCGGACAGACGCTGAGCTACGCCGAACTCGATGCCCGCGCCAATCGCCTGGCCTGGGCCCTGCGTGAGCGTGGGGTCGGCCCGCAAGTGCGGGTCGGTCTGGCGCTGGAGCGTTCGCTGGAAATGGTCGTCGGCCTGCTGGCGATTCTCAAGGCCGGCGGCGCTTATGTGCCGCTGGACCCGGAATACCCGCTCGATCGCCTGCACTACATGATCGAAGACAGCCGCATCGGTCTGCTGCTCAGTGACCGCGCGATGTTCAACGCCCTCGGCGATTTGCCGTCGAGCGTGGCGCGCTGGTGCCTGGAAGATGACAGCGCGGCGCTGGTGGATTACCCGGCCACTGAGCTGCCCTTTATCAGCCTGCCGCAGCATCAGGCCTATCTGATTTACACCTCGGGTTCGACCGGCAAGCCGAAAGGCGTGGTGGTGTCCCACGGTGAAATCGCCATGCATTGCCAGGCCGTGATCGAACGTTTCGGCATGCGCCCGGACGACTGCGAGCTGCACTTCTATTCGATCAACTTCGACGCCGCCACCGAGCGTCTGCTGGTGCCGTTGCTCAGCGGCGCGCAAGTGGTGCTGCGAGCGCAAGGGCAGTGGGATGCGGAAGAAATCTGCGGGTTGATCCGCACCCATCGGATCAATGTGCTCGGCTTCACCCCGAGCTACGGCAGCCAGCTGGCGCAGTTCCTCGCCACGCAAAGCCAGGTTCTGCCGGTGCGGATGATCATCACCGGCGGCGAGGCGCTGACCGGCGAACATCTGCAACGGATTCGCGCGGCGTTCAAGCCGAGTCTGTTCTTCAATGCCTATGGCCCGACTGAAACGGTCGTCATGCCGCTCGCCAGTCTCGCCCCGGAAGTGCTGGAAGAACGCGCCGGCAGCGTGCCGATCGGCAGCGTGATCGGTGACCGCGTGGCGTACATTCTCGATGCCGATCTGGCGTTGGTGCCGCAAGGCGCGACCGGTGAATTGTTCGTCGGCGGTGCCGGTCTGGCGCAGGGCTATCACGACCGTCCGGGCATCAGCGCCGAGCGTTTCGTGGCAGACCCGTTTGCCGCCGATGGCGGGCGCATGTACCGCACCGGCGATCTGGTACGCCAGCGTGCCGATGGTATGGTGGAATACCTGGGACGGATCGACCATCAGGTGAAAATCCGTGGCTTCCGCATCGAGCTGGGTGAGATCGAAACCCGACTGCTCGATCACCACTCGATCCGCGAAGCGGTGGTGCTGGCGCTGGATGCGCCGAGCGGTAAGCAATTGGTCGGCTATCTGGTCAGCGACGTCGCCGAACAAGGCGAAGCGCAACAAGCCGAATTGCGCGAAGCACTGAAGTCACACCTCAAGGCGCAACTGCCGGATTACATGGTGCCGACGCACCTGATCCTGTTGGCGAGCATGCCGCTGACCGCCAATGGCAAACTCGACCGCCGCGCCTTGCCGGCACCGGATCCCGAGCTGAATCGTCAGGACTACGTCGCCCCGAGCAATGAGCTGGAGCAGACCCTGGCGCAGATCTGGTGCGAGGTGCTCAACGTCGAGCAGGTCGGGCTCAACGATAACTTCTTCGAACTCGGCGGCGACTCGATCCTGTCGATTCAAGTGGTCAGCCGTGCGCGGCAGCAGGGCATTCATTTCAGTCCACGGGATCTGTTCCAGCATCAAACGGTGCAGACCCTGGCCGCTGTCGCCAGCCGCAGCGAGCAAGTCACTGCCGAGCAAGGATTCGTGGTCGGTGAGTCGGCAATGACGCCGATCCAGCACTGGTTCTTCGACACTGAAATCCCTGAGCGTCAGCACTGGAACCAGGCGCTGCTGCTGGAGCCGAGCGTGGCGCTGGAACCGCATCGTCTGGAGCAGGCGCTGCTGGCAGTGATCGAACAGCACGACGCCCTGCGTCTGCGCTTCACTCAGGCCAACGATCAATGGCAGGCAACGCATCAACCGGTGTCCGACGCCGAGGTGTTGTGGCAAGTGCGGGTGGCGGCGATGGACCAGTGCGCAGCGCTGTTCGCCGATGCCCAGCGCAGTCTCGATCTGCAGAACGGCCCGCTGCTGCGCGCCTTGCTGGTCGATGGTCCCGAAGGGCAGCAACGCCTGTTTATTGCGATCCATCACCTGGTGGTCGACGGTGTGTCGTGGCGCGTATTGCTCGACGACCTGCAAACCGTGTATCGCCAGCTCGACGCCGAACAGTCGGTAAAACTGCCGGCAAAAACCAGTGCCTTCAAAGACTGGGCTGCACGTTTGCAGGCCTATGCCGGCAGCGAATCACTGCGTGAAGAACTGAACTGGTGGCAAACCCAACTGGCCGGATCGAACGCCGATCTGCCGTGCGAAAACCCGCAGGGCGGACAACAGAATCGTCACGCGCAAACCGTCAGCGTGCGCCTGGATGCCGAGCGTACCCAACAACTGCTGCAACAGGCACCGCGCGCCTACCGCACGCAGGTCAACGACCTGCTGCTGACCGCGCTGGCCCGTGTGCTGTGCCGTTGGAGCGGGCAGCCGTCGGCATTGATTCAACTGGAAGGCCACGGCCGCGAAACCCTGTTCGACGAGATCGACCTGACTCGCACCGTCGGCTGGTTCACCAGCGCCTATCCATTACGCCTGACCCCGCACAACATCGAAGAGGCCGCCGGGCAGGGCGCTTCGATCAAGGCGATCAAGGAGCAACTGCGCGCGGTACCTCACAAAGGCCTCGGTTATGGCGTGCTGCGTTATCTGGCCGATGACCTCAGCCAGCGCAGCATGGCGGCGTTGCCGAATGCTCCGGTGACCTTCAACTACCTCGGCCAGTTCGACCAGAGCTTCGCCAGTGATGCGCTGTTCCGTCCGCTGGACGAGCCGGTCGGTGCGGCCCACGATCCGCAGGCGCCGTTGCCCAACGAGTTGAGCATCGACAGTCAGGTGTACGGCGGCGAACTGCTGCTGCGCTGGACTTTCAGTGGCGAGCGCTACGAGGCGCAAACCATCAACGATCTGGCCGACGCCTACCTCGGCGAGCTGCAAAGCCTGATCGCACATTGTTTGCAGGACGACGCTGGCGGACTGACGCCTTCGGACTTCCCGCTGGCGAAACTGACCCAGGCGCAACTCGATGCACTGCCGGTGCCAGCGGCGCACATCGAAGACGTCTACCCGCTGACGCCGATGCAGGAAGGCATGCTGCTGCACACCTTGCTCGAACCGGGCACCGGTCTGTACTACATGCAGGATCGCTACCGGATCAACAGCGAGCTCGATCCCGAGCGTTTCGCCCAGGCCTGGCAAGCGGTGGTCGCCCGTCATGAAGCGCTGCGTGCATCGTTCTGCTGGAACGTCGGCGAAGACATGCTGCAAGTGATCCACACTCCGGGGCGCACGCCGATCGAGTATCTGGATTGGAGCGCCATCGCCGAGGACGAGCAAGAACCGAAGCTGCAAGCGCTGCTGAAAAGCGAGCGCGAGGCCGGGTTCGATCTGCTCAATCAGGCACCGTTCCACCTGCGCCTGATCAAGGTCGGCGCGGCGCGTTACTGGTTCATGATGAGCAACCACCACATCCTGATTGATGCCTGGTGTCGTTCGCTGCTGATGAACGATTTCTTCGAGATCTACACCGCCCTCGGTGAAGGTCGCGAAGCACAGTTGTCGGTGCCGCCGCGTTACCGCGACTACATCGGCTGGCTGCAACGCCAGAGCCTGGCCGAGGCACGTCAGTGGTGGCAGCAGAACCTGCAAGGTTTCGAGCGCACCACACCGATCCCGAGCGACCGACCGTTCCTGCGCGAACACGCGGGCGAAAGCGGCGGCATGATCGTTGGCGACCGCTACACGCGACTGAATGTCGAGGACGGCGCCCGTCTGCGCGAGCTGGCCCAGGCCCATCAACTGACCATCAACACCTTCGCCCAAGCGGCGTGGGCACTGGTGCTGCGCCGTCTGAGCGGTGATCGCGACGTGCTGTTCGGCGTCACCGTGGCCGGGCGCCCGGTGGAAATGCCGGAGATGCAACGCACCGTCGGTCTGTTCATCAACAGCATTGCGCTGCGGGTGAAAATGCCTGAGGACGATCAGCGCAGCAGTGTGCGGCAGTGGCTGAGCGCTTTGCTCGACAGCAACATGCAACTGCGCGAGTACGAATACCTGCCGCTGGTGAACATCCAGGAGCAGAGCGAATTGCCGAAAGGCCAACCGCTGTTCGACAGTCTGTTCGTGTTCGAGAACGCGCCGGTGGAAGTCTCGGTGCTGGACCGTGCACAGAGCCTCAACGCTACGTCGGACTCTGGTCGTACCCACACCAACTTCCCGCTGACGGCGGTGTGCTACCCGGGCGATGACCTCGGCCTGCATCTGTCCTATGACCAGCGCTACTTCGACGAATCGACCATCGAGCGCATGCTCGGTGAGTTCAAGCGCCTGCTGCTGGCATTGGTCGATGGCTTCCACGGTGACATGGCTGATTTGCCGCTGCTGGGGGCCGAGGAGCAGGACTTCCTGCTGCACGGCTGCAACCAGAGCGCGCACGATTATCCGCTGGAGCAGAGCTACGTGGCGCTGTTCGAAGCGCAGGTCGCGGCGCATCCACAGCGCATCGCCGCCACTTGCCTTGATCAGCAACTGAGCTATGCCGAGCTCAACCTCAACGCCAACCGCCTCGGCCAAGCACTGGTCGCCGCCGGGGTGCAGTTGGATCAACCGGTAGCGTTGCTGGCCGAACGTAATCTGGATCTTTTGGGGATGATCATCGGCAGCTTCAAGGCCGGTGCCGGTTACCTGCCGCTGGATCCGGGCCTGCCGAGCCAGCGTCTGCAGCGGATCATCGAGCTGAGCCGCACGCCAGTGCTGGTGTGCAGCGAAGCCTGCCGCCAACAGGCGCAGACTTTGCTCGATGAATTCAGCTGCGCCAACCGTCCACGGCTGTTGGTCTGGGAAGAAGTGCAGGCGCTGGCGACATCGCTTCACAACCCGGGAATCTACAGTGGCCCAGACAACCTGGCCTACGTGATCTACACCTCGGGTTCGACCGGGTTGCCGAAAGGCGTGATGGTCGAGCAGCGCGGCATGCTCAACAACCAGTTGAGCAAGGTGCCGTACCTGCAACTGACGGACGCCGACGTGATCGCGCAGACCGCTTCGCAAAGCTTCGATATTTCGGTCTGGCAGTTCCTCGCCGCGCCGCTGTTCGGGGCGCGGGTGGACATTGTGCCGAACACTATCGCTCACGATCCGCAGGGCTTGCTGGTGCATGTGCAAGCGCAGGGCATCACCGTGCTGGAGAGCGTTCCTTCGCTGATTCAGGGCATGCTCGCCTCGGAACGCCTGAGTCTCGACGGTCTGCGCTGGATGCTGCCGACCGGTGAAGCAATGCCGCCGGAACTCGCGCACCAATGGCTGCTGCGTTATCCGCAGATCGGTCTGGTCAACGCTTACGGCCCGGCGGAATGCTCCGATGACGTGGCGTTCTTCCGTGTGGACATGGCTTCGACTCGCGGCAGCTATCTGCCGATCGGTACGCCGACCGACAACAACTTGCTGTACCTGGTCGATGGCGCGCTGGAACTGGTGCCGTTGGGCGCGGTGGGTGAGTTGTGCGTGGCCGGGACCGGTGTCGGTCGCGGTTACGTCAGCGATCCGCTGCGCACCGCGCCGGTATTTGTGCCCAACCCGTTCGGCGCGCCGGGCGAGCGTCTGTATCGCACCGGTGACCTCGCGCGGCGGCGCAGTGACGGGGTGCTGGAGTACGTCGGCCGGGTCGACCATCAGGTGAAGATTCGCGGTTACCGGATCGAACTGGGTGAAATCGAGGCGCGTCTGCATGAACAGCCGGAAGTCCGCGATGCGGCGGTCGGCGTGCAGGAAGGCGTGAATGGCAAACATCTGGTCGGCTATCTGGTCGCGGCGGATTCGGCGCTCAACCCGAGCGAACGTCTGGAGCGGATCAAGCAACGCCTGCGCAGCGAACTGCCGGAATACATGGTGCCGCTGCACTGGTTGTGGCTGGATCAACTGCCGCACAACACCAACGGCAAACTCGACCGCAAGGCCCTGCCGGCGCTGGAGATCGGTCAGTTGCAGAGCCAGGACTACCTGGCCCCGCGCAACGAACTGGAGCAGACCCTGGCCGACATCTGGGCCGAAGTGCTCAAGGTCGACAAGGTCGGTGTGCGCGACAACTTCTTCGAGTTGGGCGGGCATTCGTTGCTGGCTACGCAGATCGCCTCGCGGGTGCAGAAAACCCTGCAACGCGATGTGCCGCTGCGGGCGATGTTCGAGTGCAGCACGGTGCAGGAACTGGCCGAGTACATCGAAGGCCTGGCGGCGAGTGACATGACCGAGGATAAAGTGGATCGCTTGAATGATCTGATGGCGGAGCTGGAGGGCTTGTAATCTTCGGCGTCTGTACCGGCCCCTTCGCGAGCAGGCTCGCTCCCACATGGGTTTTGTGTCGATCACAGATCCCCTGTGGGAGCGAGCCTGCTCGCGATTGGGGCGGCACATTTTCAGACATTTACACGGTTGACGATCAACAACCGGCAGCTCAGTCTGCCGGTTCTCTTTTTTTTGTCGCGGGGGTGGTCGATGCCTTTCTTCACGGTTGACGGACAAGCGCTGCACTACATTGATCAAGGCACCGGCCCGGCCGTGTTGCTGGCGGGCAGTTATCTGTGGGACACGGCCATGTGGGCGCCGCAGATCGCTGCGCTGTCGCCGCACTACCGGGTGATTGCGCTGGACCTGTGGGGCCACGGCGAATCCGGGCGCTTGCCGCCAGGCACCACCTCGCTGGATGACATCGCGCGGCAGGTCGAGGCCTTGCTCGACCACCTGCAGATCGAGCAGATAACGCTGGCGGGGCTGTCAGTCGGCGGCATGTGGGGCGTGCGTCTGGCGTTGTCGGCACCGCAGCGGATCAACGGTCTGGTACTGCTCGACACCTACGTCGGCGTCGAGCCTGAGCCAACCCGTCAGTACTATTTCTCGCTGTTCAAGCAGATCGAGGAAAGCGGCGAGATTGCGCCTCAGTTGCTCGACATCGTGGTGCCGATCTTCTTCCGCCCGGGCATCGATCCGCAGTCGGCGCTGTATCAGGACTTCCGCGCCAAACTGGCGGCCTACACCGCGGATCGCCTGCGCGAAAGCATCGTGCCGATGGGGCGTATCACCTTCAGTCGGGATGATCTGTTGCCGCGCCTGGGCGAACTGAATGCCGCGACCACCCTGGTGCTGTGCGGCGATCAGGACAAACCGCGACCGCCGTCGGAGGCACAGGAAATGGCTGAATTGATCGGTTGCCCGTGGGTGCTGGTGCCGGAGGCGGGGCATATTTCCAGCCTGGAGAATCCGCAGTTTGTGAGCGAGGTGTTGTTTACTTTTTTGGCTGAGCGCAACCGCTAAACCGTGTCATCGTTCTTTTCGCGAGCAAGCCCGCTCCCACAGTGACCGCGGTGATCCCTGTGGGAGCGGGCTTGCTCGCGAAGAGGCCCGATCAGGCAATAAAGAAGCCGGACTCACTTTGGCCCGAGAATTTTCGCCAGTTTCTCCGGCGAAGGCGCGCCTTGCTGCTGTTGCAGCTCACCCTTGTCATCCATGTAGAAAATCGCCGGCGTCGCCTGCAGTTCCAGGTCTTCCATCAACTGCATGTTGGCGGCCAGTTTGGTCTGCACCGCTTTTGGAATGTCTTTCAACGGCTTCAGGGTGCTGGCCTTGCCGGCCTTTTCGTGATCTTCCAGGGCCTTGGCCGGATCTTTCGCCGCCAGCAGCGCGGCGGATTTCGCCGGGCTGTCTTCGCGGATGATCCCGACCATGATGTGCCGCAGCTGCACCTTGCCGGCCTTGACCCATGGTCGCGCCTGTTCCCAGAACATGTTGCAGTACGGACAGTTGGGATCGCTGAACAGGTACACGGTGCGCGGCGCGTCCTTGTTGCCGTCCTGAATCCAGTTGCTGGCTTCGAACTTGCCCCAGATTTCCTTGGCCATCGGCGCATAGACCAGTTTCTGCAACGGCTCGCTGCTCAGATCCTTGCCGTCGGCGTCGTACAGATTGCCGAGCAGCACGTGTTTCCCGTCCGGCGTCAGGTACAACGCCATGCCACGGTTCTGGTACTGCGCCGCATAACCACGCAAGCCGTCCGGGGCGTCGAACTGGCCGACGATTTTTGCGCCCTTGGCTTCGATCTGCTTGATCGCGGCGGGCAATTCTTCGGCGGCCTGCACCGACGGCAGGTGCAGCAGGGCAGTGCCCAGAGTCAGCGTCAGCAGGTGGCGGAGGCGGGGCATGGCAGTTTCCTTGCAGAGGTGGCCGGTGCGGCGGTTGGATTCGGGATGTCGAAATTTTCCAGGGCGCGGGCCAGGCTGGCGTTCGACAGTTCGCCCAGATGACTGCTCAGCAAGCGACCGTCAGGGCTATAGAACAGCGTAGTCGGCAACGCCATGGAGCCCACGGCCTGACCCAGTCGACCGCTGCGGTCGAACAGCACGTTGTTCAGGCTCAGGCCCTGGGTTTCCAGGAAGGTGGCAACGCTTTGCATGCTTTCGGCCTGATTGACGAACAGAAAGGTCAGGTCCGGGCGTTGTTGTTGAGCGTTTTCCAGCACCGGCATCTCGCGCCGGCACGGTGGGCACCAGGTTGCCCAGAGGTTGATCACCAATGGTCCGCCCTGATAGTCGCTGAGCTGGATGGTCTCCCCGGCGGCGTTGCGCAGGGTGATTTCCGGCAGGCGCGTGCCTTGTTCGTAGATGTTCAGTGACAGGGTCGCCAACAACCAGAACAGCACGCCGCTGGCCACGCCAAACCCCAATGGCCGACGCAGGCCCGGGCGACGCCAGCCGCGATAGAGAGCGGCGAGCAGCAGCACGATCACCCCCGGCCAGGCGAGGAATCCACCATCGCGCAGGTCGATGATCTGCCACGGATCGTTGCGATAGTGGCCCCAGTACAGGGCGACAAACGCCACGCGCGCCGCGAGCATGCCCAGCAGAAACAGGCTGAACAGCGCCGACTCGGGGTTATCGCCGCCACGCTTGGCCACCCGCCAGCCGACAAAGGTCGCCAGCGCCAGGGCACTGATCAGCAGCAGGTGGTTAAGCGCGATGGCAAAGGTGCCGAGGGTGAACGTCAGCATTTAATTGGCGTCTCGGGTGGTGGTCCAGCGTTGCAGGAACGTCTCGGCATCCACCTCACCGGTGATGCGCTGGCTGCGTCGTTCTTCGCCGTCGGTGCCGATCCAGACAAAACTTGGTGGCCCCGGGACTTTGTAGCGGCCGAGCAGCTCGCGGCTGGCGGCATTATCGGCAGTGACGTCGAGGCGCAGCAGGCGCACATCGCTGAGTGCCTGCATGACCTTGTCCTTGCCGAACACCTGTTTTTCCATGACTTTGCACGACACGCACCAGTCGGCGTAGTAATCGAGCAGCACCCACTGGCCCTGGGCTTTGGCGCTATCCAGTTCTCGCTGTAGGGCGGCCGGATCCTTGATCGTGGTGAACGCGTCATGCCCGCTCGGCGTGGTGCTGACGGTCCGCCCGGCGCTGTACACCTGCAACGGTTGATACGGGTCGTCACTGCCACCAGCAGCGCCGATCAGCAACAGGCTGCCCCACAGACCGAGCAGCAACGAACTGGCGCCGAACACTTGGGCAACCCGGCCGAAGCCGTCCGATTGCTTCCAGGCACAGAACGCCGCGATCAGCAGCAGCGCGCCGCACAGGCCCAGCCACAGCGACGAGTCCAGCACCGGGCGCAACATCAGCAGCGCGGTCGCGAGGAACAGGAAACCGAAGATGCCCTTGAGCAGGTTCATCCACGCTCCGGGTTTCGGCAGAAAGCGATTGCCGACGGTTACCAGCAGCAACAGCGGCACCCCGATACCGATGCCCAACGCGAACAGAATCAAGCCACCGTGCAGCGCATTGCCGCTCTGCGCGATGTACAGCAAAGCGCCGGCCAGTGGTGCGGTCATGCACGGGCCGACCAGCAGACCGGACAATGCGCCGAGCACCCCGGCACCGATCAGGCTGCCGCCATTGCGGCTGCGCGAAGCGTGTTCGAGGCGGTCACGCAGGGCCACCGGCAATTGCAATTCGAAGAAGCCAAACATCGGTAGCGCCAGCACCACAAACACTGCTGCAAATGCACCGAGCAGCCACGGATTCTGTAGCCATGCCTGCAGGTTGGCGCCGAGCAGCGCAGCGATCACCCCCATCGCTGCATACACCAGCGCCATGCAGATCACGTAGCTGCTGGCCAGGGCGAACCCACGGCGCGGGGTGGCACCGCTGCCGACAATCATGCCCGCCAGAATCGGCAGCATCGGCAACGAACACGGGGTAAACGCCAACAACAGGCCGAGGCCGAAAAACACCAGCAGGCTCCAGCCCAGCGCCCGTTGTTGCAGGCTGCTGGCCAGGGCCTGATCCGGTGCTTCAGCGCTGGTCGTTGGCGTGGCTTTGCCGCCCAGATCAATGACCCGGGTCTGCGGCGGGTAACACAGGCCGGCATCGGCGCAGCCTTGGTAACTGACCTTGATCTGACCGCTGGCCGCGGCCGGAATTTTTACCTCCAGCCCTTGGCGATACACCGGTTGTTCACCGAAGAACTCGTCACTGTGCGACTCGCCCTCGGGCAGCGCAGGCTGCTGCTCGGCCGTCAAACCGTCGAATTTCAGGCGTTTCTGGTACAGGTAATAGCCGTCGGTGATTTGCCAGAACAACTGGGTTTCCCCGGACTCAAGGCGTTCGGAGGTGAGCACGAAGGCTTTGTCGACCGGGAGAAATTCCGGTTTGGTCTCGAATGGATTGTTTCCCGCCTGGGCCAGGCCGGAGATCAGCAGTGCAAACAAAAGAAAAAAATGACGCATGGAGGAGCCTTGTCCCTGTGCAAGTGTGGGCACAATGGTGGATGGCGATTAACCGATGATTAACCGTCACGCCCTTGTCGCTGTGGCGTTGGGCGCCATAATGTCAGCTTAATCGGCCAACGGCCTAATCGGCTTTTTTCTACGGGACGGATCATGCACGTACTGGTTTGCGAAGACGATGAACTGATCGCCAGCGGTATCGTTGCCGGTCTCACGGCGCAGGGCTTGACGGTCGAGCACGTCAACACCGCCTCGAAAGCGCGGGCGATGCTCAAGGTCGCCGAATTCGACGTGATGGTGCTCGATCTCGGCCTGCCCGACGAAGATGGCCTCAAGTTGCTGCAACAGCTGCGTCAGCAAGGCCTGGAAATTCCGGTGCTGATCCTGACCGCACGCGACTCGGTCACCGACCGCGTGGATGGCTTGCAGGCCGGGGCTGACGATTACCTGCTCAAACCCTTCGATCTGCGTGAATTGTTCGCGCGTCTGCAAACCCTGCTGCGCCGGGTCGCCGGGCGCAGCGTCAACCTGATCGAACACGGCGCACTGACCTACGATCCAAGCAGCCGCGAAACCATGTTGGCCGGGCAACCAGTGGACTTGTCGCGCCGCGAGCAATCGCTGTTGCAGGCGCTGCTGCACAACCGTGGCCGAGTGCTGTCCACCGAGCAGTTGAAGGACAGCGTCTACGGCTTCAATGACGAATTGGAGAGCAACGCGCTGAACGTGCATATCCATCACCTGCGCAGCAAACTCGGCAAGGGCATCGTCGAAACCGTGCGCGGTCTGGGCTATCGCCTTGGGCCGGCCGATGGTGGAGAGCGGCAGAAGTGATGAGTCTGCGTCTGCGCCTGAGTCTGACCCTCGGCGCCGCGTTCGCCCTGATCTGGGCACTGGCTGCGGCCTGGATGCTCAGCGACTTGCGCAATCAGATGATGTTTTCCCTCGACCAGCGGCTGGTAGCCTCGGCGCGCATGGTCGCCGGGCTGCTGGAGCAACTGCCGGCGCTGCCGAGCAAGGGCGAGGGCACCCATTTCAGTGCCGAACAATTGAACATTCCCGGCGGCATGGCCTGTCAGGTCAGCTCTTTGCGCGGGGAAATCCTGGCCCGCAGCCACAGCAGCCCCGAGCAAACCCTGGAAGCGGAAAAAATGGGCTTCCACGATCAGATGATCGATGGCGCGCCGTGGCGCAGTTTCACTCTCGCCCGGGGTGACGTACGGATCACCACCGCCGATCGGCAAATCGAACGCGAAGCCTTGAACATGTCGATCCTGCTGGCGGCTTCGGTGCCGGTCGGCGTGGCGTTGCTCGGTTGCCTGTGCCTGTTGTGGCTGGGCATCGGCCAGGGGCTGGCGCCGCTCAACCGGCTGCGCGAAGCACTGATGCGACGTAATGCCGACTCGCTTGAGCCGCTGCAATTGCAATCGTTTCCCAGCGAACTGAAACCGTTGCTCGATACGCAGAACCAGCTGTTCCAGCGCATCGGCAAGACCATCGAGCGTGAACGCCGCCTGACCGGTGATGCCGCCCACGAACTGCGCAGCCCGTTGACGGCGATCAAGACCCACCTGCAAGTGGCACGCATGACCGAAGGCAGTGCCCGCGATCAGTCGCTGGCAAGGGCCGAAGAGGGTGCCGACCGCATGCACCGCACCCTTGAGCAACTGCTGTTGCTGGCGCGGGTCGAGGGCAGTCTGTCGTTCGATGACGGCGTACAGTGCAGCGCCGAACAGGTGGCGAAACTGGCGATGCAGGATGCGGCTGGTGGCGAGCGTCAGCGCATCAAGCTGCAATTGCCCAAGCAGCTCTCCAGTGCGCCGGTGCAAATGCCGGCGGTGCTGTCGATTGCCGCGTTGCGCAATCTGCTCGACAACGCCCTGCGCCATACCCCGGCGGATGCTGAGGTGGAGCTGAGCCTGGAAACGGTCGGCCAGCGCGCCCGTTTTGTGGTGCGCGACCACGGCCCGGGGATTGCGGCGCAAGATCTGCAGCATCTGACCCAACGCTTCTGGCGCAACGGCCAGAGCACCGGCTGCGGTCTCGGCCTGGCCATCGTGCAAGCCATCGTCCAGCGCTGCGCCTGCACCCTGCATTTCGACAGCCGGCCGGATGGCTTGCGCGTCGAGTTGACCATGCCGCTGCAACCTGTCTGAACCAGCAAAAATCCCCTGTGGGAGCGGGCTTGCTCGCGAAGGCGTCCGGTCAGTCGACAGGTTGCTGACTGGCACGCCGCCTTCGCGAGCAAGCCCGCTCCCACATTAGGGGATTTGTGGTGTGGCACATCAAATGTAACGTCTCTGCGTTGGTGATTCGCCAGCCTCGGCGTTAAGGTCGGGGCTGCTCTGACTCAATGGATTGAGGGAACGCGCCATGGAAGCATCGATCTGCATCTGCCCGGCGAAACCTGCCGACGCCGGCATCATCAGTCGCATCATCGAGCGATCGATTCGCGTCGGTTGTGCGCTCGAACACCGCAACGATCCGCAACTGGTCAGCCGCTGGATCGGCCGACAATCTGCCGACGTCATCAGCGCGCACCTTGCCGACCCGCATTGCTACCTGAATATCGCTTTGTTGCAGGACAAACCGGTGGGTGTCGGCATGGCCACGGCCAGCGGTGAGATAGGCTTTTGTCATGTGCAGCCGGAATGGTTTCGCCGTGGCGCAGGGCGCGCCCTGATGGCCGACCTTGAAGGCTGGCTGCGGATTCGGGGTGTGCCGCAGGCGCGCATCGCCAGCACCCGTAGCGGCGCGGCTTTTTATCGGCATCTGGGCTACTGCGATGCAGTGCCACGCGCCAGCGATCAGGGCTTGCACCGCGTTACGCTGCACAAGCTGTTGCCATTGTCCGACTGACATCTCGATCAAGGGTCTAAATCCTCGCCCCGCTTAAGCGTTTCCAGAACAGGAAAACCTGCATGTGCGCCCCGCGACCGGAACGCGCACCTGTGCGGTGTGCTGTTTTGGTCACTATCCATAGCGTATTGAGGGGTCGAGAGATGTCAGTCGCCACCAGCCTTATCGAAGAGTCGTCGGCCCGGATCAGCTCCGCGCCGGTGGAAACCCTGTATCAGTTCAACGAATCACCACTGCTGGCCCGGCAGAGCCAGCAGGAATCCAATGCCCGCAGTTATCCGCGACGCATTCCGCTGGCCCTCAAGCGCGCCAAGGGCCTGTACGTCGAAGATGTCGAAGGTCGCACCTTCATCGATTGCCTGGCCGGTGCCGGGACTCTGGCGTTGGGGCACAACCATCCGGTGGTGATCGAGGCGATCCAGCAAGTGCTGGCCGATGAGCTGCCGCTGCACACCCTCGACCTGACCACGCCGGTCAAGGATCAGTTCGTCCAGGACCTGTTCGGTTTACTCCCGCCAGCACTGGCGGCCGAAGCGAAAATCCAGTTCTGCGGCCCGACCGGTACCGATGCGGTGGAAGCCGCGTTGAAACTGGTGCGCACCGCCACCGGGCGCAGCACCGTGCTGTCGTTCTCCGGCGGTTATCACGGCATGAGCCAGGGCGCCTTGAGTCTGATGGGCAGCCTGGGGCCGAAAAAGCCGCTGGGCGCCTTGCTCAGCAACGGTGTGCAATTCATGCCGTTCCCTTACGACTACCGTTGCCCATTCGGTCTCGGCGGCGCGGCCGGGGTCAAAGCCAACCTGAGTTACCTGGAAAACCTGCTTAATGATCCTGAGGCCGGCGTGCAGTTGCCGGCAGCGGTGATTGTCGAAGCGGTGCAGGGCGAGGGCGGGGTGATCCCGGCCGATATCGAGTGGCTGCGCGGCTTGCGTCGGATCACCGAAAAGGCCGGGGTGGCGCTGATCGTCGACGAGATCCAGAGCGGTTTCGCGCGTACCGGCAAGATGTTTGCCTTCGAACACGCCGATATCGTCCCGGACGTGGTGGTGTTGTCCAAGGCTATCGGCGGCAGCCTGCCGCTGGCGGTGGTGGTCTATCGCGACTGGCTCGACACCTGGCAACCGGGTGCCCACGCCGGCACCTTCCGTGGCAATCAGATGGCGATGGCTGCCGGTTCCGCGGTGATGCGTTATCTGCTTGAGCACAAGGTCTGCGAACACGCTGCGGCGATGGGCGAACGCCTGAGCGAACACCTGCGCATCCTGCAACGCGACTTCCCGCAACTGGGCGACATTCGTGGTCGTGGCTTGATGCTCGGCGTCGAACTGGTTGACCCCAACGGCGCGCCGGATGCGCTCGGTCACCCACCAGCGTTCGCGCGTCTGGCACCGCTGGTGCAGCGTGAATGCCTCAAGCGCGGACTGATTCTCGAACTGGGCGGCCGGCATGGTGCGGTGGTGCGCTTCCTGCCGCCGCTGGTGATCACCGCTGCCGAAATCGACCGCGTCGCCGAGATCTTCGGCCGGGCCCTGGCCGCTGCCACCGCCGCTGTGTAAATTTTTCGCAGCGCCGAACGTTCTTTCTACATACCCGGCTGCACCCCAGGTGCAGCCCACCCTTACAACGATGGAGAACCAGCATGACGTCAGTATTCGACCGCGAGGACATCCTCTTTCAGGTCGTGGTCAACCACGAAGAGCAATACTCGATCTGGCCGGATTACAAAGCCGTGCCGGAAGGCTGGCGCACCGTAGGCAAGAGCGGCCTGAAGAAGGAATGCCTGGCCTACATCGAAGAAGTCTGGACCGACATGCGTCCGCTGAGCCTGCGGCAGAAGATGGAAGGGCAGGCGGCTGCTCAGTAATCTGCCAGGCAAAAACAAACCCGCTGGACTGGTCACAGTCAGCGGGTTTTTTCATTGCTCGCAATGGTGTTGTTCTGGCGGGCCTCTTCGCGAGCAAGCCCGCTCCCACATTGGATCTGCGCTGCACACAACCCCCCTGTGGGAGCGGGCTTGCTCGCGAAGAACGATAACGCGCTGTAACTGAAACTACGCCCCGCTCAACCCCTTGAGCAACAAATCCACATTCCCCTCCAGCTCCGCCACCGGGTCCGCTGCATCGGTACTCAACACCAACAAATGACTCCCCGAGGCGGCAATTGCTGCTTTCACTGCCTCCGACGGCTGACGATGATGCAGCACCAGCGCCACGTCGTTGTCCTTCAGCGTCGCCGTGAGCTTCTTCAGATCTTCGGCTGTCCACTCGGCATCTGCTCGCGCGTCCTGACCGATCAGCTCCAGATTCAGGCTGCCGATCAGATAACCGAAGTGATCGCTGAGGCTCAGCACACTGAGGTTGTCAGCCTCGGCCAGACGCGCTTCGCTGTCGGCGCTGAGCTTGAGCAGGCGCTGTTTCAGCGCCGCCAGATTGGCCTCGATCTTCGGTTTGGCCGACGGCGCCAGGCGCACCAGATCCGCGGCGATCACATCAGCCATGCGCCCCATGTTGTTGCTCGCCAGCCATGGCTGACTGTTCAAGCCATCGACCTTCAGCCCCGGTTGTACGGCGATCCCTGGCAGGGCGCCGTCCACCGGGCGCGCCGCGTCGACCTCGACAATGCGAATGTTGCTGCGCCGTGCGATCGGGTACAGCGGATCATCCGCCCACAGCGAACGTATGCCGATCACCGCGTCGGCATCGGTTGCCAGTTTGCCCAGCGCCGGCGCACCGCGACCGGTGAAATATGCGGTCTGACGGCTGCCCGGCAAATTCGCCGGGGCCGCGCGCTCCAGGCTGACGTCGGTGCCTTTGAGCAGCACTTCGCCCAAGCCATAGGTGATGGGCAACGAGGCCAATACGCGCAGCGGTTGAGGGTTTTCAGCCGCCAGCAACGGGCTGCCGACCACGCCGCACAGGGCCATGGCCAGGGTCAGTTTTCGCAGTGAGAAGATCATTTATCCAAGGTTCCCTTTCAGACTCGGGACAACCCCGCGCGCAATGGCGGCGAGGGCGAAGGCGATGCCGGCGACCAGGATGATCGCGGCGCCGGACGGGATTGGCAGATCGAAGACGATCGGCGCGAGAATCCCGCACAGCGTGCTGACGGTAGCAATCAGCACCGAGCACCAGAAGAAGCCCTTGAGCGACTGGCTGAGCAAACGCGCGGCCGCCGCCGGAATCACCAGCAACGCGCCGACCAGAATCGCGCCGATGACCTTCACCGCCGCGACGGTGATCAGCGTCACCAGAATCACGAACAGGTAATCCAGAGTCTTCACCGCGACGCCGCGCACCGCCGCCAGTTGCGGGTTGAAACTGGCGAGCATGATCCGGTTGTACAAAGGCAGTGCCAGGGCCATGACCAGCGAACCGACGATGGCCAGCACCAGCAGGTCGTTGCCATTGACGGTGAGCACCGAACCGAACAGCACGTTCTCCAGAATGTGCACGTTGATCTTGCCCGCCAGAATCAACAGCAGGCTCGCGCCAAGCGCCAGCGACACCGAGAGAAACACGCCGATCAGGGTGTCGGGCGCCAGGCCGGTGCGGTTGCGCAGGTAGTTGAGCAGGATGCCGAACAACAGGCAGTAACCGAACAGGCTGCCGTACGGCCCGGTGTAGGGTTCGCCGAGCAGAATGCCGATGGCCACGCCGGTCAGCGCCGCGTGCCCGACCGCTTCGGAGAAAAACGCAAAGCGCTTGACCACCACCAGCGTGCCGAGGCCACCGAGCACCGGACCGATCAACAGGCCGGCGAGCAATGCGTTGACCACAAAGCCGTAGGCCAGCGCTTCCGGCAGGTACCCGGACGACGCCCAGCCCTGAACCATCAAACGAAAGGCTTCGTAACTCATCAGACCGCGCTCCGTGGATGGGTGGAAAACAGACTCAGCAGACGTTCCGGGGTCAGTGCCTGTTGCGGCGTGGCGTCGAATAGCACGCGGCGGTTGAGACCGGTGACCCGGTCGGCCAGACGCTTGACCGCTTCCAGATCGTGCTCGATCCACAGCACGGTGATGCCAGCGGCGCGCCAGTCGCCGAGCAGGCGTTCGAACACCTGGATCCCGGCTTCGTCGAGGGCCGACATCGGCTCATCCAGCACCAGCAATTGCGGAGCCGGGATCAAGCCTTGAGCGAGCAACACGCGCTGCCGTTCGCCACCGGACAACGCGCCCATGCGCCGCTTGCGTTTGTCCTGCATACCGACCCGTTCCAGCGCCTCGCCGATGGCCTTGGCGTAGTGCTTGCTCAGGCCGAGAAACGCCGGCCGACGCTGGCACATCGCGGCCATGAAATCGTCGACGGTCATCGGCAGGCCACGATCGAACTCCAACGCCTGCGGCACGTAGCCGATGGTGCCGGGTTGGCCGGGCCAGTGCAGGCTCAGTTGACCCTGATGCGGCATTTGCCCGAGCAAGGTCTTGATCAGCGAACTCTTGCCACCGCCGTTGGGGCCGACCAGGGCGTGGACGTGACCGGGCTGAACCTGGAAGGTCACGTTGTCGAGGATCGTGGTGCGCCCGAGGGTCAGAGAGACTCCCGCAAAATCCAGAGTCGGCCCACTTACCCCTTGTGGGAGCGGGCTTGCTCGCGAATGCGGTGGTTCATTCAATAATGATGCTGACTGACCGGACGCCTTCGCGAGCAGGCTCGCTCCCACAGGGGATTGATGGGTGTCAGAGAGGGTTTCTTTTGCTGTCATGCCCCGGACTCCTGAATCGCCCGCACCACGGTGTCGAGGTTGCCGGTCATTTCCTTCTCATATTTGTCGGCGCTGTATTCGCCATAGGAAATGTGCGACAGCGGGTACAGCTTCACCCCGGACTCACGCTGGATGGTCTCGACGTAAGTCGAGGGGAAATCCATCTCCGAGAAGATCACCTTCACGTCGAGTTCGCGCAGTTGGTCGATGGTCTTTTTCAACTGGCTCGGGCTCGGTTCGATGCCGTGGGCCGGCTCGACCACGGCCGTCACTTCCAGGCCGAATTCGCGCAGCAGATAGTCATAAGCCGCATGCACAGTGGCCACGCGCAGTTCGGCGTTCGGTGCCTGAGTCAGTTTGGCCAGCGCATCGGCGCGCATCTGCCGCAGGCGTTTGCTGTAGGCGCGGGCGTTCTGGGTATAGGCCTTGGCGTTGTCCGGGTCGAGTTTGCCCAGCTCGCGGGCGATGTTGTTGACCTGGGCAATCGAAGCGCTGATCGACAGGAAGGTGTGCGGGTTGACCACTTTGCCGGCGCCGCGCGCGGCGGTGCCGGTGGCGGCCAGCAGCGGCACGTTTTCGTTGGCTTCGATGGTCTTGATGTTCGGCGTTTCGCTGGCGGCGATCATGCGGTCGGCGAAGTCGTCATGCCCGACCCCGTTGAGCACGATCACATCCAGACCGCTGATGCGTTTGATGTCTTCAGCGCGTGGCTCGTAGGCGTGCGGGTTGAAGCCGGCGGGAATCAGCGGCACCACCTCGGCCTTGTCGCCGACGATATTCGCCACATAGCTGTAATACGGGTGCAGGGTGATGCCGATGCGCAGGCGTTTGCCCGGATCGGCGCTGGCCAGCGGGCTCAGCAGGCACGCGCACAGGCCTAACAGCAGGGTGCGCAGGAGGGGACGGCGAGTCAGGGAAATAAGCATGGGCAAGCGGTCTTCTCTCGGGTGAAGGCGAAGGTTCAGTGGCGATGCTCGCGGGTCACGCCGGCATCGAACTGCGCGACGATCTGTTTCCAGCCTGCGGCGGACAGCGCGGCGTCAGTCAGTTCGGTGGGCGTCTGCAGCTCGGCGGCGCGGTTGAGCCAGATGTCCGGCGCGGCAGTGGCGTCGGCGCTCAGTAGCATCACGAACGAACCGGCGACGGCGGGCGACTGGCTGTGGCCGAAATAGGCGCGGTCCGCCAGTAACTGCCAGGCATGGCCACCACGGCTGACCGAGCTGGCGTCCTGAGCGAACGGGGCGAAACCTTCTTCAGCCAGGGTCTGTGGTGTCGGCAGGCTTTGCTGTTCTGCACGCAGCAGGCGGATTTCATCGAGGGTCACCCGCAGGTCGGCGTAGATGCCTTGCTCGGCAGCGCTGAGGTCGCGCCGCGCATCGAGCTGATGGCTGGCGACCGGTTCCGGTTCATGGGACACCCCGCGCCACGCGACCACCGAGCCGGCGACGGCAAGGATCAGTAAACACAACAGCAGAACATTGAGGGTTTCATGCCCGGCACCGGCCGGGCGGACGACTTGGGTGGTGGGCGTGCTCATGGGGCCTCGATGTCGGCTTGGTCGATTTCCACGACGTGGCCGGGGCCGGCGTCGAACAGCACATAAAACTCGGCCGCCGGTTTCTTGAAGGTCAGGCTTGAGTCGGCGCCGAGCTTGCCCGGCAGCAGGATGGTTTCGTCGTAACCGATCACATCGAGGGTCACCCCCGGCGCGCCGCTGCCGTCGGAGAAGCCGCCGGTGCATTTGATCTGCTCGGCATCGACGGCCTTGCATTCGCACATCGGGTTATGGGCCAGGGCGCCGGTGCTGAAACCTGCGCACAGCATCAGCAACGCGGCGCGCAACCGCAGGCGGGAAGGGCGTGGAACGCGGTTCATGGTTTGGCTCCTTGTTGGTTCAGCCAGGCGAGGGTGGCGGGGGAGGCCTGGCTCAGGGGAATCGAGGCCTGATGCATGCTGCCGTCCCAGCCTTCCATGGTGATCCACAGTTCGGCATCGGCTTTGGTTTTTTCCGCCACCGGCAATTGCGCGCCCATGCGATACGGCGTGCCAAAGAAAATCACCCCGGCGGCGCGCAGGCTGCGCGGTTTGCCGATGCGCAGGTAGGTGGCCTTGACCTGTTCGACACAGGCATCGCAGAGGGCGGCATTGAAGTCCTTCATGTAACCGGCGGGGCCGCTCAGGCGCGGTGCTTCGTTACGCAGTTCGGCCAGGCGCAGGCTCCACGGGCCGACCTGGATTTCGCCGACCTCATGCTCACCGAGGCCGACGTCACCGCGAAACAGCGCGGCATCGGCGAAATACTTGGGCATGAAGCCCAACGGAATCAGCAGCAACAGGGCGTTCAGATGAAAACGCCATTTGTGCCAGAAGCGGCGCAGGGCGGACGGTTGGGCAGTGCGATTGGACGGGCTCACAGGCTGACCTCCGCCGGTTCACGGCTGACGCGGGGGCTGCGGGCCTTTTTATTTTCGCGCTTGAGGGCGTTGGCGGTGGCCAGCGCGGTGCGCTTGGTCCAGATCAACAGGCCGCTGAGGACCATCATGCTCAGCAGCAGGCCGAAGAAGAACCAGATCAGTTTGATCCACAGACCGCCGAAATCACCGGTGTGCAGCGGGCGCATCGACTCGGTGACGAACTCCAGCGAGGAACGGTCGGTCAGCAGTCGCGTGGCGGCCATCTCACCGTTGTACGGGTTGAGCGTGGCGGTCTGGAACATCAGTGGATACCAGCCGCGCCCGCCAACGCTCAAGTGGCTGTAGGCATTGCCCGGCAGGCTGACGAAGCTGACCTCCAGCCCGGGGATGTGCTGTTCGGCGATCTGCACCGCGCGATCAAGGCTGATCCGTGGGGGAGGACTGGCGTCGCTCGACATCGGTACGCTTTCCCGAGACATGGCGGGAATGATCGGTTCGCTGCTGATGGACACCTGGTTGTCGGCCAGAATGGCCTGGATCAAAAACCAGGTGCCGGTGATCGAGATCACCGCGATGAACCAGATCGACCAGATGCCGCTCAGTCGATGGAAGTCGCCCCAGAAGATCCGCGCACCGTGACGAAAACGCAGGGTGGGTTTGAAGAAACCTTTCCAGAAACGCTTGTACACCACCAGCCCGGTGACCAGCGAAGCGAGCATCGGCAGGCCGAGGAACGACACCAGGTACCAGCCCCAGCTGAAACCATTGGTGAACGGCACCAGCCACCAGCCGTGCAGGGCGCGGGTGAACGCCTTGAAGTTGAAGTCCGGCGCCGGGCCCTGGATCACCCCGGTGTATGGGTTGACGTAGACCGTCTGCGAGCGGCCGTCGGGGTAGCTGACTTCGACGTCGAGGGCGAAGTGCGATTCGTCGGGACGGCTGATGCTTTCCACCAGCGTCTGCGGTTCGGCCTGTTTGATCGCGGCTAGCACCTGATCGTAACTGAGCCGCGGCGCGTCGTCCGACGGCTGACTGGCGCGCATCTGCGGGTTGGCCAGCCAGACGATTTCCTGGCTGACCACCGCCAGCGTGCCGGTGACACACACGATCAGGACAAAAAACCAGATCGGCAGCGCGAGCCAGCTATGCACCAGGAACCACAGTTTGGAACGGGATTTCTTCGACATGATTGCGCGTCTTGATTTCGATGAAAGGGCACGCGGCTACGGGCTTCGCAGCGCGGGTGTCCGCAAAAGGCGCGGTCGTGGCTGTTGCCTGTGCGAGCGGCCTGCATCTATATAGGACGGATAAGCCGGACAAATCCCGAAAGACGATATGAAAGCAAATGTTTCGCACTTCCCCCCCCTGTGGGAGCGGGCTTGCTCGCGAAAGCGGTTGATCATTCAACATTGATGTCGACTGACACGACGCCTTCGCGAGCAAGCC
>NZ_JBYSZP010000008.1:0-18370 GCF_058787295.1 Pseudomonas sp. FW305-3-2-15-E-TSA4 | reverse complement strand
GCGTCGTGTCAGTCGACATCAATGTTGAATGATCAACCGCTTTCGCGAGCAAGCCCGCTCCCACAGGGGCGTTCGGTGATCAGCCGATCAAACACGATTCATGAATGCCGCTCTCACTGCCTGCCAATTGATGCGGTCAAGGCGCTCCTTATGATGGAAATCACTGGATTCCCCTAGTGAGCCCCCTGATGACCCCCAGAACCCTCTACGACAAACACATCGATTCGCACACCGTGTGCCGCCTCGACGATCAGGGCCATGTGCTGTTGTACATCGATCGCCAAGTGATCAACGAATACACCAGCCCGCAGGCGTTCAGCGGTCTGCGTGCTGCCGGGCGCAAGGTCTGGCGGCCGGGTACGGCGTTGGCGGTGGTCGATCACGTCAACTCGACCACCCCCAAACGGGTGGCGGCGATGCCTGATGCCGGCGGTGCGCGGCAGGTGTCGTATCTGGCGGAGAACTGCCGGGACTTCGGCATCGAACTGCTGGACATTCTCGATAAACGTCAGGGCATCGAGCATGTGATCGCCCCGGAGCAGGGCTTCATTCTGCCGGGCATGGTCATCGCTGCCGGTGACAGCCACACCACCACGTACGGTGCGCTGGGGGCGTTCGGATTTGGCATTGGCACCTCGGAAATCGAGCACTTGCTGGCCTCGCAGACGCTGGTCTACAAACGCCTGAAAAGCCTGCGCGTGACGGTGGATGGCGAGTTGGCGCCGGGGCTGACGTCGAAGGACGTGATCATGGCGCTGATCGGCCGCATCGGTGCATCGGGCGCCACTGGCTATGCGATCGAATTCTGCGGTTCGACCATTGATGCGCTGAGCGTCGAGGCGCGGATGACCATTTGCAACATGGCGGTAGAAGCCGGTGCACGCGGTGCGTTCATGGCGCCGGACGAAAAAGTCTTTGCTTATCTCAACGGCAAACCCCGCGCACCACAAGGCGTACTGTGGGCGCGGGGCGTGGGAAAGTGGCGTGAACTGCGCAGCGATCCCGGCGCGGTGTTTGACCGCGAAATCCACCTCGACGCCAGCAAGCTGGAACCGATGGTTACCTGGGGCACCAGCCCGGATCAGGCGGCGCCGATCGGTGCGCAAGTGCCGGATCCGCAAAGTATCGACGACCCGATCCTGCGTCAGGACATGCGCCGCGCCCTTCAATACATGGGCCTGGAGCCGGGGATGGCGCTGCGCGATATCGTCATCAGCCACGCTTTTATCGGCTCCTGCACCAACTCGCGGATCGAGGATCTGCGTGACGCCGCCAGCGTGGTGCGCGGTCGGCGGGTGGCCGGGTATGTGCGGGCGATGATCGTGCCCGGCTCCAGTGAGGTTCGCGCTCAGGCTGAAGCCGAAGGGCTGGCGCAGATCTTCATCGACGCCGGGTTTGAATGGCGTCAGTCCGGCTGCTCGATGTGCCTGGCGATGAACGATGACGTGCTCGCGCCCGGCGACCGTTGCGCCTCCAGCACCAACCGCAATTTCGAAGGCCGCCAGGGCGCCGGGGCGCGCACCCACCTGATGAGCCCGGCGATGGTCGCCGCCGCCGCGATCAGTGGCCACCTCACCGACATCCGCCACTTTGGAGAACGCCCATGAGCCTGCAACCCTTCACGCAAGTCAGCGGCCAGGCCGCGCCGCTGCTTGGGGCCAACGTCGACACCGATGTGATCATGCCCAAGCAGTTTCTCAAGGGCATCGACCGTCAGGGGCTGGATCGTGGGCTGTTTTTCGATCTGCGCTTTCTTGCCGACGGTACGCCCAACCCTGAATTCGTGCTGAACCAGCCAGCCTGGCAGGGCGCGAGTTTTCTCGTTGTCGGGGCGAACTTCGGCTGCGGTTCCAGCCGCGAACACGCGGTGTGGGGGTTGCAGCAAATGGGCATTCGCGCGCTGATCGGCAGCCGTTTTGCCGGGATCTTCTACGACAACTGCCAGCGCAACGGGGTGTTGCTGATTACCCTGGACGAGGCACAGGTGCAGCGCATTGGCCGGTTGGTGAGTCAGCCTGAAACGGCACTGATCCATGTGGATCTTGAGGCGCAGCAGATACGTCTGGCGGACGGTGAAGTCATCGATTTCCAGATTGACGGCTTGCGCAAGACCGCACTGTTGCTGGGGCTGGATGCGATAGGCAGTACCTTGCAGCGGCGTGAGCAGATCGAGGCGTTCGAGCGCGAACATCTGGCCGCCAACCCATGGCTGACCTGACACCCCCACTAACCCTTGTAGGAGTGAGCCTGCTCGCGATAGCTGTCATTCAGCCGATGATGATGTCGACTGACACGACGCCATCGCGAGCAGGCTCACTCCTACAAGGGTTTTGTGTTGAACCCGCTATAGCGACAAATCCTTGAAATGCCCCTGCAAAAACTCCACACACGCCCGTAGCTTCCCGGAGTTGGCCAGCCGCGTCGGGTACACCGCCCAGACATTGGCGCTCTGGCTGTAAGCGGCCAGCACCGGCAGCAGTCGGCCCTGTTCCAGCAACGGTTTCACATCCCACAATGAACGCAGCAGCACGCCGCGTCCGTCGAGCGCCCATTGCAGGACGATCTCGCCGTTGTTGGAAGACAGCGGCCCACTGACCCGCACGCTTTCCTGCGTGCCGTCGCGATCCAGATGCCAGACGCCGAAAGCGTTGTCGCGCTCCTTGATCACCAGGCAGTCATGTTGTTGCAGATCGTCCAGAGTCTGCGGTGTGCCTCGGCGTTCAAGGTATTCGGGCGCAGCGCACAGCACCCGGCGGTTGCTCACCAGTTGCCGGCCGATGTGCTGACCGGGCAGGTCGTCGCCGACGCGGATTTCCAGATCGAAACCCTCGTTGACGATGTCCACCGCGCGGTCGAACAGGTCCAGGCGAATCTGCAACTGCGGGTGAAGCTCGGCCAGCCGCGAAACCGCAGGCGCCACATGGTTGCGGCCGAAACCGAAACTGCTGCAGATGTGCAAACGCCCGCGTGGACTGTCGTGGGCGTCGGCGAGATCGTCATGCAGTTGTTGAAAATCATCGAGGATGCGCAAGGCCCAGCGCTGCACCCGCTCGCCGTCCTCGGTCAGCGACACGCGGCGACTGGTGCGGTGCAGCAGGCGAGTGCCGAGGGTCGATTCGAGAATCTGGATGCGTTTGCTGACGTAGGCCGGGGACAGGCCCAGTTCATCCGCAGCGGCGGCAAAACCGTTCTTGCGGATAACGGTCAGCAGCACGCGCAGGTCTTCGGGCAGGGGCACGGGGTTTTGGTTCTGGGACATGTGGGAACGAGCATTGGCGGCACAAGCCGCCAGCATATCATCGGCCGTACAGGGCTCGATTCAGCGCAGGAAATCCAGCGCTTCGGCGAGCAACAGTTCCGGCACTTCTTCGGCCAGATAATGCCCAGCCGGCAGCGCCTTGCCACTGACGTTGGTCGCCACAAGCTGCCATTCCTTGAGCGGGTCAAAGCAGCGCCCGACTGTGCCTTGCGCACCCCACAGCACCCGCAGCGGCAGGTCAAGATGATGCCCGGCAGCGATGTCGGCCCGGTCATGTTCCAGGTCGATGCTGGCGCTGGCGCGGTAGTCCTCGCAAATGCCTCGGGCGCTGCCGGGACGTTGCAGGCAACGCAGGTATTCGCTGAACGCTGGCTCGGTGAACGGCGCGAGTCCGGCGCTGCGGCTGCCCATCACGCTGCGCAGATAGGCTGCGGGATCGGCCTCGATCAGGGTTTCCGGCAACGGCGCCGGGCGGATCAGGAAGAACCAGTGCCAATAGGCGCGGGCGAACGCTTCGTTGGTCTGTGTGTACATCGCCAGGGTCGGGGCGATGTCCAGCAGCATCATCCGCTGCACCGCCGCGCGGTGGTCGAGGGCCAGGCGATGGCCGACCCGGGCGCCACGGTCGTGGGCCAGAATCGAAAACTGTTCGAAGCCCAGCGCCTGCATCAACTCGAGGTTGTCCCTGGCCATTTCGCGTTTTGAGTAATGGCGGTGTTGTTCATCGGCAGCCGGTCGGGCGCTGTCGCCGTAGCCGCGCAGGTCGGCGGCGACCACTGTGAAATGCTCCGCCAACTGCTCGGCAATCTTGTGCCAGATCACGTGGGTCTGCGGGTGTCCGTGCAACAGCAACAGCCCCGGGCCGCTGCCACCGAGGCGATAGGCGATGTCGACGCCGTTGACGTGGCGCTGGTCTTTGACGAATCCGGCAAACATCGGGCTGATCCTTGTTCAGGTGCGGGTGGGATGCATCCTGAAAGTGTTCGGCATTCGGGGCAAGGGTTGAAGCGTGGTGTTCAGGTTCATGAAGTGTGATGTGTCCGCACTGGCCTCATCGCGAGCAGGCTCACTCCTACAGTTGAAACGCGTTCCAATTGTAGGAGTGAGCCTGCTCGCGATAGGGCCAGCCAAAACCCTGAAAATCTCAACCCTGACTGAACATCTCCATCGCCCGCTGCTTGATCTGCTCTTCCGTCAGATCCTCCTTGCGCGTGGCGAGAAACCACAGGTGCCCATAGGGATCCTTCAGCGTCCCGCTGCGATCACCATAAAATTGATCCTTGACCTCCGACACCGCTTTCGCCCCGGCATCCAGCGCCCGTTGAAAGGACTTGTCGACATCAGTGACATACAGATGCAGACCGACCGACACGGCATTGTCCGGACCACTCAACGGCCCTTGATCGCACGGCGTGCCGAGCATGATCGCGCTGTCGCCAATACGCAGTTCGGCGTGGCCGACGCGCCCGTCTGGCATGTCCAGGCGCATGACCTGGGTCGCGCCGAAGGCTTTCTTGTAGAACTCGATGGCTTCGGCAGCCTTGAGGATGCCGAGGTACGGGGTAATGCTGTGATACCCCTCGGGAATGGGTTTGACGCTCATGACGTTCTCCCTGTTTTTGTTTTCGGGGTGTGGCTCCACCGGATTTGTGGAAGATTCACTATAGAACTGTCTGCGCGGCCAGGATTTTTCCCCGACGAGCAGTCAGTCCAGAAAGTGCGCCCCCGGCCCCTGATCACCGAGCACATCGCCCTGATTGCGCAACGGGCAGGCCTCCATCGACAGACACCCGCAACCGATGCAACCGGTGAGCCGGTCACGCAACAAGGTCAGCTGATTGATCCGCTCGTCCAGTTCGCGGCGCCATTGTTCGGACAGGACTTTCCAGTCTGCTGCTGTCGGAGCGCGGTCGTCGGGGAGTCTCTTCAGCGCCTCGCCAATCTCCGCCAGCGGAATGCCCAGGCGTTGCGCGACCTTGATCAACGCCACCCGGCGTAAGACCGCCCGTGGGTAACGGCGCTGATTGCCGGCATTGCGCTGGCTGGTGATCAGGCCTTTGGCTTCATAAAAATGCAGGGCAGTGACCGCGACTCCGCTGCGCGCGGCGACTTCGCCCACGGTGAGCTGTTTGTGCAGGTTTTCCGGGGTGATCATTTTGCAAAAGGACTCTTGACCTTGACTTAACTAGAGGTTTTACCCTGCAGGCCTTCGAGTCGCAAGACTCGGCTTACGATGAGTGGGGACTTCTCATGCAAACCTCAGCGAAAAATCGCAGCTTTACCCAATTGATCGAATTCGAGATCGAGCCGCGCCAGCAGCCGGCATTGGTCAGTGCGCTGGCGCAGCAGAGTGAACATCTGGCGCAGCGCTACGCAGGCTTTGTCAGCGCCAGCGTTCAGGTCAGCGACGACGGCCGGCGGGTGCTGAGCCTGCTGCAGTGGCAGAGCCGCGAGGCCGGGGAGGCGGCGTTCTGTAGCTTTGAAAGCGGCGAGCAGGATTTCTGGCAGCTGATCCGCGCCCATCAGGCGAAGACCGTGACCTTCAATTCATTTCAGGTGTTGAGCAGCATCGCCCGCAGTCATGACGATGCGCTGCACTGCAATCTGGTCGGCTAGATCGACAACTGGATCAGGCGTTCACCGTGCAGATTCTCCGTGAGTCGCCGCTTGTTCACCGCCAGTTCGCCGATCTTGATCAGCCGCGTGCGGGTGACATTGCGGCTCAGACCGAGCAGCGCGGCGGTGTGCACCTGGTTGTAATGGCAGAAGCGATAGGCGGCGCGCAGCAGGGCGTCTTCGACCTTTTCGTGGAGGGCGCCGGCCTGTTGTTCGAAGAGTTTTTGAAAGGCCCGCTCCAGCAACGCTTCCGGTGAATCGTCGGCGTTCGACTGCTGATCGTCCGGGCGCTCGATGCGCAGGTTCGACAGGCGCAAATCGTCGCGCTCGATCACGCCGTTACGGCAGATCAACAGGGTGTGATGGATGACGTTTTCCAGTTCGCGGATGTTCCCCGGCCAACTGTAGCTGCGCAGTTTCTGTTCGGCACCGGAGCTGATGCTGACCCGTCCGTAACCCAGGCGCTGGCTGTAGGCCTCGATGAAATGCCGGGTCAGCGGCAGGATATCGCCGGGTCGTTCGCGCAGCGGACTGAGTTCCAGATTGACCACGTTCAACCGGTAGAACAGGTCTTCGCGGAAGTTTCCGGCATTGATCGCTTTCTCCAGTTGCACGTTGGTCGCGGCCAGCACGCGCACATCGATCGGAATGCTCTTGCGCGAGCCGAGGCGCACCACTTCGCGCTCCTGCAACACCCGCAGCAACTTGACCTGAATCGCCATCGGCAAATCGCCGATTTCGTCGAGGAACAAGGTGCCGCCATCCGCCTCTTCGAACCACCCGGCCTTGGCGCTGAGGGCGCCAGTGAAGGCGCCTTTTTCATGGCCGAACAGCTCGGCTTCCACCAGCGATTCGGAGAACGCACCGCAGTTGACCGCGACAAACGGCCGATGCCGGCGGTGGCTCAGATTGTGGATGTGCCGCGCCACCAGCTCTTTGCCGGTGCCGGTCTCGCCGATGATCAGCACGCTGGCTTCGCTCGGTGCGACCTGCTGCAGATGCGCCAGCAGGGCCTGGGACTTGGGGTCTTCGAAGACCTGTGCGGTGGCACGGATCGACGTCGCCAGAGCGGGTGAGGGCGGAAGGGTCAGCAGTTGCATGGGGCTCGCTCCATTAAAGGCAGGATCAGGAATAGAACGTTGGCACCGGCAGCGCCTGATTCAGCGCCCAGTCGCCCAACTCGTGAAGTTTGTAGTCGAGCGGGTCGTGCAGGGTCTGCGTGCGCAGGTTGCGCCAGTGCCGATCGAGACGCAGCGAAGCGTGGGTCGAGCGCGCGCCAGTGACTTCGAACAAACGGCTGCAAATATCCAGCCCCTGACGACTGGCGGCGACCTTGGCGGTGGCAATCGCTGTGGCCAGATGTCCGCGCTCTTCTGCGGTCAGGTTCGGGCCTTGGGCCCAGGCCTCGTCGAGCAGCGCGGCGGCCCGTTCGACCAGCAGGCGGATGCCTTCCAGCGCCACCCAGAACTCGCCGTAATGCGCGAGTACGTACGGGTCTTCACGCACATTGCGGGCGGCGGATTTGTGCCAGAGCCGGGTTTCGCTCAGCGTGTACTGGCGCGCTTCCTCAAAAGCACCTTCGGCGATGCCGAGAAACATGTGGGTGAAGGTCAGTTGCGCGATCAGCGGACGCAGGCAGGCGAACGGTGTGCTCAACGGGCCGGGATCGAGCAGCAGTTCGGATTCCTCGACCCGCACCCGTTCGAACGTAGCGCTGCCGCTGTCGGTCTGGCGCTGGCCGATGTTGTTCCAGTCGTCGTGCAGAGTGATGCCGCTGCGACCGCTGGGGATCGCCGCGATCAGCAACTTGCCGCCGGCACTTTCGTCGACGGCCGAAGCGATCAGCATCTGCGAATCGCTGGCGCCGGAGCAGAAGCTTTTCTTCCCGGAAAACTCGCGCCAACCGCCGAAGTCCTTGACCACGGTGCGGGTGTCGAGCGGGTTGAGGGCGTTGCCCCAGAACCAGTTCTGCCGCGCGGTCTGTTCGAACCACGGCTGCCATTGTTCGGGCCGCGAGAACAGGCGCACGGTGGCGAGCATCAGGTGATGAAAGCCGAAGACGTGGGCGATGGAACTGTCGACCTTGGCGAACTCGCGCACGATCTGCAGGGTTTCGCTCCATGTCGCGCCGAGGCCGCCGTAGCGGGTGGGAATGCTCAGGGCCAGCAGGCCGCTGTCGCGCAGGGCATCGCGCTCGGCCTTCGGCGTACCGCCGCGCTCGTCACGCTCGACGGCGGTGACGGCGAATTCGGCGGCCAGTTGGCGCGCGGTTTGCAGCGGGGAGAGCAGGGTGCTTTGTGGTTTGGCGGTCACGCGGTGTTCCTCATCAAATCGACGCGATTCTCTGTAGGAGTGAGCCTGCTCGCGATGTGGTCAGCACAGTCGACATCACCGTCGCAGACACACCGCTTTCGCGAGCAGGCTCACTCCTACAGGGGGCGTTTTAGGCCTTGGCTTGGGTGGGCAACACATCGTTGGCAATCATTTCGCCAAACGGCCCGGTCAGGTTAGTCACGCCGCGTCCGGCCAGGCTTGCATACGGTTCGGGCAGCAGCGGGAACACCAGTTCGGCAAAGCGGTAGGCCTCTTCCAGGTGCGGATAACCGGAAAAGATGAAGCTCTCGATACCGAGGTCGGCGTACTCCTTGATCCGCGCGGCCACTTGCTGCGGATCGCCCACCAGCGCGGTACCGGCGCCGCCGCGTACCAGACCGACGCCGGCCCACAGGTTGGGGGCGATTTCCAGGTTGTCGCGACGCCCGTCGTGCAACGCCGCCATGCGCCGCTGGCCTTCGGAGTCGAAGCGCGAGAAGGATTTCTGCGCCGCCTCGATGGTCTCGTCGCTGATGTGCTCGATCAGTTTGTCCGCAGCCTTCCACGCTTCTTCGGCGGTCTCGCGAACGATGACGTGCAGGCGAATACCGAACTTCACCTTGCGCCCATGGCGTGCGGCGCGTTCACGTACATCGGCGAGTTTTTCGGCAACGGCGGCGGGCGGTTCGCCCCAGGTCAGGTACACGTCGACTTGCTCGGCAGCGAGGTCATGCGCCGCGTCGGACGAGCCGCCGAAATACAGCGGCGGATACGGTTTCTGCACTGGCGGATAAAGGGCTTTGGCGTTCTGTACTTTCAGGTGTTTGCCTTCGAAATCCACCGATTCACCTTGCAACACCCGGCGCCAGATCTTGAGGAATTCGTCGGTGACTTCGTAGCGTTCGCTGTGGCTCAGGAAGCTGCCGTCGCCACGGTTTTCGTCAGGGTCGCCGCCGGTCACCACGTTGATCAGCAGACGGCCGTTGGACAGTCGATCAAGCGTCGCCGCCATGCGCGCCGAAACGGTGGGCGAAATGATCCCCGGGCGGATCGCTACCAGATAACGCAGGCGTTCGGTCAACGGCACCAGCGCCGAGGCGATCACCCACGAGTCTTCGCAGGAGCGCCCGGTGGGAATCAGCACGCCGTGATAGCCGAGGCTGTCGGCGGCTTGCGCCACTTGTTTCAGATAATTCAGGGTGACCGGGCGCGCGCCTTGGGTGGTGCCCAGGTAATGGCCGTCGCCGTGGGTCGGCAGGAACCAGAAAACATCCATGCACAGCTCCTTAAGCGATTTTCAGCAACGGTTTGATTTGTGTGCCGAACAGCGGCGCGGCGCGTTCGGCGGCCAGACGGATCCGCGCTTTCAGCGGTTCGCTGGTGATCTGGTAGTCGGCGAAATCGGCTTCGGTAGCGTAGACCCCGATCGGCAGGGTCACCGCCTGGAAGAAACTGAACAGCGGCCGCAACTGATGATCGAGCACCAGCGCATGGCGCTCGCTGCCGCCGGTGGCGGCAAGCAGCACCGGGGTGTCGATCAGCGCGTTGAGGTCAATCAGGTCGAACAGATGCTTGAGCAGGCCCGGGTAGGAACCGCGATACACCGGCGCGGCGACGATCAGTAGATCGGCCTGTTCGATGGCTTGCAGTTCGGCCTCGACCTCGGCGCTCAGCTCCTGACGCGACAGGGCACCACCCAATGGCCGGGCGATGTCACCAAGTTCGATCAGATGACTCTCGACCGGTAAGTGCCCGGCCAGTTCGGCCAACAGCGCTTGGGTCAGCACCAGCGTGCGCGATGGACGCCAGGTGCCGCCGGAGAGGGCGACGACTTTCAGGGGACGCGACATGATCAGTTCCTTTTTATCAACAGTTGCTCAGCGAGCAGTGGGTCAGTGCCAAGGCTTGAGCAAGCGCTGTACCAATTCCTGAGAGGCCCGGTTTACCTGGGCTTGAGCATTGTGCCGTGAGCCGGTGGTGCGGATATCAGGCGGGTTTGTTGATCTGCTGTTGCCTGGGCAACAGTTGCTGGAGCAACAGTTGTTTGCCGTGTGCAGGGATTTATAGCGGCTGCTGGTTATTCCGTAAAAGAACGTTAATCGATATTTATAGATCGTTAGGAGATATAGCGCCGATCAAGCTGAAATCCTGATAGCCACTATTGAGAGCGTTGATTTTTGCCCGGACGGGCGCGGGCGTAGCCTTTGTCCATCGACTACCACTGCTCGCCAGGACGCTCCCCATGAATCGTTTACTGACTTTTTCGCTGTTGCTTGCTGTCTCAGTACTTGCCGGTTGTGCGACCCACGTTTCCCCCGAACAACGGCCGTACACCGCCGAAGAATCCCGCGAACTGGCGATGGAAGCGCTGAACCGCAGCGGCTTGTCTTTCGACGAATATCACGCGAAAAAATCCGCACTGTTGGGCGAATCGCAATTCGACAAGAAAGCTGAAATGAGCGCCGGGCGAGCCATACAGCTGCACGGTCGTCCAAGCTAATCGCAAACTGTACTGCTTGAATTTTCGCGTAACTGTCCGTGGGTTTGCGCGCTGCCGTGCGATAGGGTCAACACCTGAATGACCCTGACGGATTGCCCCATGACCCTCTCGCTCGACCTGCTTTTGGGCTTTGCCCTGTTTGCCCTTGTCACCTCGATTACACCGGGGCCGAACAACACCATGTTGCTGGCGTCGGGCGTGAACTTCGGCTTCAACCGCACCATTCCTCACATGCTCGGCATCACCTGCGGCTTCTTCGTATTGGTGGTCGCCGTGGGTTTCGGCCTGGGCGCGGTATTCCAGACTTACCCGATTCTCTACACCGTGCTGCGCTATCTCGGCGCTGCATATCTGTTGTACCTGGCGTGGAAAATCGCCCATTCGGGGCCGGTGGGTGAGGGCGTGGAAGGCGAGGCCAAACCGATCAGCTATCTGGGTGCCGCCGCGTTTCAGTGGGTCAATCCCAAGGCCTGGATCATGGCCATCGGCGCCATCAGCACCTACACGCCGATGCAGGGTTACTTCACCAACGTGGTGGTGATCGCTGCGGTGTTCGCCATCATCAACCTGCCCAGCGTCGGCGTCTGGGCAGCGTGCGGCACGCTGCTGCGTAACGTGCTCAAGGACCCGCGCTGGTTGCGGGTGTTCAACTGGGGCATGGCGGCGCTGTTGGTGATTTCGCTGTACCCGTTACTTCTCGAAAGCTTTCACTGACGCATTGCTTCAACCGCCGGCCCGATGCCTGTTAAGCTCGGCTTCAGGAGCGTTCCTACGCACTTTTAAATGAAGTTGTTCTTCTTTAACGGCATCCGATCAGGTATTGATGACGGTCTCGAACCCAGGCGCAGCTCACAAGGCTGCGCTGTGCCGTTTGCAGACACGAGCCTCCTGATCCCGGAACACGCTCTGCGAGTCTTTTATGAAAAAACGTCCGTTGTATTTCGATTACGCCGCCACCACCCCGGTGGACGAGCGGGTCATCCAGGTGATGATCGATTGTCTGGGTTTTCACGGTAACTTCGGCAACCCGGCGTCCAGCTCCCACGCCTTCGGCCAGCAGGCCCGGCACACGGTCGAGCAGGCCCGTCGGCAAGTCGCCGAACTGGTCGGCGCCGAGGCCACGCAGATCGTCTGGACTTCCGGCGCCACCGAGTCCAACAACCTCGCCCTCAAGGGCGTGGCCCAGGCGCGCGGCGTTGCCGGCGGCCACATCATTACCAGCCAGATCGAACACAAAGCCATTCTCGATACCGCCCGGCAATTGCAGGATGCCGGCGTCGCGGTGACCTATCTGGTACCGAACGCCGAAGGCCTGATCACCCCGCAGGCGGTCAGCGAAGCAATGCGCGACGACACCTTTCTGGTATCGCTGATGCTGGTCAACAACGAACTCGGCACCCTCAATGACATCCCGGCCATCGGTGAAGTCGTGCGCGGTCGTGGCGCGTTGTTCCATGTCGATGCCGCGCAGGGCGCCGGCAAAGTGGCGATCGATCTGCAGCAGTGGCCGGTGGATCTGATGTCGTTTTCGGCGCACAAGCTCTACGGCCCCAAGGGGATCGGCGCGTTGTATGTCGGCCCACGGGCGCAGCAGCGTTTGCAGGCGCAGATTCATGGCGGCGGCCACGAAGGAGGGCTGCGCTCCGGGACCCTGGCGACGCATCAGATCGCCGGCATGGGCGCGGCATTCGCTTTGGCGGCAGCGGAATTCGATGCCGAGAAAAAGTCCATCGTGGCGCTGCGTGAACGGCTGCTCGAACAGTTGCTGAGTCTGCCGGGCGTACGCCTCAACGGCAGCGCCAGCCAGCGCATCGCGCACACGTTGAGCCTGACCTTCAGCGAAGGTGAATTCAACAGTGCGGCCTTGAGCCAGTCGATCGCCTTTTCCGCGACCTCGGCCTGTAACTCGGCGAGCAACACGCCTTCTCACGTGCTGCTGGCGCTGGGGCACGACGCCCGGCTGGCCGGGCGCACCATTCGCCTGAGCCTCGGCCGTTTCACCACCGCCGCCGATGTCGATCAGGCGGCAGCACTGATCAAAGGCGCCTGCGCCAGTGCTCCGGCATTCTGGGCGACAGGGCTTTAACCAGCCGGTTTCACGGCTACGAACAATAACGATGAAGTGATTGGCAGGAGACATGATGAGTACCCAGACTTTGACCGAAGGAACGGTTCCCCAGCGCCTGGCGCACACCCGTGAACTGATGCGCCGCGAAGGCATTCATGCGTTGCTGGTGCCATCGGCCGACCCGCATCTGTCGGAGTACCTGCCGGGCTACTGGCAGGGGCGGCAATGGCTGTCGGGCTTTCATGGTTCGGTCGGCACTTTGATCGTGACTGCTGATTTCGCCGGGGTCTGGGCCGACAGTCGCTATTGGGAACAGGCGACCAAGGAACTCAAGGGCAGCGGCATCGAACTGGTCAAGCTGCAACCGGGTCAGCCGAGCCCGCTGGACTGGCTGGCCGAGCAGACCCCGGAAGGTGGCGTAGTCGCGGTCGACGGTGCGGTGATGGCCGTGGCTTCAGCGCGCACCCTGAGCAGCAAGCTCGAAGCGCGTGGCGCGCGTCTGCGCACCGACATCGACCTGTTGAATGAAGTCTGGGCGGATCGCCCGAGCCTGCCGAACGCGCCGATCTATCAGCATCTGCCACCGCAAGCGACGGTCAGCCGTGGCGAAAAACTCGCCAAACTGCGCGAGACCCTGCAGGCACGTGGCGCCGATTGGCACTTCATCGCCACCCTCGATGACATCGCCTGGCTGTTCAACCTGCGCGGCGGCGACGTGTCGTTCAACCCGGTGTTTGTTTCTTTTGCGTTGATCAATCAACAGCAGGCCACGCTGTTTGTGGCCTTGAGCAAAGTCGATGCCGAGCTGCGTGCAGTGCTGGAACAGGACGGCGTGACTCTGCGCGATTACCGCGAGGTCGCCGACGCCTTGCGCGCTGTACCAGGCGGCGCCAGCCTGCTGGTGGATCCGGCGCGGGTGACCAGCGGTCTGCTGGATAACCTCGACAGCGCGGTGAAACTGGTCGAAGGCTTGAACCCGACCACTCTCGCCAAATCGCAGAAGAGCGAGGCCGATGCACAGCACATTCGCAAGGCCATGGAACAGGATGGCGCGGCGTTGTGCGAATTCTTCGCCTGGCTGGAATCGGCCTGGGGGCGTGAACGCATCACCGAACTGACCATCGACGAAAAACTCACCGCTGCCCGCGAGCGCCGTCCGGATTACGTGTCGCTGAGCTTCAACACGATTGCCGCGTTTAACGCCAATGGCGCGATGCCGCACTATCACGCCACCGAAGAAGAACACGCGGTGATCGAGGGTGACGGCTTGCTGCTGATCGACTCGGGCGGCCAGTACCTGGGTGGCACCACCGACATCACTCGAATGGTGCCGGTCGGTACGCCGACGGCTGAGCAGAAGCGTGACTGCACGCGTGTGCTCAAAGGCGTGATCGCGCTGTCGCGGGCGCAGTTCCCGAAAGGCATTCTCTCGCCGTTGCTCGACGCCATTGCCCGCGCACCGATCTGGGCGGAAAGCGTGGATTACGGTCACGGTACCGGTCATGGGGTCGGCTATTTCCTCAACGTGCATGAAGGCCCGCAGGTGATCGCCTATCAGGCAGCACCGGCACCGCAAACGGCGATGCAACCGGGGATGATCACCTCGATTGAACCGGGCACCTATCGTCCGGGTCGCTGGGGCGTGCGCATCGAGAACCTGGCAATGAACCGCGAGGCGGGGAGCAGCGAGTTCGGTGAGTTCCTCAAGTTTGAAACCTTGACCCTGTGCCCGATCGACACGCGCTGTCTGGAGCCATCCTTGCTGACGCAGGAAGAGAAGCAGTGGTTCAACGCTTACCATACTGAAGTGCGTGAGCGTCTGAGTCCGTTGCTCGATGGGGCCGCGCTGGAGTGGCTGAACACGCGCACAGCGGCGATTTGAATGGCTGAAACCCGGGCGCTGTTGGCAGCGTCCGGGTTCTGAGGTTTTTCTAAGCCTGACGCAGGGCCTCTTCGACGAAGTCGAGGCGGTCCTGTCCAAAGAACATCTGGTTGCCGATAAACATGCTCGGCGCGCCAAACACCCCGCGTTTAATGGCTGTTTCAGTGTTGTCCTTCAGGGCTGCCTTGACTGTCTCGTCGTTGGTCAGGGCCAGGACTTCATTGGGATCGAATCCGTGTTCGCTCAAAACCGCAGCGACAGTCTCCGGCTCATCGAGAGGGCGTCCCTCCACCCACAATGCCTTGAACAGACAATCGATAAATGCGTGAAAGCGTTCCGGTTGGCGCAGTTGTATGCCGGTGACCGCGCGCATCAGCATCAGCGTGTTGATCGGAAAATGCGGATTGAATTTCAGCGGCACGCCATAACGTTTGGCGTAGCGATCCAGATCCTGAAACATGTAACGGCCCTTCGCCGGAATCATTGCCGGCGATGCGTTGCCAGTCGCCTTGAACACGCCGCCCAGCAGCATCGGGATGTAGATCAGTTGGCTGCCGGTGTCGGCACAGATCTTCGGCAACTGGGTATAGGCCAGATAGGTGGCAGGGCTGCCGAGATCGAAATAGAACTCCACGGTTTTCGTCATCTTCGCTGCTCTCTGATTATTGTTATGGAGGAGGCGGGGCTTACCAGCGTTCGTTCCATGGGCGCAGATCCAGCTCGAAGGTCCAGGCGTCCCGTGGCTGACGGTGCAGATACCAGTAGTTTTCGGCGATGTGCTCGGGATTGAGAATACCGTCCTGATCCTTGGTCGCGTACTTCTCGGGGAAACTTTTGCGGATGAAGTCGGTATCGATGGCGCCATCGACCACCACGTGCGCGACGTGGATGTTCATCGGCCCCAGCTCGCGCGCCATGCTTTGTGCCAGTGCGCGGATACCGTGTTTGGCCCCGGCAAACGCGGCGAATCCGGAAGCACCGCGCAGTCCGGCGGTGGCGCCAGTGAACAGAATGGTGCCGCGTTGGCGGGTGACCATGCGCTTGGCCACTTCGCGGGCATTGAGAAAGCCCGAGAAACAGGCCATTTCCCAGATCTTGAAATATTTGCGCGCAGTTTCTTCGAGAATGCTGCAAGGCACGTTGGCACCAATGTTGAAGACAAACGCCTCGATCGGGCCGAGGCGGGTTTCAATCTCTTCAATCAACGCAATCACGTCTTCTTCCTTGCGCGCATCGCAGGCAAAGCCGTGAGCTTCGCCACCCTCGGCCTTAATCGCCTCGACCAGCGGCTGTAATTTGTCGGCGCTGCGCCGGGTGACGCAAGCGATAAAACCTTCTCTGGCAAAGCGCTTGGCAATCGCTCCGCCAGTGGCATCGCCCGCACCCACCACCAACACGACCTTCTTGTTATTCATGGGTAGATCCCTTTAGTAAACGATCGTTAAGTGAACGAACGTTATGCTAGGATCCGGACAACGTCAAGGCGGTCGATCAAGAGGGCAAGCACATGCGGTATTCCGCCGGTCATAAGCTGGAAACCCGAGAAAAGCTGCTGAACAGCAGCGCGCTGTCAGCCAAGCGTTCGGGCTTTTCCACAGTCGGTGTCGATGGTTTGATGAAGGCTATCGGCCTCAGTGGCGCAGCGTTTTATAGCCACTTTTCGTCGAAAAACGAGCTGTTCACGGCGATCGTCGAGCGTGAACTGTGTCAGAGCCTGGAGCGACTGGGAGGGCAGGGGGCGCAGGATCGTGAGCGGCTGGAACGCTGTCTGAAACAGTACCTGAGCATGGCTCACGTGGAGCAGCCTGAATCGGGCTGCGCCTTGCCGACACTGGGTGCGGAAATTGCCCGTTCAGATGATCAGGTTCGCGAGCAGGCAGAGTTGTGGATTTGTCGGTTGCACGCCAGTTGGGCGCAGATTCTGGAAAGCGACAGCCTGGCGTGGGCGATTCTGTCGCAATGCGTCGGAGCGTTGGTAGTGGCGCGGATGCTGGTGACGCCGGAGATTCAACGGACGGTTTTGAAATCCAGTCATGAGGAAATCGGGCGTCAGCTGGCTGCTCGACAAGGCGAGCAGCCAGCATGATTCATTTGCAGATGACGATCATGCTGCGGCTGGTATAACCGGCCGGATTAAGACCGAACGGGTAGTCGCCGGGTTCTTCCACGGCGTCCCCTGATTTGGCGATGACTTTGTAGCCCTTTGGGGCGCAGGCATTGGCGGCGCTGGTGTAGCACTTGTCCCAAGAGGACGACAGCCCGGAACAGTTGATGTGCAGCCCTTTTTTACCGTGCTTCACTTGGGTCTTGGCGGTGGCTGCGCACCCCGCTACTGCCAATACAGCGATCAGTATCAAAATTCGTTTCATTACCGTCCTTATGGTAGCCACGAGTCTGGCGCTCGGGTCTGCCTGTATTCGCCTGCGCTTTAAGCGGTTCGATATCCCTGTCCGAAAAAATCCATGCCTGGCACTGAGTTAAGGGGCCTAAACATGGCCTAAATGAACGCCAATTGCCAGACCTTCGTCAAATCCTGTTTCAATCTGCCGCTACAACGGGTTTCGCGCTACTGCCCATGGTCATGGTTGCCCCGACGGAAGCCAGAATAATGCACAGGATCGCCATCCATTGTGACAGCGTGAGGTACTCCTGCAGGAATAGCAGCCCGGACAACGCGCCAAAGGCCGGTTCGATGCTCATCAACGTCCCAAAGGTGCGGGCTGGTATGCGGGTGAGGGCGACCATCTCCAGCGTGTAGGGCAAAGCAGTCGAGAGGATGGCGACGCCGATGGCCACCGGGATCAGCGACGGGGTGAGCAATGCCGCGCCGGCATGCACGATGCCGATCGGGGCGACAAACAGTGCGGCAATCATCACGCCCAGCGCCGCGGTCGTCACGCCGTTGTCGGCGCCAGCCTTTTTGCCGAACAGAATGTACAGCGCCCAGCACACGCCGGCCCCCAAGGCGTAACCGGCGCCCATTAGATCAATCCCCGTGGATGTCGCTCCTGTCGGGATCAACAGCAGCAGGCCAACTGCCGCCAGAGCAATCCAGAGAAAGTCGATAGCGCGGCGGGAGGCGTAGATGGCGACGGCCAACGGACCCGTGAATTCAAGCGCGACTGCAATTCCAAGTGGCACGGTGCGCAATGACATATAGAAGAGGAAGTTCATCCCGCCCAGCGCCATTCCGTAAACGATCACCGTGCGCAGGGACTGAGCTGTCAGCTTGGCGCGCCACGGACGCAGTAGTAACAGCATGATTACGCTGGCAAAGACCAGGCGCAGGGTGGTCGTCCCCTGAGCGCCAACCACCGGGAACATGCTCTTGGCCAGAGAGGCGCCAGACTGAATGGATGCCATGGCTATTAATAAGAGGCCAACCGGGAACAGCATTGAGGCCAGAGAGCGAGGTTGGTCAGTCATTGCAAGGCATCATCCGAAGGTGAGAACAGGGTGTTGTTTTAAGTGTTGGGCAATATACTGCGCATTCGCTGACGTTGCATCTATATATAAGCAGGCTTTTTCGGTGCATTGATAGAAAACTGAAATTAACGGTTGACGGCAGATTCAGGAGGTCTATAATTCGCCCCACTTCCGGCGCAGTCGAAACGTAAAACTCCTTGAGATTCAACGAGTTACGCAGTTTTCGACAGCGGCTTGCTTCAGTTCATCGAAGCCTGGAAGGAGTTGAAAGAGCGGTGATGTTTGGCTCTTTTGACGGTTCGATCT
>NZ_JBYSZP010000007.1:305896-327139 GCF_058787295.1 Pseudomonas sp. FW305-3-2-15-E-TSA4 | reverse complement strand
GCTCCGCCTTTTTCCGGTATCCATTGAATCCTCCTGAAGATTGGTCAGAAGGTGTAAACCTTATTCAGGACGCGACACAGGCAACAAAAAAGGCCCGCATCTCACGATACGGGCCTTTTTCGTAAGTCGGGAAAAATCAATTACTTGATTTTGCCTTCCTTGTAGATCACGTGCTTGCGAACAACCGGATCATATTTCTTGATCTCGATTTTGTCCGGGGTAGTACGCTTGTTCTTGTCGGTAGTGTAGAAGTGACCAGTACCGGCGCTCGAGATCAAACGAATCAATTCACGCATGATTAGCTCCCTTAAATCTTGCCATCGCGGCGAAGTTCGGCGAGCACGACACTGATGCCACGCTTGTCGATGATGCGCATGCCTTTGGCAGATACGCGCAGACGCACAAAACGTTTCTCTTCTTCAACCCAGAAGCGGTGATGCTGCAGGTTCGGCAGGAAACGACGACGGGTTTTGTTGTTTGCGTGGGAAATGTTATTCCCGGTTACCGGACCCTTACCGGTAACTTGACATACTCTCGACATGCCTCAGCCCTCTAAAACCACATGCCCAACCCGGCATGGGTTGGCCGCTTAATCTCTCAGTCATTTGGCGCCAGGCGCCGCGTTTCTTTAGAGGTCTTACCGGCTACACCTACAGTGAAGGAACCGGGCCCCTAGAAAAGAGCGCTGCTTTATACCAGAAAGACCGGGGTGCAACAACAATGGATGTGCAATCGACCGGTAAAAAGGCGCATTTTCCGCCTGCAGACGCTTTGGATAAAGGCTGAGGCGAGTTTTGACCACTCGTCGCAGAAAACCGCTCTAACAGACGTTTTCGACTTTTCCTCGTGCACCGTGGTCTGAAAAACGTCACTGGGCTGCCCCAAAAATGCAAAAAGGGGATAGTCATTTGCAATCCAGCCCTCTAGGGTAACCCTTTTCCAGACTGCACCTGCAGATGGCCTTCGATCTGTAAAGGAAGCCGACCATGCGCCTCGCTGCCCTACCCCTGTTGCTCGCCCCGCTTCTGCTGAGCCCCCTGGCCCAGGCTGCCGCCCTGAGCGTGTGCACCGAGGCCAGCCCTGAAGGGTTCGACGTGGTGCAATACAACTCGCTGACCACCACCAATGCCTCGGCCGACGTGCTGATGAATCGCTTGGTGGACTTCGACACCGCCAGTGGCAAAGTCGTGCCGAGCCTGGCCGACAGCTGGGAAGTCAGCACCGACGGCCTGACTTATGTGTTCAAGCTGCACCCGCAGGTGAAGTTTCACAGCACTGACTATTTCAAGCCGACCCGTACCCTGAGCGCCGAAGACGTCAAATTCAGCTTCGACCGCATGCTCGATCCGGCCAACCCATGGCACAAAGTGGCGCAAAGCGGCTTCCCGCACGCCCAGTCCATGCAGTTGCCGGCGCTGATCAAGAAGATCGACGCGCTTGACCCGCTGACCGTGCGCTTTACCCTCGACCACCCGGACTCGACGTTCCTCGCGACCCTGAGCATGGGCTTCGCCTCCATCTATTCCGCCGAATACGCCGACAAGCTGCTCAAGGCCGACGCCACCGACAAGCTCAACAGCCAGCCGATCGGCACCGGTCCGTTCGTGTTCACACGCTTCCAGAAAGACGCCTCTGTGCGCTACAAGGCCAACCCGGACTATTTCGGCGGCAAGCCGGCGGTCGACCCGCTGATCTTCGCCATCACCCCGGACGCCAACGTGCGCCTGCAAAAGCTGCGGCGCAACGAGTGCCAGATCGCCCTGTCGCCAAAACCGCTGGACGTGAAGGCTGCGCAGGAAGAGCCGACGCTGAAAGTAGAAAAGACTGACGCGTTCATGACCGCTTTCGTCGGCATCAACAGCCAGCATCCACCGCTGGACAAGCCGGAAGTGCGCCAGGCGATCAACCTCGCCTTCGACAAGGCCAACTACGTCAAAGCCGTGTTCGAAGACACCGCCGAACCCGCCAATGGCCCTTACCCGCCGAACACCTGGAGCTACGCGAAGAACCTGCCGGGCTATCCGCACGACGTGGCCAAAGCCAAAGCGTTGCTGGCCAAGGCCGGACTCAAGGACGGCTTCCAGACCACCATCTGGACGCGTCCGTCCGGCAGTCTGCTTAACCCGAATCCGAGTCTGGGCGCGCAATTGCTGCAATCGGATCTGGCGGAAATCGGCATTCAGGCGGAAATCCGCGTGATCGAGTGGGGCGAACTGATTCGCCGCGCCAAGGCTGGCGAGCATGACCTGCTGTTCATGGGCTGGGCCGGCGACAACGGCGACCCGGATAACTTCCTCACGCCGCAGTTTTCCTGCGCGGCGGTCAAATCCGGCACCAACTTCGCCCGCTACTGCAATGCCGACCTGGACAAGTTGATCAGCGCCGGCAAGACCACCAGTGAGCAAGGCGTGCGCACCAAACTGTACGAACAGGCACAGGCGCAGATTCAGCAGCAGGCGCTGTGGTTGCCGCTGGCACACCCGACCGCTTATGCGCTGACGCGCAAGGATGTGCAGGGTTACTCGGTGAGCCCGTTCGGGCGGCAGGACTACTCCAAGGTCAACCTGAAATAACCTTCCACAACACAGCCCCCTGTGGGAGCGGGCTCGCTCGCGAAGGCGTCGGATCAGCCAACATTTTTAGTGACTGACACATCGCCTTCGCGAGCAAGCCCGCTCCCACAGGGGTTGGTGTTTGTTGTTGAAAGCTACATCCAGCCACACTCCGCCATCGACAGCGGCTCGCCGTCGCCAATGATGAAGTGATCCAGCACCCGTACATCAATCAGGTCCAGAGCCTTCTGCAAGCGCTTGGTCAGTTGTCGATCCGCCTGGCTCGGATCGCTGTTCCCCGACGGGTGGTTGTGGCAGAGAATCACCGCCGCCGCGTTGTTGGCCAATGAGCGTTTCACCACTTCCCGAGGATGCACGCTGGTGTTATCGATCGAGCCGCGAAACAGTGCCTCGAACGTCAGTACTTGATGCTTGGAGTCGAGAAACAGGCAGCCGAACACCTCGTGGGGCTCATGGCGCAGCATGGATTTCAGATAGTCCCGAACTGCCTGCGGATTCTCCAGTGCTGGCTTTTTACGCATGCACTCGGCCAGATGTCGCCGCCCCATTTCCAGCACCGCCTGCAACTGCGCGAATTTCGCAGGCCCCAATCCCAACTGTCCGCTGAACGCCGCAAGATCGGCCTCCAGCAACGCGCGCAGGCTGCCGAATTGCGTCAACAGGTGTCGCGCCAGATCCACCGCGCTTTTTCCCGTGACCCCGGTTCGAAGAAAAATCGCCAGCAACTCGGCGTCCGAAAGACTTCCCGAGCCCTGTTCAAGCAGCTTCTCCCGCGGCCGCTCCGCCGCAGGCCAATCGCGAATACTCATACACCTTCCTTGTCTGTGGGCGCCGCTGTTCCGTAGCGGTCGCTGTGATATCGTAGCCCATCTTTTTTGCGGGCGAATTCACCCTGGGGAGGGGGTTTCGCCACGTATGTCACCCACGAAATGTAAAGGCAGACCTATGCAGCGGCTGTATCGGAAACGCATCGTTCTGGGCGTCGGCGGCGGCATTGCGGCCTACAAGAGCGCCGATCTGGTTCGTCGCCTGATTGACCAGGGCGCCGAAGTGCGCGTGGTCATGACCCATGGCGGCGCCGAGTTCATCACCCCGCTGACCATGCAGGCCCTGTCCGGGCACCCGGTTCACCTCGACTTGCTCGACCCGGCCGCCGAAGCGGCGATGGGCCACATCGAACTGGCCAAATGGGCCGATCTGGTGCTGATCGCCCCGGCCACTGCCGACCTGATTGCGCGTCTGGCCCAAGGCATCGCCAACGATCTGCTGACAACTCTGGTGCTGGCCACCGACGCCGTGGTGGCCGTCGCGCCAGCAATGAATCAGGCGATGTGGCGCGATCCGGCAACCCAAGCCAACCTGAAAATCCTTGAAAGCCGTGGCCTGAAGACTTTCGGCCCGGCCTCTGGCAGCCAGGCCTGCGGCGACGTCGGCATGGGCCGGATGATGGAAGCCACCGATCTGGCGCAGTGCGCGGCGGACTGCTTCCAGCGTCAGGCGCTGACCGGCAAGCACGTGGTGATCACCGCCGGCCCGACTCAGGAAAACATCGACCCGGTGCGCTACATCACCAACCACAGCTCCGGAAAAATGGGCTTCGCTCTGGCCGAAGCCGCGGTGGAAGCCGGCGCCCGCGTGACCCTGATCAGCGGCCCGGTGCACCTGCCGACGCCGGATCGCGTCACGCGCATCGATGTGGTCAGTGCCCGCGACATGCTTGCAGCGTGCGAATCGGCCATCCCGTGTGATGTGTTCATCGCCTCGGCAGCGGTGGCGGACTACCGTCCGGAAGTCGTTGCCCCGCAAAAACTCAAGAAAGACCCTACAAGCGGCGACGGCTTCGTCCTGCAAATGGTGCGTAACCCGGACATCTTGGCCACCATCGCGACCCGTCCCGACCGTCCGTTCAGTGTCGGCTTCGCCGCCGAGACCGAACACCTGCTCGACTACGCTGCACGCAAGCTGAAAGACAAGAATCTCGATTTGATCGTCGCCAACGACGTGGCCAACCCGAGCATCGGTTTCAACAGCGAAGAAAACGCCTGCAGCGTGATCGACCGTGAGCTTCATGCCACTGTTTTCGCCCAGACCAGCAAGAGCAAGATCGCTCGCCAACTGGTCACTTTTATCGCCGAACGTCTGAACCAGGTTTAATTTACATGCACGCTTTGCAAGCCAAGATCCTCGACCCACGCATCGGTACCGAATTCCCGCTGCCGCAATACGCCACCCCAGGCTCCGCCGGCCTCGACCTGCGCGCCATGCTGGAACAGGACATCGTGATAAAGCCGGGTGAAACCGTGCTGATCCCTACCGGTCTGTCGGTCTACATCGGCGACCCGAACCTCGCCGCACTGATCCTGCCGCGCTCGGGCATGGGCCATAAGCACGGCATCGTGCTGGGCAACCTCGTCGGCCTGATCGACTCGGATTATCAGGGCCCGCTGATGGTGTCCTGCTGGAACCGTGGCCAGAACGACTTCACCATGACCGTCGGCGAGCGTCTGGCGCAACTGGTGTTGGTGCCGGTGGTGCAGACGCATTTCGAAATGGTTGAAGAGTTCGTCGAAACCGAACGCGGCGCGGGCGGATTTGGCCATACCGGCACTAAATAACCGAATACCCTCCTGTAGGAGCTGCCGCAGGCTGCGATCTTTTGACTTTGTTTTTTCTGGATCAAGATCAAAAGATCGCAGCCTGCGGCAGCTCCTACAGGAGAAATTTGTGCAGATTCAAGCAGAAGGTTTACCGCCAGAAATCAAGGTTTTGCCGGCCGCAGGCCACGCCAGACGAGGCGTCATGGCCCTTTCACACCACGAACTCTCTGCGGAAAACGCCGTCATACCCTTCAGTTTGAGCCTGCCGCCGAGTGAATCGTCGGTGTGTCCCGCCACTTTCGAGATGGAGCATTTGTGCAGATGAGCACCCCCGCCAAGATCGCCCCGAAGCTTCCCGACAGCATCTTCCGCGCCTATGACATTCGCGGCACCGTGCCGGAATTCCTCAATGCCGAAACCGCTTACTGGATCGGCCGCGCCATCGGCTCACAGAGCCTGGCCCAAGGTGAACCGAATGTTTCCGTCGGTCGCGACGGTCGCCTGTCCGGCCCGGAGCTGGTTGCAGAACTGATCCGCGGTATCGCCGAGAGCGGCTGCCACGTCAGCGACGTCGGCCTGGTCCCGACGCCTGCGCTGTATTACGCGGCGAACGTATTGGCCGGCAAGTCTGGGGTGATGCTCACCGGCAGCCATAACCCGTCGAACTACAACGGCTTCAAGATCGTGATCGCCGGCGACACCCTCGCCAACGAGCAGATCCAGGTGCTGCACGAGCGCATCAAGACCAATGACCTGACCAGCGGTCAGGGCAGCGTGACCCAGGTCGAAATCCTCGACCGCTACACCACCGAAATCGTCCAGGACGTCAAACTGGCCCGACGTCTGAAAGTCGTGGTCGACTGCGGCAACGGCGCGGCCGGCGTGATTGCCCCGCAACTGATCGAAGCGCTGAACTGCGAAGTCATCCCGCTGTTCTGCGAAGTCGACGGCAACTTCCCCAACCACCACCCGGATCCGGGCAAGCCCGAGAACCTCGTCGACCTGATCGCCAAGGTCAAGGAAACCAATGCCGACCTCGGTCTGGCCTTCGACGGCGATGGCGACCGCGTCGGCGTGGTGACCAACACCGGCAGCATCGTCTACCCGGACCGCCTGCTGATGCTGTTCGCCCGCGACGTGGTGGCGCGCAATCCGGACGCGGAAATCATCTTCGACGTCAAATGCACCCGCCGCCTGGTGCCGCTGATCAAGGAATACGGCGGTCGCCCGCTAATGTGGAAGACTGGCCATTCGTTGATCAAAAAGAAAATGAAACAATCCGGTGCTCTATTGGCCGGTGAGATGAGCGGGCACATCTTCTTCAAGGAACGCTGGTTCGGTTTCGACGACGGTATCTACAGCGCCGCACGGCTGCTGGAGATCCTCAGCAAGGAAAAATCCACCGCCGAAGAGCTGTTTGCGACCTTCCCGAACGATATTTCTACGCCGGAAATCAATATCCATGTGACCGAAGAGAGCAAATTCAGCATCATTGATGCATTGCACGACGCACAGTGGGGCGCAGGCGCCGACCTGACCACCATCGACGGCGTGCGAGTCGATTACGCCAAAGGCTGGGGCCTGGTACGCGCCTCCAACACCACTCCGGTGCTGGTGCTGCGCTTCGAGGCCGATGACGAGGCTGAATTGCAGCGCATCAAGGACGTGTTCCACGCCCAACTGAAACGCGTTGCACCTGATCTCCAACTACCGTTCTGATTCACCCGGAGCCCTGAATGACCCTCGAACGCGAAGCCGCCGCCCACACCGCCCAGGTCCTGTCCGAAGCGTTGCCTTACATCCGACGTTATGTCGGCAAGACCCTGGTGATCAAATACGGCGGCAACGCGATGGAAAGCGAGGAGCTGAAAACCGGCTTCGCCCGCGACATCGTCTTGATGAAGGCCGTGGGCATCAACCCGGTGGTGGTTCACGGTGGCGGCCCGCAGATCGGTGATCTGCTCAAGCGCCTGTCGATCGAAAGCCACTTCGTCGATGGCATGCGCGTCACCGACGCCGCGACCATGGACGTGGTGGAAATGGTCCTCGGCGGTCAGGTCAACAAAAGCATCGTCAACCTGATCAACCGTCACGGCGGCAGCGCCATCGGCCTGACCGGTAAAGACGCCGGGCTGATTCGTGCGAAGAAACTGACCGTCACCCGCCAGACCCCGGAGATGACACAGCCGGAAATCATCGACATCGGTCAAGTGGGCGAAGTGGTCGGGATCAACACCGAGCTGCTGAACCTGCTGGTCAAAGGCAACTTCATCCCGGTGATCGCGCCAATCGGCGTGGGTGAGAACGGCGAGTCGTACAACATCAACGCCGACCTGGTGGCCGGTAAAGTCGCCGAAGCGCTGAAAGCCGAGAAGCTGATGCTGCTGACCAACATCGCCGGCCTGATGGACAAGTCCGGCACCGTGTTGACCGGCCTGAGCACCCAGCAGGTCGACGATCTGATCGCCGACGGCACCATCTACGGCGGCATGCTGCCGAAGATCCGCTGTGCACTGGAAGCGGTTCAGGGCGGTGTTGGCAGCTCGCTGATCATCGACGGCCGCGTACCGAACGCGATCCTGCTGGAAATCTTCACCGACACCGGTGTGGGCACGCTGATCAGCAATCGCAAGCGTCCGTAAGCCGTCGCGGAAACGAAAAGACCCCGCTCAGCCTGACTGAGCGGGGTCTTTTTTTGCCTGCAATCCCTGTAGGAGCTGCCGCAGGCTGCGATCTTTTGATGTTTTGCTTTCAAAAAACAAGATCAAAAGATCGCAGCCTTCGGCAACTCCTACAAGGGCAGCGCGTCAGACGCCGAACTGGGCGCGGTACGCTTCCACGGCTGGCAGATGCTGCTTGAGCTGCGGATCGTCGGCGAGGAATTCCAGCACCTGATTCAGCGAAACGATGCTGATCACCGGAATACCGAAGTCACGCTCGACTTCCTGGATCGCCGACAATTCACCGTTGCCACGCTCCTGACGGTTCAGGGCGATCAGCACCCCGGCCGCCTTGGCGCCCTCTTGGGAAGCGATGATCTGCATCACTTCGCGGATCGCAGTGCCGGCAGTGATCACGTCGTCGATGATCAGCACGTCACCGGTCAGCGGCGCGCCGACCAGGCTGCCGCCTTCGCCGTGGGCCTTGGCTTCCTTGCGGTTGAAGCACCATGGCAGGTCACGGTTGTGGTGTTCGGCCAACGCGACAGCGGTGGTGGCTGCCAGCGGGATGCCTTTGTAGGCCGGGCCAAACAATACGTCGAAAGGAATGCCGCTTTCGGCGATGGCTGCCGCGTAGAAACGCCCCAGCTGCGCCAGGGCCGAACCCGAGTTGAACAGGCCGGCATTGAAGAAGTAAGGACTGGTGCGCCCGGACTTCAGGGTGAACTCACCGAAGCGCAAAACGCCGCGATCGATGGCAAAACGAATGAAATCGCGCTGATACGCTTGCATGAAAAAAACCCCAAATACCACGGATTTAGCTAATTAGCTTGACGCCGTGTATCATACACGCACGCGATTTTTGGGGCCATTTATGCGGATCATCAGTGTGAACGTCAATGGTATTCAGGCTGCAGTCGAGCGTGGTTTGCTCAGTTGGCTGCAAGCACAGAATGCCGACGTCATCTGCCTGCAGGACACCCGTGCCTCCGCCTTTGAACTGGATGACCCAGCCTTCCAACTGGATGGCTACTTCCTTTATGCCTGCGATGCTGAAGTCCCTGCCCAAGGTGGCGTGGCTTTGTATTCGCGGTTGCAACCGAAGGCTGTCATCAGCGGTCTCGGTTTCGAGACGGCCGACCGCTACGGGCGCTACCTGCAAGCAGATTTCGACAAAGTCAGTATTGCCACCTTGCTGCTTCCTTCGGGGATGAACGGCGATGAGGACTTGAACCAGAAGTTCAAGCTCATGGACGACTTCGGCAAGTACCTGGACAAACAGCGGCGTAAACGTCGCGAGTACATTTATTGTGGCTCGCTGTACGTTGCGCAGCAGAAGCTCGACATCAAGAACTGGCGCGACAGCCAGCAATCCCCGGGCTTCCTGGCGCCAGAACGCGCCTGGATGGACGAGATTGTCGGCAACATGGGCTACGTCGATGCCCTGCGCGAAGTCAGCCGCGAAGGCGACCAATACAGCTGGTGGCCGGACAACGAGCAGGCCGAGATGCTCAATCTGGGCTGGCGCTTCGACTACCAGCTGCTGACCCCGGGCTTGCGCCGTTTCGTACGCAGCGCACGCCTGCCACGTCAGCCACGGTTCTCGCAGCACGCGCCGCTGATCGTCGACTACGACTGGACGCTGACCATATAAGCGTCGATCCGTCGTTAAAAAATGCCCGTATCGCGAGATACGGGCATTTTTTATGCCGCGCCTGAAGCCGTCCTGACCTCAGACGGCGACAAAAAACGGCAAGGCCAGGTAAAGCTTGATGACGATCACGTTGATGATGTCGATGAAGAATGCACCGACCATCGGCACCACCAGAAACGCAATCTGCGAAGGCCCGAAACGCTGCGTCACCGCCTGCATGTTGGCAATGGCCGTTGGCGTTGCGCCCAGGCCAAAACCGCAATGCCCTGCCGCCAGGACCGCCGCGTCGTAGTTACTGCCCATCACTCTGAATGTCACAAAAATCGCAAACAGCGCCATGACCAACGTTTGCGCAGCCAGGATGATGAATATCGGCAGTGCCAACGCTGCCAGATCCCAGAGTTTGAGAGACATCAAGGCAATTGCCAGAAACAGCGACAGGCTGACATTACCCAGCACCGACACTTCCCGCTCGAATACCTGATACAGGCCCAGCGCCGACAGCCCATTACGCAGCACCACTCCCACGAACAAAACGCAGACAAACGTCGGCAACTCGAATGCGGTTCCGTGCAGAACACCATTCAGCAGATTGCCAACCAATAAACTCACCGCAATCAATGCCAGTGTCTCGATAAACGAAAAGGGCGTGATCGAACGCTCCTTGTTCGGCTGCTCAAAACCCTTTGGCATCCGTGGCGTTTGTTGAGGCTGGCAACCGGGCACCGCAACGCGCTTGATGAGCAGGCGAGCCACCGGCCCACCAATCAAACCGCCCAGGACCAGGCCGAAGGTTGCCGAGGCGATTGCAAGCTCGGAGGCCGAAGCGAGGCCGTACTTTTCACTGAATACCGTGCCCCACGCCGCCCCCGTACCGTGACCGCCCGCAAGCGTGATTGAACCCGTCAGGAGCCCCATCAACGGATCAAGACCCAACGTTGTGGCAAGGCCAATGCCCAACGCGTTCTGAACCAACAAAAGTCCGGTAACCGCCAGTAGAAATATGCCGACTACGCGACCACCCTTCTTCAGGCTGGCAAAGTCTGCGCTCAAACCGATTGTGGCAAAGAACGCCAACATCAACGGCGTCTGCAGTGAAGTATCAAATCTGATTTCTATATCAAAAATTCGCAACATCAATAAACCCAGCGCAACCACCAGTCCACCGGCGACGGGTTCAGGGATATTGTAATTACGCAGAAAACCGACTCGTGCAATAAGTCCGCGCCCCAGTAATAGCACCAGAGAGGCGGCCACGAGCGTTCCATAAAAATCGAGCTGGATCATTGGGGATATTCTTGGCTATTTATTCATCAGGCGCACTTTTTACCCGCGCACACCCATTGAATCGGCTGATTGTCTCAACACTGATTGATTTGGAATTCAAGGGCCTTCGATGGCTTGAATATATCGAGATATTTCTGAAGCAACGTTGCGCGGAGCAACCTTAACAATCGACAAGTCTTGTTGCCAAGGACTGAGATCGCGTTAAAGCGTTGCAGTTGTGACTAAAAGTGTAGGCGTTAAATATATAAAAAATATCCACTACCGCTTGTCGCAGATAGAACTGTTCCTACACGAAAGAGTAATTATTCGAGTTGCAAAAACACAAATGCCCTGACAAGTCAGGGCATTTAAATTAAAACTTTGCGAGTCACGGAGGCTTTGCATTGATCGTTATTTGATCAGTCGCCAAGTGAACGGATAACGATAGGGAAAGCCTTCGTTCGCTTTCACCCCGGCAATGATCGTCAGCACCAATGCGCCGATGGCCAGCAGGCCCAGCAAGAAGAAGCCGATGATCAACACCATCAGCAGCAGACAGATCGCGGCGGCAATCGCCACGGTGATCTGAAAATTCAGCGCTTCCTTGCCCTGAGCGTCAATGAACGGATCGGTTTCGCGCTTCATCTGCCACAGGATCAGCGGCCCGATCAGGTTGCCGAACGGAATCCAGATCCCCAGCAAGGCGGACAAGTGACAAAACATCGCCCATTGGCGAACCTCCTGGCTCGGCTTGGGCAGCAACTCTTGCTCATCACTCATCACGTCCTCCTTGCGGGTTGCGAACCTGCTCAGTCGGCCAGTGCAGCCTTTTGCAGTTCGAAGATTTCGTTCATGCCTTTCTTCGCCAGTTCCAGCATGGCGTTCAGATCTTCAGGCTGGAACGGCGCGCCTTCGGCGGTGCCCTGGACTTCGATGAAGCCACCGGTGCTGGTCATCACCACGTTGAGGTCGGTCTCGGCGGCGGAATCTTCAAGATAGTCCAGATCCAGCACTGGCTCGCCCTGATACATGCCGACCGACACCGCGCCGATCATTTGCTTGAGCGGGTCGCCGCCTTTCAGGCCGCCGCGCTTCTTGATCACTTTCAGTGCATCAACCAGGGCCACCATGGCGCCAGTGATGGAGGCGGTGCGGGTGCCACCGTCAGCCTGGATCACGTCGCAGTCGACGTACAGGGTCACATCGCCCAGCTTGGACATGTCCAGCGCAGCGCGTAGCGAACGGCCGATCAGGCGCTGGATTTCCAGGGTGCGGCCGCCCTGCTTGCCACGGCTCGCTTCACGCTGGTTACGCTCGCCAGTGGCGCGCGGCAGCATGCCGTACTCGGCGGTCAACCAGCCCTGGCCCTGGCCTTTGAGGAAACGCGGCACGCCGTTTTCGACGCTGACGGTGCAGATGACCTTGGTATCACCGAATTCGACCAGTACGGATCCCTCGGCGTGTTTGGTGTAGTTGCGGGTAATGCGGATCGAGCGAAGCTGATCGGCAGCGCGACCACTTGGACGTTTCATAGGGAATACCTGTACTGGGGACGGAAAACTGCCGAGCATTATAGAGCGCTGCACCGCGCCTGGGCACGGGTTAAAAATTCCGGCCGTCGACCCAGGGCCCTGAAACGCGCATAACCGACGGCCTGCAGCCCTTTGTCACACCGTGTGTTTGGGCGCATCCGCCGCACTGCGCTACAATCCTGCGCCTTTGCTGCCAGTCGGCTTAAATTCATTGATATCGAGCCTGCGGAACATCCCTTCTGCGCCGATTTGCATTGCGAGGTCACCGCCATGGTGCACAGCATGACCGCCTTCGCCCGCGTCGAGAAAGCCGGCGTCCAGGGCACCCTGAGCTGGGAGCTGCGCTCGGTCAACAGCCGCTATCTGGAACCGCACCTGCGCCTGCCGGAGTCGTTCCGCGACCTCGAGGGCGCCGTGCGTGAAGCCCTGCGTCAGGGCCTGTCGCGGGGCAAACTGGAATGCACCCTGCGCTTCACCGAAGAAAGCACCGGCAAGCCGTTGCAGGTCGACCGCGAGCGCGCCGCGCAACTGGTCGCCGCCGCCGAAACCGTTGCCGGCCTGATCAAGAACCCGGCAGCACTCAACCCGCTGGAAGTGCTGGCCTGGCCCGGCGTGCTGGTGGCCGACGCCACTGATCCACAAGCGCTGAACGCCGATGCGCTGGCGCTGTTCAATCAAGGTCTCAAGGAACTCAAGGCCGGCCGCGAGCGCGAAGGCGCGGAGTTGGCACGCCTGATCAACGAGCGCCTGACTTCCATTGAAGAGGACGTCGTGACCTTGCGTGAACTGGTGCCGCAGATGCTCGCGACCCAGCGTCAGAAAGTCCTCGACCGCTTCACCGACATGAAGGCCGAACTGGATCCGCAGCGCCTGGAACAGGAAATGGTCATGCTCGCGCAAAAGAGCGATGTGGCCGAAGAACTGGATCGCTTGAGCACTCACATCATCGAAGTTCGCCGGGTGCTCAAGTCCGGCGGTGCCGCCGGTCGGCGCCTGGATTTCCTGATGCAGGAGCTCAACCGCGAAGCCAACACACTGGGCTCCAAGGCCTTCGACCCGCGCAGCACCCAGGCCGCCGTCAACCTCAAGGTGTTGATCGAGCAGATGCGCGAACAAGTGCAGAATATTGAGTAAGGCAACAGACATGACCCACAGCACCGGCACCCTGTACATCATTTCCGCGCCATCGGGCGCAGGCAAGAGCAGCCTGGTCAAGGCTTTGACCGATGCCAATCCGGAGATCCGCGTCTCGATCTCCCACACCACCCGCGCCATGCGTCCGGGTGAAGTGGACGGCGTGAACTATCACTTCGTGACTCGCGAAGAGTTCGTGAAGATGGGCGAGCACGGCGATTTCCTCGAACGCGCCGAAGTCTTCGGCAACTTCTATGGCACCTCACAAAGCCGCCTGCAGCAGACGCTGGACGAAGGTCACGACCTGATTCTGGAAATCGACTGGCAAGGCGCCGAACAAGTGCGCAAGCTGATGCCGCAAGCACGCTCGATCTTCATCCTGCCGCCGTCGCTGCAGGCCCTGCACCAGCGCCTGACCAACCGTGGCCAGGACAGTGACGAGATCATTGATGGCCGGATGCGCGAAGCCGTCAGCGAGATGAGCCACTATGTCGAGTACGACTATCTGATCATCAACGACGATTTCGCCCATGCACTGGACGATCTGAAGGCGATTTTCCGCGCCAATCAGCTGCAACAGAAACGCCAGCAGGTACGTTTCGGCAAATTACTGGCCGAACTACTGGGTTAATCAGCACTTCCCAAAACCGCTGCAAGCGCTTTACATTGGTGCTTGCAGCGCGTTGAAGGGTCTGGTCAAAAAATCAGCGCTTCCCTAATCGCTGGTGATTTTTTAAACTGCTCAGTCCGCTCGCCCAACCGGGCAGCGCGCATATTGCATTCGCTCCGAGGAATACCATGGCCCGCGTAACCGTTGAAGACTGCCTAGAACACGTGGAAAACCGCTTTGAGCTGGTCATGCTCTCTACCAAGCGTGCCCGTCAACTGGCCACCGGCGGCAAAGAGCCACTGGTCCAGTGGGAAAACGACAAGCCGACCGTTGTCGCCCTGCGTGAAATCGCAGAAGGCCTGATGAGCTACGAGTTCATCGCCGAGCAGGAAATCGTCCACGAAGACCCGGTCTTCGCTGCGTTCGAGGACGAGTCCAACGAGGCCGTCTAAGCCTATGCCTGGTCGACGTAGCACGGCGCGGGAACACAGCCTACGGCAGGAGTCATCATGCCGAGCATAGACGCCCTCGCCGATCGCTTATCGACCTACCTCGGCAATGACCAGGTCAACCTGGTCCGCCGAGCGTATTTCTACGCCGAACAAGCCCATGACGGTCAGCGCCGTCGCAGCGGCGAGGCGTACGTCACGCACCCTCTTGCGGTGGCGAATATTCTTGCCGACATGCACATGGACCATCAGAGCCTGATGGCCGCGATGCTGCATGACGTGATCGAAGACACCGGTATCGCCAAAGAGGCGCTGCAAGCGCAGTTCGGTGAAACCGTGGCCGAACTGGTCGACGGGGTCAGCAAACTGACCCAGATGAACTTCGAGACCAAGGCCGAGGCCCAGGCCGAAAACTTCCAGAAAATGGCCATGGCCATGGCGCGCGACATTCGCGTGATCCTGGTCAAACTTGCCGACCGCCTGCACAACATGCGCACGCTGGAAGTGCTGTCCGGGGAAAAACGCCGCCGGATCGCCAAGGAAACCCTCGAAATCTATGCGCCCATCGCCAACCGGCTGGGCATGCACGCCATTCGTATCGAATTCGAAGACCTCGGCTTCAAGGCGATGCACCCGATGCGTTCGGCGCGGATCTACCAGGCGGTCAAGCGCGCCCGGGGCAACCGCAAGGAAATCGTCAACAAGATCGAAGAGTCCCTCGGCCACTGCCTCGCGATCGACGGCATCCAGGGCGAAGTCAGCGGTCGCCAGAAACACCTCTACGGCATCTACAAGAAAATGCGCGGCAAGCGTCGGGCCTTCAACGAGATCATGGACGTCTATGCGTTCCGGATCATCGTCGACAAGGTCGATACCTGCTACCGCGTGCTGGGTGCTGTGCATAATTTGTACAAACCGTTGCCGGGACGCTTCAAGGATTACATCGCGATTCCCAAGGCCAACGGCTATCAGTCGCTGCACACCACGCTGTTTGGCATGCACGGCGTACCGATCGAGATCCAGATCCGCACCCGCGAAATGGAAGAAATGGCCAACAACGGCATTGCCGCACACTGGCTGTACAAATCCAGCGGTGACGAGCAGCCGAAAGGCACCCATGCCCGCGCCCGCCAATGGGTCAAAGGTGTGCTGGAAATGCAGCAACGTGCCGGCAACTCGCTGGAATTCATCGAGAGTGTGAAGATTGACCTGTTCCCGGACGAGGTCTACGTGTTCACGCCCAAAGGCCGGATCATGGAGCTGCCCAAAGGCTCCACGGCGGTCGACTTTGCCTATGCGGTGCACACCGACGTCGGCAACAGCTGCATCGCCTGCCGGATCAACCGCCGCCTCGCACCGCTGTCCGAACCGCTGCAAAGCGGCTCCACGGTCGAGATCGTCAGCGCACCGGGCGCGCGGCCGAACCCGGCGTGGCTCAACTTCGTGGTCACCGGCAAGGCACGTACGCACATCCGCCATGCGCTGAAACTGCAACGTCGTTCCGAATCCATCAGCCTCGGCGAACGCCTGCTGAACAAGGTGCTCAACGGTTTCGACAGCTCACTGGAGAAGATCCCGGCCGAGCGCGTCAAGGCGATGCTCACCGAATACCGCCTCGAACTGATTGAAGATTTGCTCGAAGACATTGGTCTGGGCAACCGCATGGCCTATGTCGTGGCGCGCCGCCTGCTTGGCGAAGGCGAACAGCTTCCGAGCCCGGAAGGCCCGTTGGCGATTCGCGGTACCGAAGGCCTGGTGCTCAGTTACGCCAAATGCTGCACGCCGATCCCCGGCGACCCGATTGTCGGGCACCTGTCGGCGGGCAAAGGCATGGTCGTGCACCTGGACAACTGCCGCAACATCAGCGAAATCAGGCACAACCCGGAAAAATGCATCCAGCTTTCGTGGGCCAAGGATGTCACCGGCGAATTCAACGTCGAGCTGCGCGTCGAGCTGGAACACCAGCGCGGCCTGATCGCCCTGCTGGCCAGCAGCGTCAACGCGGCCGACGGCAATATCGAGAAAATCAGCATGGACGAGCGCGATGGCCGCATCAGCGTCGTCCAGCTGGTGGTCAGCGTCCACGACCGTGTGCACCTGGCCCGCGTGATCAAGAAACTGCGCGCCCTGACCGGGGTCATCCGCATCACCCGCATGCGTGCCTAATTCACACCTAACAAGGAGTCATACATGACCAAGACTGTTATCACCAGCGACAAGGCCCCAGCCGCCATCGGTACCTACTCCCAGGCGATCAAGGCCGGCAACACTGTCTACATGTCGGGCCAGATTCCTCTGGATCCAAAGACCATGGAACTGGTTGAAGGCTTCGAAGCCCAGACCGTCCAGGTGTTCGAGAACCTCAAAGCCGTGGCTGAAGCCGCTGGCGGTTCGTTCAAGGACATCGTCAAGCTGAACATCTTCCTCACCGACCTGAGCCACTTCGCCAAGGTCAACGAGATCATGGGCAAGTACTTCGATCAGCCGTACCCGGCCCGCGCCGCCATCGGCGTTGCTGCCCTGCCGAAGGGTTCGCAGGTCGAAATGGATGCCATCCTGATCATCGAGTAATGCGCACGGCGCAGCCTTCAAACGCTGCGCCGACTGCTCTGCGGTAAAGAAAAGGTTTTGAAAGGATTCCACCATGCGCAAAGCGCTTGCTCTCTCGCTGCTCGCCATTTTCCTCGGCGGCTGTGCCAGCGACCCCGCCGACCGTGACATCAGCGGCACCTGGATCAACCAGGTGGCGATCGACGCTGCTGCCAAGGGCGGCCCCCTGCGCGAAGCGCTTCAGGCCTATGGCCCGAACCTGGAGTGGGACGTCAACACCAAGGCCGGTCAGGCCCGCTACACCAACGGTTTCGAGAACGTCGAAGGACGGCTGCAGGGCGAACAGTCCGGCGCCTGGAAAGTCGACTTCTATGGCAGCTCCGGCAGTGAGCTGAAACGCGACGGCGGCCGGATGAAACAAGCCGCCACCGAGAACGAGCCGGATCAGTTGTTCGACCGTGCGCAAATCCCCGTACCGGAAGGCGCGCCAATCGGCGCCAGCTTCGAACGCGCACTGTATTCGGCCTATCTGGGCGGCAGCTGGAAGATCGCCAGCGGCGACGGCGAAGGCAACACCGTGCAGTTCCAGGCCGACGGCCAAGTGTCCGGTCTGCCCGGCGCCGACCGCTATGCCCTGTGCCTGGCAGGCGACTGCGCCTCGATGAACAGCGACCACGACAGCATGTGGCTGCAACTCAACGGCCAGGGCAACAACTGGATCTTTGCCCGCAAAGGCAAGGCGCTGGAGATTTTCCAGGCAGTGAATACCGCACTGGCGGATGAAATGCCGCAGTTCACCCCGGGTGAACGCAAGTGGTTGCTTGAAAAGCAATAACCACACCTGAGAACAACACGTAACCCTGTGGGAGCGGGCTTGCTCGCGAAGAGGGTGTGTCAGTCGACATCAATGTTGCCTGACACACCCTCTTCGCGAGCAAGCCCGCTCCCACAGTGGTTTGTGGCGTTAGAAGGTCAGCATTTGCCTTCAAGAATCGCCGCATAGCCTTCACGGTAACTCGGATACTTCGGCGTCCAGCCCAGTGCCTTCGCCCGGGCATTGCTGCAGCGCTTGCTGCCGGTGCGGCGTACGCTGGCGTCTTCCGCCCAATCGGTGACACCCAGATACTCGCGCAGCCAGGCGACCACTTCGGCCAGCGGTGCCGGCGCATCGTCCACACCGATATAAACATCCTGCAACGGCGTGCCCTGATGAGCTGCCTGCAGCAGAAACGCCATCAGCCCCGCCGCGTCATCAGCATGAATGCGATTGCCGTATAGCGGCGGCTCGACCGCCACCCGATAACCGCGACGTACCTGGGTCAACAGCCATTCACGACCTGGGCCGTAAATACCGGTCAGGCGCACGATGCTCGCCGGGATACCGCTTTTCAGCGCCACTTGCTCAGCCTCAAGCATCACCCGCCCGGAGTATCCGCTGGCGACGGTCGCTGAATGCTCGTCGACCCACTCCCCTTCCTGCTGCCCGTACACACTGCTGCTGGAAACGAACAGCAGCCGCTCAGGGGTCTGCCCATAATCGTCCAGCCAGCTCAGCACGTTCTGCAAACCCTGCACGTAAGCCGCACGATAACCGGCTTCATCGTGATCGGTGGCCGCCGCGCAATACACCAGGTAATCCACCGCCCCGACCGGCCAGGTCTCCGGGCAATCTTCCTTGAACAGGTCACCGGCCACGCCGATGACGCCGTCCGGCAAGCGCGAAACATCACGGCGCAGACCATGCACCTCCCAGCCGGCAGCCAGCAATTGCTTAGCCAGACGACTGCCGACATCACCACAACCGGCAATCAAAACAGAAGGTGCGGACATCAAAAAACTCCCAAACGAAAGGAACAGACTAGCCCTCACAAAGGACGAACGGCTAGCAATCGAGGAAAAAAAGATACTCTATTACTTCTGTTAACAAGAATTACTTGCAATAATGCACCCCACTTTTGTTCTCGGCCTCACGAGGCCTGGAAGAGCATCAACCGTTTTCTACTTCAGGTCCGGCCAGCATGACACGTAATCAAAACCCCGCTTCGCCAACCAAACGACCTCGCGCCTTCAGCGCGGTGGCGGCCCTGCTGCTCAGCCTGATGCTGGCGCCGACCGCCGCCTTCGCCGATGCCCAGGCGCCAGCCGCCCCGGCTGCCACCGAACAACACGCACCTGCCGCCGCCGCGCCAGCCACCACCGATCCGGTGCAGGCGGTAGATGCCAGTCCGGCCGACGCGCCTGAAGCGCTCGAACCCGACAACAGCCTGGGCATGGCCCACGACCTGTCGCCATGGGGCATGTACCAGAACGCCGACATCATCGTGAAAATCGTGATGATCGGTCTGGCCATCGCTTCCATCATCACCTGGACCATCTGGATCGCCAAAGGCTTCGAGCTGATGGGCGCCAAGCGTCGTCTGCGTGGTGAAATCGGTGCCCTGAAAAAAGCCGCGACCCTCAAGGAAGCCAGCGCCACTGCGGCAAAGGAAGGCACCCTCGCCAACCTGCTGGTGCACGACGCCCTCGAAGAGATGCGCCTGTCGGTCAACAGCCGCGAGAAAGAAGGCATCAAGGAGCGCGTCAGCTTCCGTCTTGAGCGCCTCGTCGCAGCCTGTGGCCGTAACATGAGCAGCGGCACCGGCGTCCTCGCCACTATCGGCTCCACCGCGCCGTTCGTCGGCCTGTTCGGTACCGTGTGGGGCATCATGAACAGCTTCATCGGCATCGCCAAGACCCAGACCACCAACCTCGCCGTCGTGGCGCCGGGCATCGCCGAAGCGCTGCTGGCCACCGCGCTGGGCCTGGTTGCGGCGATTCCTGCGGTGGTGATCTACAACGTGTTCGCCCGCTCCATCGCCGGCTACAAGGCGCAGGTGTCCGACGCTTCGGCGCAGGTCCTGTTGCTGGTCAGCCGTGACCTCGATCACCAGCCTGAGCGCAGCAGCTCGCAACCACACATGGTGAAAGTGGGGTAATCGGCCATGGGCCTGCATTTGAAAGAAGGCGCAGACGACGATCTGGCCGAGAACCACGAAATCAACGTCACGCCGTTCATCGACGTGATGCTGGTGCTGCTGATTATTTTCATGGTGGCCGCGCCGCTGGCTACCGTGGACATCAAAGTCGACCTGCCGGCCTCGACCGCCAAACCGGCGCCGCGCCCGGAGAAACCGGTGTTCCTCAGCGTAAAAGCCGATCAGCGCCTGTACATCGGCGACGATGAAGTGAAAGCCGAAACCCTTGGCGCCGTGCTCGACGCCAAGACCCAGGGCAAGAAAGACACCACCATCTTCTTCCAGGCCGACAAGGGCGTGGACTACGGCGACCTGATGAGCGTGATGGATAAATTGCGTTCGGCCGGTTACCTGAAGGTCGGTCTGGTGGGCCTTGAGAGCGCAGCCAAGAAATGATCACGACGCGCCATAAGCTGACGCGTTACAGCGGTAGCCTGGCCGTGGTGCTGGGCGTTCACGCGCTGGCCATCGCGCTGGCGCTGAACTGGACCGCCCGCCCGCCCATCGAACTGCCGCCGCAGGCAATGATGGTCGAGCTGGCACCGGTTCCGACCCCGCCACCGCCTGCTCCGCCGAAAGTCGTCACACCGCCGCAGCCACCGGCTCCGGTCGAAGAGTTGCCGATTCCGAAACTGGCTGAAGCACCCAAGGCCGAGATTGCCGTACCGAAGCCCAAACCCAAGCCAAAGCCGAAACCGCAGCCGCCCAAACCGGTGGAGAAAAAACCGGAGCCGGTGAAGGAAAAACCTTCCGAGGAAAAACCGGCGGAGACGCAGCCGACCCAAGCCCCGACGGAGAAATCCGCCCAGCCGGCACCGGGACCGTCGCCCGCACAAATGGCCGCCAAGGCCAGCTGGCAAAACACCCTGCTCGCGCACTTGGGCAAGTACAAGAAGTATCCGGCCAGTGCGCAGGCTCGCGGCAAGGAAGGCTTGAACCGTCTGCGTTTCGTCGTCGACGCTGAAGGCAATGTGTTGTCGTTCGAACTGGTGGGCCGCTCGGGCAACGCCGATCTGGACCGGGCCACCCTGGAAATGATCCGCCGCGCACAACCGCTGCCCAAGCCACCGGCCGACATGCTCAACAACGGCTCGATCGAAATTGTCGCGCCGTTTGTGTACTCGCTGGATAAACGCCGCTGATCCATTGTGGGAGCGGGCTTGCTCGCGAAAGCGTCGTGTCAGTCGACATCCATGTATCTGAC